>CAJLYQ010000005.1 GCA_905210905.1 uncultured Christensenella sp. | reverse complement strand
TTAGATTTTGTCCGCACAAAGCGTAGCGACTGCCGCAAAATCCCGCACGACGTTTAGTCGGTTTTCTTACATTCCTCTTACGCTATACGCACTTGCCGTCGGGTTAATTATTTTGTTGCCGAACAAGTCGTAGTCGTAGAGTACCCATTCGGTGCCGTTGACCAGGAAGTTTGCCCTGAGGCTTGCCGATACTTCGTACTCGGTGCCGGGTATTACGCTGCCTTGCATTAACGTTTTACCGTTTATCACGCAGTATTTCAGCATACCGGTTTCTATATCGGTTGCGGCGAGCGTTCCTCTGATTACGCCGAGTTCTATCTTGTTCGTATCTCCTGTGATGGAATCGAACGACGCGTTTATCGTAGTGTCTTCGTAATAGAACTTAGCGTTTTCTTCGCACGCGCCGCCGTTCGTGTTCGGCAAAACGGAAGTTATTTTATCCTCGTTGTTAATCGAGTTGTTGTATCTCATCCATCTCGTCGAGAACGTGTTGGCGTACTCATAACGCCATTTATCTTTTCTGAACTTCTTATAATCGTCTTGCGACTTGCTGTCGCCGCCGTCGTTGTAATAAGTACCGGTAGCCGTTCCTTTCATATTGTACGTCGATACGTTGCCGTTGTTAGTCTGGCTGTAGTCTATACCGCCTACGTACGTTCCCATATACAGTTCCGTCTTATAGAACGGGTGACGAACCTCTATCCAGGTAGTCTTGTTATCGCTGAACCACTTACCCGAGTTCTTCGGAATTTCGCCCGATGTAAATCCGGGGCCGTTTCTGTCGCCGCCGTCGCCGTTGGCGTTCACGTCGTAGTACAGTTTGTTGTTGTTCGAATAGCAGGTGTTGATCGAGAATTCCGCATAGCCGTTTTTACCGGTTGCGCCGGCGATACCGCCGAGACCGACTTCGCACTTGAGCGATTCTATACCGCTTGCCGACGAATTCGTCCAAGCCGACGGATTATCCATCCATACTCTTCCGACTACCGCAACGACCGAGTCGATGCTGTAGCAACTTTGAATTCTGTAACTGAGCGCGTCGCCCGAAAGCGCGCTGCTTACGTTGGATTTTACGCTTCCGCTTTCGGACGCGTCGAGCGGAGATATGCCGAACAATATGTTACCCCAGCCGTAATTCGCTTTCGCGTCGGGATCGTGATAACCTACTATAAGTCCTACTTCTATTCCCCAGGAGTACGTTCTGTTAAGCGGTTCCGCACTGCTCGCCTTGTCGGTGGCGTTGTGGTTTACTCCGAACGTAAGTTTCGTTTTCTTGACGAAAGAGTTAAGCACGCTGCCTTTATTATAACCTACTATCCCGCCCATCATAAGGTTGTGTTTATAGGTATACGGCAAGTTGCCGGTCGCCTGACTCTTATCTACGTTGTTTAAGTAAGAATTGTCTTGCGAACTTTGTCTTAAGAACGCATAAACGTTGCCGACGTTCCAGACGTTGTTTGCCACGCCGAGCGCGTCAATTCCTTCTACCGAGCAATCGTCCACTATACCGGTATAGTTTCTGTTTATCGTAAACTCGGGTTTGTTTTCCGAGCCGCCGTCGGTGGGCGTGGCTTTGGTAGAACTTTCGTGAGCGTTCGCTCCGACGATACCGCCTACGGCGTAGTTCTTATCCGAGCCGTCTATCCAGGCAAGGACGGTAACTCCGTTGTATCCCGACGCGGTGTGTCCCGTGCCGAGAGCAAAACCGGACACTCTGCCGCGGTTTGCGCCTACGATACCGCCGATAAATCCGGCGTGGATTTTGAACACGCCCGTAACGCTGTCGCCCGGTGTGTTTATCACGTAACCCTGATTGTTGTACCCTACGAGTCCGCCCGCTTTACCTACGGTCGTACCCGTGATTGCGTTCGTTCCGTAACCGCCGGTCGTGCTTGCGAAGATATATATACCTTTGCCGTCTACCTTGCCGCTGTCGGGGTTATAGGAGAAGTTATCCGATTTATCGCCTTTATATCCGCTGAACGCAATCGACGTGAGCGTGGCTCGGGTCTTAATCGTGCCTACGACGCCTCCGGAAGCAACCGTGTTGGTTTCTCCGCCGATAAACATATTGACGTCATCTTCCACTTTGACTCCGCGTACGACTGCGCCGTCTTCGATCGTACCGATAAGTCCGCCGGCGTAAGTCGCTTCGGCGTCGCCCGTACCGACGAACAGCCATCCGCCGCTGCCTTTAAGCGATATGCTTCCGATAGCCGAATCGTCGCCGCTTATAAGTCCTGCGAGCAATCCGGCGCTGTCGCCCGAACTTACTTCCATCGAGAAGTTAGCCCCTATATCGAAACTTATATTTTCGACGATACTTCCGAGGATTTGTCCTGCAAGTGCGCCTACGTTCGTCGCGCTTGCGCCTACGATATAAGTTCTTGCTCCTGCCGTCGCCGTTCTTACGTACGGACTCGAATAAATCGGCATATTCGATTTCTTTTCGAACTTAATTCCGGTAACTTTGGAGTACTCGATACTTCCTGCGAGCAAACCTATGTTCATTCCGTCGCCGACGTTTATATACGCGTTGTCGAAAGTAAGATTGCGTACGACGCCGCCGCTGATTATCGCAAACAAACCGAAGTTGTCCGTGCCGACGGACTTAACCGCTATTCCCGATATTATCGCGTTATTCCCTTCGAGTATTCCGTCGAAACCGCCGTTTCTTTCTGGATTATAGTTGCTTCCCCAAACGTATCTCGTGTTCGAAGATATTCTTTCTCCGTCGTCGCAAAGGGGCGTCCACGGTATCGAATTCGCAACGGGGTTGTTCGTAAGTCCGGAATTAAGCCCGGTCTGCAAAGCGTAATTTGCGCCTTCTTTCAGTATGAACTTCGTTCTGCCGTAGTTTTCGGCGTAGTTGGCGGTATATTTCGTCGTCGCTTCGTCTTCCCAAATCGGAATTTTCTTTCCGTCGTCGTCGAACAGACGGAAATCTGACGGATTTATTACGCCCACGCACGAATATGCGTTGTTTTTCCAGAAAAGTTCTATCGATTTAAGTTTCGCCGTCGAGTTGATTTTGTAACCCTTTATCGGATCGCCTGCGTTTTCCGTCGTGTAAACCGCGGGGGTGGACGCGTGGTCGCCGACTTGTTTCGGATTGACGGCAGCGGTAGACGAGTCGTCGCCGAACAGTCGGGTCGTGGCAATCGAACTCATATCCACTTCGAGCCAACGGGTGAACGTTCTTCTGCCGTTCTTCGTTTCGTCTCTGGACGAAGAGAACAATCCCCTTTCGCCCGGTCCGGCAACGTCGCCGTCCGTCGGGAACCCTTCGCCGTTTTCCATTCCGGCAAAAGCAAACGCAAATCTGCCCATAAATCCTTCGTCGATGACCTTAATCAAAGTAACTCTTATTACGACTTCGCCGTTGGCTCCGAGCGCAACGGGAGTTCCGTCGGACGCAATTTCTTTGTAATCGCCGTATTGCGTGTTTTCGTCCCAAACGGTAAGCACTTCGGTTTTGCCGCCGCTTATCGCGCTTGCGAGCGATTTCGTAACGGTAACGCCGCCTTTATAAGTAAGGTTGTAAAATAGCAGCGTGGCGGTGCTGACGTACATAAGGTCGTACTGGTTGCTCCTCGTGCTGTCGTCTTTGGTGTTATGCACTTCGCCGATCTTGGTAAACGCAAAATCGTTCATTTGTTTTGCGGTGTACGCTCTGTGTCCCGAACCCGACGGAGTGCCGGTTTCGTCGATCGTCTGTCCGTAATACGTCGCTTTGCCCGAATTGTAGTACGCGCTGTAATCGGCAAGTTTTTCCGTGCGGTTCTTCATATATTTGTAAAGCGTGTCCGTTTCTGGACAGAAACCGACGTTGTTCGCTTTCATATCGTCCGCCGAAAGTTGTTCTGCGTATAAGCCCGTTTCCGCGTTTTTCTTGACGTTTATTTTATACGTAAGACCCGCGTCGAAGTAATAATCGAACTCTCTGCCGTCTTTAACGAACTCGTTTCCTTCATTGCCCGGTTCTCCGGAAACTCTGTTTCCGTTAAGTCCGTTTATCCAGTAGTACTTAACGACGTCCGCCGCCGTGTAATTCAACTTCTTCGTTGCCGTAAGGTCGAAGGACTCGAACACGATTTGTTCGTCGGTGGGCGAAGCGATCGTAAGCACGGGGGACGCGTCGTAACTTCCCTTGCCGGCGGTGGAACTGAGATAGTTTTCCGCACTGCCGCCCGAGATGTTATAACTGTACACGCTCTGCTTGTACTGCGCGACGTAAAGCGCGATCACGGAAATCGCCGTTTCCGGAGTGTTGCTCTTACAGGTAAGCATAATATCGTACGCCGCTTTAACCGCTCCGCTTTCGTCCGCTTCGCTGTCTTTAAGGTAGTACAACACGTCGTCGTACTTCATAAACCAGCCTAAGAATCTGTATCTTATCGTCTTGCTTTCGTTGTACACGTCTTCGCCCGGAGCGAACGCGTTGTTGACAAGACTTATCGTCGAGCCGTATTCGAACGTGCCTTGTTTGCCGGAATCGCTTATTCCCGAACGTCCCGGAACGGGTTCGATAACGTCTACCGTGCTTATTCTTCCTCTGACGAGGCTTTCGCTCATAACCGTTTGTTCGGGATCTTCGTCGCCTAAATCGGTCGAATAAAGGTTTTGCGATACGTCTACGGTAATCGTCTGATAGAAGTCGGGACGGATAAGCAAAGGTCTTACGTTTGCCGCGTCCGAAGCGTTTCTTACCAAATTGTTCGCATTCGTCGCGCTGATTGCGTACGGCATTACCGACGCGCCGCCGTCAAGGGCGTAAAGCGCGTTAAGATTAAGCGAATAACTCGAGAAGTAGCAGTCGATAATCGTCGCCGATCCGCCTGCGGACATCATCGAAGAATCTCTGTATCTGTAGGCTATGTTCTGCCACTTGTTCTCGTTCCAGTTGTAGTACTGCCAAGCGTCGAACTGCGCCGTCGCGTTCATACCCGACGTGTTGAGTTTTATTTCGGTGTCCTGCCAACTGTACGACAGGTAGTCGGAGTTGGTGATATTCTGGAACAACGTGGTGAACTCTTTATACGAAGTATAAACTTTGTTTTGCTTCATCTCGTCGCTATAACCTGCGGTAGCGTCTTTGCCGGTAAGGAGCGTACTCCACAAACCTTTGTTGCCGCTTGCGTCCGCGTACTTGTACGCGCCCGCGCCGCTTAAATAGTCTATCGCTTCGGGAATGGTCTTGCCCTTGTTGTCGTACACGGACAGCGACGTCTCGTCGGAAACGATGGGTTGACCGTCCTTAAAGTCGTAGTAAGACGCAAGCACCGTGCCGAGATTCCAACTGTTGAAGTGGTCTTCGTACGCATAGTACTTCTCGTTGTAGATCATTACGTCGATTATCGGCTGGAACACGGCGTAAACGGTGAGTTCGCTCACTTCCGTTCCGTCGGATATAAGACTCGGCATTTCGCTTCTGAATACCGTTATTCTCTGCTCCAAATACGAGTCGTCGGGCAAGAGCGAGCCGAGATATTCGAACGTATTGTAATTGTTGACGTACCAACCGACGAACTGATAATTGCCTTCGGGTTTTACCGCGGTAATATTGAAGTTTGCGCCGTAACTGAGTCTGTTGCCGCCGTTTACTATGCTCGTTTCGAACGCTACGTCGCTTATCGTACCGACGAAACTTATTCCGTCGCTCGTTATCGAAGACGTGCCGTATTGTGCGACTTTATCGGTCATATAGATACCCAAACTCAATTTATAGGTACGATAAAACTCTACTTCGAACTCCGCGTCGCCGCATACCCAGATTTCGAATTCGTAAGACGTGATTTCGCCTGCGGCGTTTCTTACCGCCTTGGAAGAAACCAGTCTGAAACCGTTGGTTCCGGCGAATCTGTCGTTGGACACTTCTTCGCCTATCTGGTCGAACGCAATCGACGTCCACTGCGTTTCGTCGGTAGAGCCGTAGACGATGTACCCTTTCTTTCTGCTTTCGGATTTAAGGGGTTGTCTTGCTCTGAGTTGATAGAACGCATAGTTTTCCGCAGGGGTAACTTTGATGGTAACCGTTTTGCCCGCGACGGTGGAAGAGTCGCTGAGAACCACGCTTTTCGCCGACGAAGCGGGAAGTTTGTTATATGCTATCGTTCCGCCCGAAGTCGAACTTATCGCGCCTACGGTACTCTTCGTGGTGGTTATTCTTCCTTCCGTGCCCACGTAAGCGTAATAATCTATGGTTTCGTACGCTATCATTTCGCCGTAGCCGCTTTCGCCTAAGTTTTTAATACCTTCGTCGGCGAACGGATCGGTTGCGGTAAGCGACAGGTTGCTGTCGTAGAATCTTACCACGGGTGCGGCGTTCTGATAGGTGTCGCTTACGATAAACTTGACGTAGTTGCCTACGTACACGGTAAAGCGGTAGGTTTCCACTACGGTTTCTCCGCTTACCACGTTGGTATTTTCGATAATATCGGACGCGGACGGTTTGCCCGATTCCATTGCGTATTCCGAACTATACGCTTCTACGGCGACGTAGGACGCGTAACGGCGAGTGGACGAAACGTACTTGTACGGGTTTGCCACGGTAAGGGATATTTCCGATTGTTGTTTGAAGTCAAAACGGAATTTTCTGTTGCCGAGCGTTTCTCCCGACAAATCTTTTACGATTATCGTAATTTTATGGACGTTGCCTTCGATTGCGTAGGTGACGTTTCTCGTTCCGCTTATTATTCTCGAATAATCGGTCTTGCCGTTTCTGTCGGTAATTCCTTCGTATATTCCGTAAAGCGCAAAGCCGCTCTTAACCGTCGCTTCCACGCTGATTACGGTAAAGTATTCTACGATTTCTTCGTATTTTTCGTCCGCGTTAAGATCGTAGTTTACGTAATCGCTGCCGGTCATTCTCGTTACGGTAACCGTGCCTGCGGCGTTGTTCTGCGACAACGGAACGATTTCCACCTTGCCTTTGTTGCTGTAATAAACGTTGGTTTCTATCTCTTGTTTGTAGGTAATTATCTCGGTATTGAACTCGAAATAAACCACCGTCACGCCTTTGGACGCGTCTGCGTTTTTAAGTCCTGCGGAAACGAACCTGAGCGGCGTAAAGTCGGATATTACCGTTCTATTGTTGATCAGCGCGGCGCCGACTTTGTACTCGGACTTATCTCTGTAAGAAACGTAGTCGTCTTCCGTGCCGAAGTACGCGTTCGTTCTCAAATCGCCTATTCTGTACCCTTCGTACATAACGGGAGATATGCTCGCGACTCCGAAGTGGTACGACGCGGTAGCGGCGTAAACGTTTATCGTCTTGCCGTCGGTCACGCCCACTTGTCCGTTTATCGAACGGAAATCGAGAAGTTCTCCGTTTACGATAATCTTTACTTTATATTGTATAGGAGTAAAGTCCATCGAAACGTTTATATCGTTGATTTTTATCCACGGATCGGTCGAGCCGTCGATAAGCGCGGTAACGACGTTTATCTTTATTCTGTATTTATATCTTGCGTCGTCGCCCACGAAAACTTTTTCGCAACTATACCCGTCCGTTTCGATTATCCCTTGCTTTTTCAGTCCGTTAAGCGAATAGCCGTTGACGGTAAAGTCGGACAATATATAACCCGACGGGGTGGTGAATTCGTACACGAAATAGCCGTGGTGTTCCGCCACCGCTACTTTAGGCACGATACCTGCGGTAAACTCTTCGTCTCCTTGCTCGGCGCCGTTTACCACTATCTTATTGCCTTCTCTCGACGGGGGTACCGCCTTATCTCTTATTCTGAGCGTAACCGCGGTGTCGTTCTTGTTGGCGGAAGTATCCCCTGCCGCGGCGGTTCTCGTAATGCTCGTGCCGAGCGAATATCTCTTTATTTCCGGGTCGATTATTATCGTTACGTCCGAATAAACGTAGAAGTCCGTAACGGGCATAGACAAACGGTGGAAAGTAAACGTGACTTCGTCGCCGCTTCCCGTTTTGGTAAGAGTAAACTCTCTTTCCTTCGCTTCGCCGTCTTCGTAATAGCGTACGGTAATCTTCGTACCGGCTATCGCGTATCCGTCTACGGGCGTTATCGTCCCGGTAAGTTCGTCGTAGTGACGGACTTTGAAGGTATAGTCGGCGTGACTGCTTTGCGGATAAACCGAGTTTCTTTCGTTAAGTTCGGACTTGACGAAATCGATATAATCGCTCTTATCCACTCCGTCTTTATCGGTTGCGTGAACGGCAAATTCGTAAGTAAGGTTATACTCGTTACGCGCAAAGTAAGCGGTAACGGTATAATCGCTCTTCACTCCGAGCAACGTCAGCATATCGCGCTTGCCGTAAATCGGGTCTTCCCTGTCTTTGTCTATGACGTAGTTTTGTTCTTCGTCGCCCGTGCCTGCCGACGGATAATCTATCGTAATCGTCTTTTCCGTTCCGTTTTCCGTATAAACGATGACTATCGTCTTGACGTAATAACCCGTTCCGGCGATTATTCTGATATCCGCCGAAGTGTTCCAGAACGTTTTCCAACTTACCGCGCTCGTTGCGTCGCCGGCAAACACGTTTCTCGTTTCGCCCTTTATGTCTTCTTCGTAAGCCGTCACGGTCTTTATACGGTATTCCATTATCTTGAACGTCGCTTTATACGACAGATCTTCTACCGTTTTCTTTCCGTCGCCGCCGTAAGTGATCGTTGCGGTGGCGTCGCCCGTTATCGTAAGTTGCGAATTGTTTTCCTGCAGATTAAACAGGTACGCTCCGCGTTCGGCGAAGTTGGGCGTGATTACGATTTTTATCAGCGTGCCGTAGTCGACGATAACCGAGAAAGAAGACGTTCCTTTCTCGATCTCGGCGAGAAGGGTTTCCACTGTCTTGCCGTCCACCGTTTCTACCTTATAAAGTTTAGCCGTGGCGTAAGACGACGTTTCTCTTTCGGATATTTCGTTCATCTTCGAGCCGTAGGCTATTTCTTTAAGCGAAACTTCGAACACGAGTATTTTGTATTCCACTACGACAGCCGTTTGTCTGTAAACGTTGAAGGAGTATCTGTCGTTGTAGACGCTTTGCGCTCTGTCGTCGCCGTTTACCGTAAACGCGCTTCTTTCGTACCCTTCGGTCGGAGCGACTATAACCGTACATCTCAATCCGTACTCGAAGTACATCGTGTACTCTTTGCCTACGGTTTCGTCGTAGAACTTCCATTCGCCGCCGATATAGGTAAGTGCGATCGAAGTAAGCGCAAAACTGCCGTCGGATTGCTTTTTATAGATCTTTCCGCCGATAAATCTGTATATCGACATACTTTCGTCCGTCGCGTTCTCTCTGTCGAACACGATAACGCCGTCTTCGGGGCTGAGCGAATTCGCTACGGAAAACGCCACCGTTCCGCCGCCGGGTTCTCCGAGTTGGTTAAACGTAACGGCAAAGGTCTTCTTCTTGAAAACGATTTCGATAAGTTCTATATCCGCGGTTACGCCTACCGAACCTGCCGAAGAGTTGCCCCACAGGAACTTAGAGAACCATATAGTTCCGCCGTCCGCGGAGAAACCGTCGCCGAAGTATCTTATTCTTTCTTCGTCTTTGTATCCGCTGTACTTGATTCTTATGGAATAAACGTAATAACCGTTGTTTCCCCCTGCGGTTACGATAAACGAGAAGTTATCTCCGTACGCTATGCCGCCGAACGTGTCGTCGCCGATTTTCGTAGCGTCGGGACAGTCGAGTTTATTGCCCGTTTCCGTTTGAGACGCGAAGTTCTCCGATCCGTTTATCAACGAATAACGGAAAGAATATCTGTTGATTTCGTAAACGACGTAAACGCTTACGTCGCCTTTGGCGTTGAGATAGACATAAGTTCCGCTTCCGTTGTCGTTGGCGACGTTGGTAATCGGTTCGTAGTCTTCCATTTTCACGCCGTTAATCAGTATTCTCGAAATATGGTATCCTGCGGCGGCTTTCATAGAAACCGTCACTTTCCCGCCGTGATTTACGCGTAAAACGCCGTTTTCGACTCTATTTCCGTCCGTAGAAAGAGTGGTTTCGCCGTTAACGCTGTTTTCGTCGAGCGTTACTCTGTAAGTAAACAGCGAGAATTCGACTTCTATCTCGCAATCGCCGTACACGACGAACTCGTATTCGCCGTCGGTGTATTTGCCGGCGTACGAAGAAGACGTTTTGCTCGTCCAGTTCTTATTGACGAAAGCAACTTCTTCGCCGTCGACTTTGAAGGAAGAAACGTAGTAGTTCTGCTCCGCTCCCACCGATACGCTCGCCGTTTTGCCGTAATAAACCACGCCGGCGCCGGTAACCGTGCCGCCTTGTCCGTCGTTTCCGTCCGTGCCGTATCTCACCGTAAGGTTGAATTTAAGGGGGGAAGAAACGTAACTTGCGGTAGCCACGCCGTCGAACTCGTCGAGAGCGAGCGAAACCGTTGCTTGTTTTACCGTTCCGTCGGCGTTTTTAACCAAAGAAACGGAAATTCCGGAAGGAACGGCGTTAAAATCGCTTATCGCAATCGTTTTGTCCGCGCCGCCTTTCTTGCCTGCGACGGTTATTTTGTCTATCGAATAACCTTTTTCCGCAACGAAAAGCAGGACGTTTTTATTGTCTTTATCGTATTCGACCGAAGCGGCGACGTTGTTGCCGTCGGCAAATTCTACGGTATATCCGCTTGCGCCCGCGTCGAACGAAAGTTTATCTCCGCACTCGACTTCGATTTTTACGTCGCGCGAGAAACGGTAATCGGTATAGACGTATTCTTCGGCGTTGCGGACCACGGTTTGTTCCTCTCCGTCGATCGTTATCGATTTAATTACCTTGCCGGATTCCGCTTTTATGACGAACTTTCCGCCGGTAGCGTATTCGTAAGAGAACGTCAGGCTTCCGACTACTTCCTTTTCGCCTTCGTCCGTTACGACGAGTATTCTGCCGTTACGGTTGACGTTCGCGATGACGAGATTGTATTTTACGGGTTCGTAAATTATTTCCACCGTTTTGTCTTCGGTTACGTTTTCCACCTTAATTACGCATCTTTCTTTTACGTCAAGGGAAGAAAACGCCTTGTATTCGCCGTTAATCGTGTATCCGGTGATTTTATATCCGGTAATCGGGGTGGCGGTTACGGTTACCGTCTCGCCGGGAGCGACTTTCGTCGCGGTGTAATCCACCGAACCGAACTCGCTTTCTTTTACGACGAACGAGTATTCCATCGTTCCGTACGCAATCGCGACGTTAGTGTTCTTATCGGGTAAAAACGCGCACTTGACCGCGGTAACTCTGTTATCCTTTCCTACGCTCGAATCGGATATTCTTCTGCTTGCCGCGTCAAGGACCTTTTCAAGATACTCTTTTATCGTAAGTCCGCTTTCTTCCGACGGAGCGGTTCCGTCCGTCGGAACGTACTCGTCGCCCGTTTGCTCGAACACGACGGTTTCTCCGCCGAACACGTCGTCGCAAAGGAAGTACGTTCTTTCCCCTATCGTTCTGCTGCCGTAGGAGTAGTAGTACGCGTCGTTTATCCGTTTCAGTTCTATATCCGCCTTAACGCCGTTTATCTCCCAGTCGTAGAAAAACACGTTGTACGAAACCGAATAAAGATCCGTGTTTACGCCGTTAAACAGCACGGACGAGATATAACTTCCTTTCGGCGCTCTCATCGCGTAGAAAATTCTCGTTCCGTAGCCGTACTCGGTTTGTCCGCCGTTGCCTATTCCGGGAACTTTGTATTCGTCCGCTCTGCCGCCGTACTCCGTTTCCATAATCGGATACACGGTTTCGCCGTTTTCGATAAACGTTTTTTGGTTTACCGTAACGGTATAATTCCTTCCTTTATACTCGATCGTTATATCGACGTCGGAATAAATCTTATCGAGCGTGACGGTGTATTCGGAAACGTCTTCCGAACCGCCGAAATCGACTTTCGTTTCGTCGTTATAAACTTTTCCGTCCGCGCGTCCGGTTATTTTTACCTTTTCTATCGAGTACAAATCGCTCGACGATTGTATTCCGAAAAGGAACGACGCGCCCGATCCGACGGTTATTTTAACCGTTTCTTCGTCGTACGTTCCGCCCGAAGCGGTTATTATGCCTTTCGTCACTTCGTTTCCGTTGCGGATAGTGACGGTATATTCTTTGAGTTTGAACGAAACTCTTATCGAGTTGTCGTATCTTTCGCGCAATTCGACGACGAACCCGGTCGCTCCCGTTTCGTTGTCCGCGTAAGTTTTCGTAACGTCGCCGTACGTCCACTGCACGCTGTCGATGACGTAGTCTTCGTCCGCAATAAAACTTACTTCGTAAGTTCTGTCTTCGTATATGGTGCGTTCTCCGAGAACGTATTCCTCCGCCGGAGTCGCGCTTCCTTTTTCTTTTATAAACAATTTAACCGCGCCGTTGCCGTCGGTTTCCACGCTGAGTTTATGCGGAACGGGGGTCCAGGTCGCACGGATTTTGATTTTCCCTTGCATAAAGAGAGAATCCGCGCCCGTGTCGTACTTGTCGTTCATTATTATTTGCGTCGTATCGTCCACGGTGGTGAGAGCGAGCGCGTCCTGCCAACCGGTGAATATGTATCTGTCCTTAGTCGGCGTTCCGACGGGTATTCCGCCGCCGCTGCCCACGGTGTTCTGATACATTACCTTGCGTTCGCCGTAAGTTCTTTCTATATCGTTTTCGTCGTCATAAACGAAATAAAGCGTGTATTCTTTCTTTTCCCACTTAGCGACGAGAGTGGACGGTTCGACGAACGTCTGATACCTGTCTACCACGTTCTGTTCGGGATCGCCCTGCATATACCAACCCACGAAAGTCATTCCGTAGACGTCGTCGGGTACAATAAGTCCGTAGTTGGGCGAACTCGGATCGTCGTCGATTTTGGCGGGTTTACCGTCCGGGCGGGTCGCTCCGGCAGTTTTGATCTTGTCGCCTATGCCCTGATTGTTAAGCACGTCGTCGACGGTACATTCAAGGTTGTTTGTGTTCTTATTCTGATAGTTTACGAAAGAAACCGAACTCGACGCGTACGCAAACTCCGCTTTGAGCGAAACGTACGCCATATTCTCGTTACAAAGAAAACTTACGCTGTAAGACGTGTTCGTGTTGTCTTCGCTGCTCACTCTAAACGCGACTTTCGTGCGTTTGTCCCCTATTTCGACGATGGTTTCTTCCTTCGAGTCTTTACCGAGAGAAACGTACGTTCCGTCGGAAGAAAGCACCGCCCAGTTGTTGAACTCTCTCGAGTTATCGGGAGTCGCCACGATTTTCGCTTTTTCCGTTTCGCTGTGCGCGTAGTAACCGCACTCGTTGACGTCCGTGGACCCCATAACGTTGCCGTTTCTGTCTTTGGAAACCTCTACCGTAACGTCGGTGGCGGTCTTTTCGTAGCGCGGATAGATGTTCATATCTCTCGTGACGTGAGCGTAATCTTCTTCGCTTACAGACCAGCCGCGGAACGTGTATCCGTACACGCGCATTTTCGGGTCGTTGTGATCGGGAATATCGGTGGGTTTCTCGTTGTATAAAACTTTTTGTTCTTTTGCGGTAGTACCGTCGTTAAAGAAAAATACGACGGTGAATTGTTCTTTGTCGAAGTTGGCTATAAGATTGCGGCTCTCGTTTACGCCGGTATCTCTTCTTTGCGCGTAAGGGTAACCGTCGCTCCAGCCGATGAATTTATAGCCGGTTTCGGGGACGGCTATAACCGTGTCGGCGTCGCCGCCGCTTATTACCGATTGCACTATGCGACCGTTTTCGTCGTTGGTTCCGCCTATTACCGAACCGCCGTCGCTCGCCGAGTAAGTGAGTTGACAATTAACGTTTTTTACCGTTATCGGAAGAGTTCCTTCGAATCCGCCGTAACTGACGGAAACCGTTTGTCTTCCGCTTTTGGTGACGTCAAGCCCTTCGTGAACCATACTCGAAAGAGCGACGGATTCGGTTTTGCCGTCGCTGTAAGTGACGGTGACGTAAACCCTGCTCAGATCGCTGCCGGCTCCTATCTCTTCGTCCGGATAATTGATGCTGACTATCGTCGAAACGTTGTCTTTCGGACTCTCCGTGGCAGGCAGTACGACAAGCAACGTCACGGCGACGAGTGCCGCAAGCACTACGATAACCGCAATCAGCGCAAAATATCCTCCGTTGGGAAAAACTCTTCTCTTCCCGGGATCGTAATTTTTACCTCGCATAGAACAATCTCCCGATATGATTTTCTAAGTGTAAAAAGCGCATACTACGCCCTTTTGCATATATTATAACATAATATATTTTTTTTTCAAGTACCGCGCACGCGCTTTTCAGTATTTTTTAATAAAACGAACTGCGATTTAACGCAGAAACGAACCGCACCACCGGCGCGAATTCAGACCGCGATTAAAGCAAAAAGCAAATTCCACCGTCGGCGCGAAACTTAACGGCGTTTCGGCGCGGGATAAAACGGTCTTAAATAAGCAATAATCTTTGACAAAAAGCCTTTTCGGGCTTACAATCGAGATATGGACGACAGATTTTTTGCAATCATTCCCGCTTTGTTCGTTGCGGTTTTCGCCGTACTCGGCATAATGCTTTTATGCGGAAAAGCGAGTAAAACAATCGCAGGCTACAATGCGAAAGCGACGGACGAAAACGCTAAATTCTTTGAGAAAATAGTGTGCAGAAGCGTAGGCGTATATCTGCTTATTCTCGATTTTTTCTTCATTTTCGTTTTCGTCGGATTGATGATAAAAAACGGAATAATCGCAGGCGTTGCCGGCGGACTCGGAGCGGTTTTCGCTCTGTGCGGAGCAATTTATATGGCAAACGACACAAGGCTGAAACGCGCTCTTTTCCTCGCAAAAGAACTCGAAAAAAATCCTGACGGATTAAACGAACAAGATCTGAAAAAATGGAAAAATGAACTCGGAAATTTTAGAAAGACTAAAAAGTGAGTCGGACGAAAAATACGCCGATTTTACGGCTAAACTTATCCCTACGGTTTCTCGCAATGCCGTTTTGGGTGTCCGTTTGCCAACTTTAAGAAAGATTGCGAAAGAACTTGCGCGGAAGAGCGAATATAGAGAATTTTTGACAGAAAAGCATTATTTTCTCGAAGAAAAGTTGTTGCACGGATTTTTGCTGGGATGCGTCGATTTTTCCGCGGACGAGTTGATTAAGGAGATAGAGAGATTTTTGCCGCAAATCGACAACTGGTCGGTTTGCGATTCCACCGTAAGCGCGCTTAAATCGGTAAAAAGCAACAAGGGTATTTTTTACGAAAAGATACGTGAATGGTTAAAGTCCGACAAAACGTATACGATAAGATTTGCGCTTGTTTTACTGCTTGATTATTATCTTGACGACGGATTCGACGCGCGGATTTTTGACGAACTACTACAAATCGAAACCGACGAATACTATGTAAATATGGCGCTTGCCTGGTATTTTTCTTTTGCGCTTATAAAACGGTACGACAAAACGATAGGACTGTTCGAGAACGGAAAAATTAAAAACGAAACGGTTTTTAACAAGTCGATACAAAAAGCGAAAGAGAGTTACCGAATAAGCGACGACAAAAAGAAGTACCTTACCGAACTCAAAAACCGCAACAAACGCACGTGAAAGCAACTCGAATTTATAAAGCACCGAAAAAACATTGACAAACCGATCGAAAGAAACTATAATGATAGGGCTTACTCGGTAAGGACGAACGGATTTTTCCCTTCCCTTTCCGAAACGACCTGACTAATGGAGCGGTATCGAAGTGGTCATAACGGGGCGCACTCGAAATGCGTTTGACGGGCAACCGTCACGTGGGTTCGAATCCCACCCGCTCCGCCAAGTGAAACTCGTTTGAACCCCGAAGGTTCAAGCGAGTTTTCTTTTGCGTTGTTTTGGTTGAATTGATCGCAAATGGTTTTGTTTTCCGTTGTATCGATGGTCGTAGGACTGTTCGGATCGGTGTTGTAGAAGATAAGCACTCTGTCGTCGTACAAAATCACACGATTGATGAACGAATTGAAGAACTCGTTTCTTGCTTCGTCCGTTTCATACTTTTTGTTGGCGAAATAGTACAAAAACGCTTTCACCGTTTCGAGAGATAACGGTTCGGTTTGTCTTGTCTTTTCCAATGCGATCTTGCTTTCCAACTCTTCTTTTTGCGCTTCCAACGCGAGCATTCTGTCCTTGGTCGTATTCGTGACGACGCCTTGTTCCATTGCCGAAAGCAAGCCGTTTATCGCTTTTTCTTTTGATTTTAACTCGTTTTCGAGATTGACGAGGTTCGCGGGTTTAGTTATCTCTGCGTTAAAGCGTTCCACCACGATCTGCGCGATTCGGTCGATGCCTTTCGGTTTCAAGATATAGTCCACCGTCGTGTCGAACACGAGGTCTTCCAAGTCCTTTTGCTTGTAGTTTTTCTTACCACAAGCGGACGGATTTTTCTTGCGATTGAAGCACTTGTAATAGTGATGGACTTTGCCCGTTTTGCTCGTGCCGGCTTCCGCCGTCATCATACCGCCGCAGTAACCGCAGAACAGTTTACCGCTCAATATATACGGTTTCTCTGCTTTGCACTCGCGCTGTTTGTGCTTATGTTCGTCCATCATCTCGTTACATTCACGAAACAGTCTTTCGTCCACGATAGCGGGAACAACATTGGTGTAAACGTTATCGTTGGAACGGACAATACCGATATACTTCTCGTTACGGATTATGCGGGCAACGCTGTTCATATTGAACTCTGAACCTGCTTTCGTCTTGATACCATCACGATTCAGTCTATTGATGATGTCGTTTAGTTTTTCGCCGTTCTTGTAGCGATTGAACACGTCCCGAACGATGTCCGCTTCAACGGCGTTTATCACCCATCTTTTGTCCACAACGTCATAGCCAAACAGTCCGTACCCGCCGATGAAATATCCTTTGGTCAGACTCTCGCGAATCCCGCGTTTAACCTTTTGGGAAAGCTCGGCGGAGTAGTACTCCGCCATACTTTCCAGTACGCCCTCAATCAAGATACCGCTTGCGTCGTTGCTGATATTCTCCTTGGCGGAAAGAACGCGCACGCCGTTCTTTTTGAGTTTTGCTTTGTAGTTTGCGCTGTCATATCGGTTGCGAGCGAAACGATCCAACTGATAGACGAGAACAAAGTCAAAGGTCTTTTTCTTGCTGTCTTCGATCATCTTCAAGAAGTTGGGACGCTTGTCCGTCGTTCCCGTCAAGGCTCTGTCTACGTATTCACCGACGATCATAATGTTTTGCCGTTTGGCATATTCGTAGCACTCGCGGAGTTGTCCTTCGATGGATTGTTCCGTTTGACTGTGCGAACTGAATCTTGCATAGATAACCGCTCTATTCATTGTACTTCCTCCCGAATACGTTCTTTGGCGTAAGGTCTTTAAGGCTTCCGCCGTTCTTAACAAAGTCTATCAATACGTTTGCCAATATGTTTGCGCTTTTGTTAATTTGTTCTTGCGACAGGTCGCAAGGGGTTTTGTCGATCGCACCGCTTATTAAATTCACGGTGACAACGTTCTTTACTTGGTGTTTTATGTTTCATTCCTTTTGGACGGTGAGAGTATCCGATGTATTTTTTGCCCTCACTCTCACAAGGAATCAAAGGGATTCCATTACGCCAATGCTTCTTCCGCGTAATCCTTTTCCCTACGTAGATCAAGTGTCTGTTCTTTTCTCCCGAAGAGGTTATTTGTCTTCCTTTTTCTGTTTCTCAAACTTTTCAAGTTCTCCGCTGAAAAAGTCGTCATAGCTGTCCATTATCTTTGCTAATCCCAAATCATGCTCGGCGGCTTCGTTTAATAATGCTTTATATCCCGCCCGTATCAGTTGGACTTTTGTGTAACCGTACTCTTCGAGAAAAGCGTTTATCTCTTCCGCTTCCTTGCGGTCAACGCTCGTTCCCCAAACCATACACTTGGCTTTCCGTTCTTCCTTGTGTCTATCCTCATATCTCTTATCTTTTTCCGCTCTCGGTTTCGTCATTTCTTTCATCTCCTTTGGTGAATATCATAATCGTATTGATACGACTACGCATATTCTACACCATTAACGAGGGCGTGTCAAGCTCTTTCTCGTATATATACGACGAATATTTCTCCGCGCGAAGAGATATGGACCTGTCACCTTGTGGCAATTACTTGCCGAAAAAGAAAGGTGGGTTTCCCACTTGTCCACGAGTCGGATTTACGAAAATCATTGATTTTGGGAAATCCCTTTACCTGCTTCCATCTTGGAACGGATTCCCAATACTTCCAATGACTTGTTCCGCTCGTGGTTGTTAGATGTGTGGTCGATCTCTTGCATTCATAGGCATTCCTCCTTGTGGCTGTTTTCAAACCGAATGTCCGTTAAAAACAAAGGGCGAACAGACAAAACCTTACGTGCGTTTCTGCAACGCAAAAATAAGGTCTATCTGTTCGCCCGAAGTCTCATGGTTCGCGGTTTCGTACTGTTCTCTCCGCCCACTGTGGGTTTTTATGCGGTTTAAGTCAATACGGCTTCTGCCAAGTCTAATCGCTTAACGAACGTCAGCAAAGGCATTCAACGGAACCCCTTCGCCCATATTCAGCTTGTAGTTACATTATATCACTTTCAAGCGCCCTTGTAAAGGTTAAGGTGTTCGTTGTAGCAAACACCTTAACACTTTTTTGAAAATTTTTTTAGCTATTTCCTTGGCTATCCGGCTTTTTTCTATAGCAGGATAAGGAAATAGCCAAAATCCGCTATTTCGTATGGCGCGCCGTTGGCTCGCCGCACAATCGGGAAACCCGATTTATGTTTTAAGCAAATATCATTTCTATGAGTTTCCTGTACATTTGAGTTTTTTGACGAAATATGTTATAATGTTTATATTCCATACTTACGGAGGAAAAAATGAGCAAATTGTGGATTCTGACCGAAGAGCGCCCTAAGAATTCGGTCATTCAAACCATCCTTGAAGAATACTGCAAAAACTATCATGCAACAATGACCGCAGACAACCTTGCTATAAAACCCAAGGCGACTGCCGATGGTAGGTTTGCATTTGAGTATCTCGTTGAGAACGTTCAAGTGAGCGAAATTGATGAAATCAATATTAGAATAGTCAGCGGATACTCGAGTTTTATGGACTATATGCTTGTAAAACAAGATAATGTTCCCGATAATCATTCGCTTGAAAACATTTTATTCCTTTTAGAAGAAACGAAAACAAGCGATGCCGAATCTCGTAATACAGGAATCGGACAACGCGCTACCAAGTTTGCTTATGCAAATTACTATTGTCCCGAAGTTCCCAAGTATATGCTTTACAATGAAGAAGCGACATCGGACGAAGACAGAAAGCCATCTGACACGAATGTTTTCGGAACAAATATGTTGTTAGCGCAAGGTGTTAAATTCATCGGCAAATCCATGGCTGCTTTTAAGGCATTTGCAAGCGTTGACGAACTCATTGAATTCAAAACCAATATGCGTTTACCGAACAGCACCAATGTTCCTATACGTATCGCCAAAATCAATGCAACAACTATAACCATTTCCGGTCGTTTATCCAAGCCAAAAGACAAAGGAAATATCGGTCATGATCCCAACATTGGAACGCTTACTTGTATTGCAAGCACTTTAAGGGAATTAAATTGGCAAGGCGATATTATCATAACAAATCATGGTGTATCTCAGTCTTACGCAACGAAGAATAAGAGCAATAAGTTTATCCGAATCTGTAAGTTGCTTGACATTAAATTAGAAGGAATCACCTTGCCTATTGATATTGAACTCCCGGAACACTATTGGCAATATGCAATTTCATCTGAAAAAGTTGCTTCCATTCTACTTCATTTGGCTTGCCAATATAAAGGAATACATGGTATTTATGAGAATCATGCCGGTTGCGAAAGGAGTTATTTCAGAGAACCCGATAAGAGTCTTACTACATTGCATAAAAAAGACAGCGGCGGCGTTAACAATCTCTTGTTGCCGGACGTAGTTCTGCGTAATGACAATACGCATGAGATTTATTTGATTGAAGGCAAGATGTATAATAAATTAGCTGATGGATTAGCCGAAATAGACACATATGACGCGATAATCAACGAACACATCAGTCGTAGTTATCCGTCTTACGCTATTTCTCGGTGGGTTACGCTATTCGGTGGCAACCTCGGTGGCATTCCCGATAAAAAGGTGCTTATCTATGTAGATGCGGACGGAAATGTATTTATAAACCAAGACGCACCTCAACCCATCAAAGATGCTTTTGCCGAGGTGGGTATTCACTAATACTTCCTGAAGATCAAAATGTATTGGTGGATTTGATTTGCAACAAAATCAAACGGGTATCCATATGGAAATAGTTTTACCGTTTGATCCGCCCAAATCTTCAAACCGCGATAATAAAGAGAAGGGATTTCATTCAGCGCCGAAACAATTTCGGCATGCAACATATGAAGTTCCTTCTTTTTTGGTTGCATATCCTTACAAAACACAATCAAGTAGCCTTTCTTTTTTAAGTAGAATAATGACTTTTCTATGATTGATTTCAATTTAGGAATAAACTCACCCAAAGACAGATTACCTAAATCTTCGGGCAAATCTGTAAACGGTGTCGATTGATTTCCATACACCGCGATATCTGCACCGGTTTTCGGCTTTGACATCATATTTGCATAAGGCGGATCTATAAGGATCAAGCCCGCTTTTTCACCATTTAACAATTCTTGCATTTGTCTTTTATCGTTCAAAACAGTATCGCAATTACCGACAATGCAGTTTTGAATTGGCAAGTTTAATTCGAACGCCGCTTGTTTATAAGCTTCAATAAAATCCTTATTTAAGTCTATTCCTGCACCACGTCTGCCACACAAACTTGCGCCCAACAACGAACCGCCTACACCCATAAAATAATCCAATACAATCTCGTTTTCCTTGCTAAAGAACTCAATCAGCTCTTTCATCAATTGAGGGGGTTTAGGCGTTGGGTGAATTTTCCGAATATTATGAGCGTAGCTATCTTTTCCTTTCGTAAGATACCTTGTATTGATAACAGAACATATATAGCGGGTCCATTCTGCGCCGGCGAGATCGTTAATTGTATTATCAAGGCTGAAGCGACGACCATCTTCAAGTTCAATAGTGCGCAGAGTTGATCCAACAACTTTTGCTGAGTCTAAATTCTCTTTTACCCAACGGGGTAACGAGAATAATTCTTCATCTGAAAGCACTTCTCTTATAGGTTTTCCAACCGTATTTTCTGTATCCATGATTAATAATTCGTGACCAATACTTCTAATGTTTCTGCATCTTTATTCTTAAACTGATAGTTACAGTTAGAATAATTGCTATCTATGTAATGAACTTTATATTTTCTTGCCCAATCAGATAAGATGGTATTGTCTGTACCTTTGTGTTTAATCATATTTGATAAGGCAAACTTAATTCCCTGCGAATTCGCTTGATCCAAATAGGAATATAAGGCTCGTTCTTCATCTTCGCCCCAATCATGGAATCCCCGATTACCATCATTGTACGATCCATTCGTAATCAAATACGGAGGATCGCAGTAGATGAAATCCCCATTACCAAGTCGAGATAAAGGAATCTCTCGGAAATCTCTTGAGAAAAATTCAAGATTCTTTTTTTTCATTTCGTCCATAAACAAAATTAGGTTTTGTCTCGTCGTTTCAGAAAATTGGCTTCTATTCCTTCCAAAAGGATTATTATATTCTTTATTGCTGTTAAACCTAAATTGATAGTTGAACGAGAAACAGGACAGAGTAAACAAATCTATTGGATTGTGATTAGCATTATAGAAATCACGGAACGCCTTAAACCCTTCTTCGTTCTCTTTTGACAATCCATATTCTGCAATCTTTTCATCAATTCTCTTCAAAATAATGTCAATGTCTGCATAACTAAAAGTACGAACCATTTCGACCACAAGATAATTGAGGTCATTGCAAATAGTCTTTTGTGCATCAACATTGACCGATACGTTAAATCCGCCCGCAAACAAATCGACGAAAGTCTTTATATCTTTTGGGAATAATGGCATTATTTGAGGTAGCAACTTATACTTGCCTCCAATATAATTCATTGGGCTTTTAATGAATCTCTTTTTGTCTATATTGTCGGCATTCTTTCTACGAACAGGCTGAACGGCAATTCGAGTATATTCACGATCTAATTGTTTTTTTGCATAGAAGATGTACTCACTATGTTCTTTTTTGCTCTGTTCAAGTTTTGCCTTATATCGAGCATAGGGAATATCATATTTCTTGACACTATCAGCAATGCAATATTTTGATAGTATTTCTTTGATCTCGTCCACAGACAGCAAGCCGTCATCGCTATAACTGATAACGATATGTCTAAAATCAGCATTCTTTATCAAATCATCGAACGCTTCTTTGACTTTTGCTTTAATACAATAACTTGACTTTTCATTAGTATATGGTCTAACACCTGTTACACCCTTAACCGTAGGATAATCATACTTTGCAATAGTTTCCAAAACATGATAATTGGGAAGATACTGCCGATCGTTATATGGCGGATCAATGTATAGAATATCTCCGCTGATCTTCTTAATCAGTTCATTAGCGTCTTCGTTGTAACAAATATTTCTACGTCCGTTATCACAAACGGATAATTTGAACATCTCAAAACGTTTGAATGCTCGTTTATCCCATTGCTTTAAGTACGCGCCATAAGTACCTGTTGTGTTGGATACAAAAGGAACACCTTCGATTAAACAAGCAAGCAGATACTTATATTCATAAGAATCTATCCATTTTTTATCTTTCCAAGCTTCAATAGTATTTCTAATAAAATCAATACGTTCCGCATTGGTTTCAGTAAGATACATTCTTCCCGCTTGTCCTTTAGGAGAGTATTCTTCCGTAATAAAACCATTAATTAAACTGCAAGTAATCGGCTCACTTTCAAGGTAAGCAATAGGGTCTTCTATTCCATTCTTCTTGAGTTTAGCAAATTCGGGGACATGGTTGTTCTCAATGGTTGCCGCGGTCAAAACATGAGAGAAGTATAGAATATCATTGCTGATTATCTGATAGTATGGTTTGAAACATCTTGCAACTGCCCCCGTGCCGGAGAAAATATCGCAAAACACTTCATTGATCCCATCACAGTTCTCATCAATGACTTGTTTTATGTTCTCCAATAGATTAACTTTACTACCAATAAATCTCATGTTCTCGCATCCTATGACATCCGTTTTTATATTGTAATATTCTTTTTGTATTCTGTCAAGCTATTATTACTTATTTTGTCCATTCTCGTGTTTTCTTCTTGAGATTAAAATTGCTTTTTGTTATAATATTTATCAGAACAGCATTAGTGAAAATTCGAAAAAGGAGATAGTTATTATGCCACATACTAGCACTGTATATAGCTTATTGCTTTCATGCCCTGGCGATGTTTTAGATTTAAAAGACATAATTGAAGAATGCGTAAAAAGTTTTAACTCTTCACTGGGCGAGATCAATAAAATGATAATCCAGCTTAAACACTGGTCCACTGATAGTTTTCCACAATCCGGAGATAAACCTCAAAAATTATTAAACAAACAATTTGTAGATGATTGCGATTTATGTGTTGCATTGCTCGGCACGCGATTCGGAACGCCCACAGACAATTATGATTCTGGGACGGAAGAAGAAATAGAAAACATGTTAGCTCAAGGCAAACAGGTGTTTTTATACTTTATAGAACGTAGTGTAGATCCTAGCAGTATTGATGTGCAACAATATAGGAATATAACTCTCTATATTTTCTTCAGCTAACATAGGAGTACCGCAAGCAATCATACCTACGATCGGCACTCTTGATATTCCGGTCATGACTTTTGACATTTTCTTTGTCTTGATACCACGCCAACCACCTGTTACTTCTATCAACCCACGTTCTTGCATTGCTTGAAGATTTCGACAAACATTACTTCTATCCAATTTAACAGCCTCGGCTATCTCTTGCATAGTGGGGACAATATTATTGGCGAAATAATATTCATCAATGAATTCGATAATGGCATTGAAGACTTCTTCACTTCTGACCTTCATAAAAAATTTTTCCTTTCTTTCGATTTGTTACGCAATTTTTGTTGCGTATTGATTTTATTTTAGCTATAATGTATGCAAATGTCAAGCACATAGGGGAACAAATTAAAAAAATTATGCTATTGCTTTTGTAGGTTTTGTTGTCTTCCGCAGCGAAAAAGATCAAGGGGCAATGTTTATCCCTCGTTAAGCATAAACCATTGCCTTTTTCCTTGACTTTTTCGACTGTGGCAGACTGGTTTTGCGGTTGCAAAAGCAATAGCTTGCAAAAAACAAAAACGAACAAATGAGTTTGAGATGAAGAATTGTGTGATTTACGCGAGATTCAGCTCGCACGGACAAAACGAGCAAAGTATCGAAGCACAGGTGCGTATTTGTACGGAATGTGCGGAGAGCAAAGGACTTGAAGTTGTCAACCTTTATACCGATAAAGCAAGAACGGGAACAAACGACGCCCGCCCTGCTTTTCAAAAAATGATCTCCGATGCCCAACTTGGCACTTTCCAATATATTATCGTTTATATGTTCGACAGGTTCGCACGTAACCGTCGAGACAGCATTCTATATAAAGAAATGCTCAAGGAAAAATACGGCATAAAGGTTATTTCCGCTCTTGAACCGATAGCAGATGATGAAGGCGGCGAATTCTATGAAATGTTTTTGGACTGGAACGCAGAAAAATACAGCAAGCGTCTTTCCAAAAGAGTCAAAGACGGTCTTGATATTAGCGTCGCCAACGGTACATTCTGCGGTGGCTTTATCATTTATGGTTATAAATTGGAATTAGAACCTGTCCCCGGAAAACAAGGGAAATTTATTAAACGTATCGTTCTGGACGAAGAAGAATCCAAAGTTATGAAGTATGTCTTTGAACAGTTTGATAAAGGTATCGGCAAAAAACAAATAGCTCAGGAACTCAACGCTCAGGGAGTCAGATTCAAGGGAAAGCCCATAACCGGAAAAACGTTCGACCATTATTTGACCAATCCGAAATATACCGGAGAATTCTACTTTGGGGAAAGATTATGTACCAATATGTATCCGGCAATTATCGACAAAGAAACCTTCGAGCGAGTGCAAAAAAGGCTATCCGATAATCGCTACGTTTTAGGTGGCAAAGAAACAGCAAAAATAGAACCTTACCTATTGACGGGAAAACTCTTCTGCGGTCACTGCGGTTCGGAAATGGTCTCCGGTGGTGGAAGAAGTAAAACGGGCAAAAAATACTATTACTACGAATGCAAAAACAGGAAGAAGAAACTTTGTAAAAAGCGGCTTGAGCATAAAGATACTCTTGAAAACGCCGTTGTATCAAGCATCCTTTTATACCTGTCCGATGAAGTCCATCAGCAAACGATAATAAGCGACTTGATGAAGCATTACGAATCGAGGACGGACGAAAAGGAACTCAAATCAATACGAAAGCGAATTGCCGACGTACAAGAAAAAGCAGATGCCGCAGCCACTGCCTTTATCGAAGCCAAAAGCCCGTTACTCAAACAGCGTATCGAAGTGCAAATGCAAGAGTATGAAGTCCTTTTAAGTGACTTGGAAAAGCTGAAAACGAAATTAACAATCGAACGTGGACGGCAACTTACAGAGAAAGATTTTGAAGCGTTCGTCAAGCTGATAATTCAGGGAAACGTAGATGATTTTGAGTTTAGACGACAGCTGATAGACACCCTCGTATACAAAGTATACGTTTGCGACGATCATACCTATATCTACTTCAATTTTAAAGGCGGGAACAAAGCAATAGATGAAACAACTTTAGAGGAAATCAAACCGCAGTTAGAGGATAGGTGGGAAATAGTTCAAACGCGAAGTGATTCTGCCCGCCAAGTGAAACCTAAATCGAACTTTGTTGTTTCGGTTTAGGTTTTTTTCATAGCGTTGCGCCCTGCCGCAGTTATCGCGAAATCAATAGAATCGGTCGTTAAGGTCGATTTTTCGATCAGACGGAAGAGCAACATTTCGTTTTTATCTCCGATCTGAAAGCCGCTCGTTTCTATACCAAATGCCTGGACGTAATTTTTGACAGGATTAAAAATCACGAGTTGTCGCCCGGTTATATGAAAAGGGTTTTCCCATGATAACGAGTTGCTACCGCAATCTTAATCGGCCGCAAAAAGTAATCGATTTCTGGATGGAAAACAAGGAAATTTACCGTTACGGTCTGAGCGTTCCTTTGCTTACTTCCCTTGCCGCCGCTTACTGCGACGTCAAAGACAACAAAAACGCAAAGTACTGCGCCGACTTCGACGGTTATCGCAAAAAGCAGTTGGTTTCCGCTGATTCTCTCGACTACCCGGACGGTCTTACCGACGTCGTGATCGTACATAATCCGCTTTATGCGCCCGACGAAGAAACGAGAGCGAATTTTGCGGATTTTCTCCGCGATAAAAACGTTAAAATCTGTCTTTCCGGGCATACGCACAAGTTTACGCTCGACTACGACGTTTATAGAAACGGTATTCCGTCGTTGGTTTGCGGCGGAATTTCCGAACGAAACGTAAAGAAAAAGGGCGATCTAGTTTATTCCGTGCTTCGTTTTTCCGAAAACGCCGTTTCCGTAAAGGCTTTTTCCGCAGCCGACGGCGAATTGCGCTCGGAAAACGTTTCCTTAAAATAAATACCGCATCGACTTCTTTCGTAAAACGGGAAAAATTCGTTAAAAGCGGCGCAAATTTTGGTTCGGACGCCGTTTTTCTTGGTTTTTCCTTACAAAAAGGGCGGAAAAGCGGTTTTTGAATAAAAGGTGTTTACAAAAGCATAAAAGCGTGTTATTATTGATACATTACTTTTGTAAAATATAAGGAGAGACATGTTACAATCTTCACTTGACGCAGACCCTGACCCCGACAGTATAATTCTGTCTTCGATTTTTATCGTTTTGCTGGTCGGACTTTCCGCGTTCTTTTCGTCTACGGAAACCGCTTTTAGTTCCGCTAATCGTACCAAACTTAAAATCAAGGCGCAAGACGGCAACAAGCGCGCGCAAAACGCACTTATGCTGCTTGACAAATACGACAAAGTTCTTTCCGCAATTCTCGTCGGAAACAATATCGTCAACATTACGCTTTCCGTTTTGTTCAACAACATTTTCGAAGCGGTTATACCCAACCCTGCGGTAAGCGGTATCGTTTCCGTTGCGGTTTCTACGGTAATCGTTCTTACTTTCGGCGAAATCAGCCCGAAAATGATCGCTAAAGAAAACGCGGAAAAACTTGTGATGGCTTTCGGTTATCCCATACGGATAATTATGGTTATTCTTTACCCGATAACGATAATTTTCGCCGGGTTAAAATTCGTTTTGAAAAAGATTTTCAAATCCAAAGGCGAAGATAAAATCACCGAAGAAGAACTGCTTTCCATCGTGGAAGAGGCACAGGAAGACGGTTCTCTCGATATGCAGGAAAGAGAACTCATTTCGAGCGCGATCGAATTCGACGACGCCGAAGTCGGCGACATACTCGTACCGAGAGTAAATATTATTGCCGTACCCATCGATATGCCGATGGAAAAAATCAAAAAAATGTTTCTCGAACACACGTTTTCGCGTATGCCCGTTTACAACGGCACGATCGACAGCGTAATCGGTATGATACACAACATCGACTTCTTCACCGCTTTGGAAAAGGGCGAAAAATCGATTAAAAACTACATTACGCCGGTAAACGTAGCTACCGAACATATGAAGATATCCGCTTTGCTTAAAAGTATGCAAATGCAGAAAGTACATATGGCGGTGGTAGTCGACGAATACGGCGGCACGTTGGGTATCGTTACGCTCGAAGACATTCTCGAAGAACTCGTCGGCGAGATTTGGGACGAACACGACGAAGTGGTCAATTACTTCACGAAAATCGACGACACGACTTACATTGTCGACGGCAGAGCCGAACTCGATAAGTTTTTCGAAACGTTCGGTATCGACGAAGACGAACTCGACTCGTTCGACTCGCAAACCGTGAGCGGCTGGGTAATCGAGCAAATCGGCGATATTCCGAAAAAATCGCAAACTTTCGATTATCGCAACCTTACCATAATAGTAAACCGTCTGACGCAGCGGAGAGTTCTCGATATTAAAGTTATCGTAAATCCGCCCGAAGACGAAGAAAAGGGCGAAAAGAGCGAGAAAAACGAAAAAATCGACAAATTCGGTTTCCTTAAACCGGACAGAGAAAAAACGGAAAAACCCGACGAAGAAACGAAATAATTTTTTCGTCGAAACAAACGACGGTGGCGAATATGAAAGAAAAAAAAGCAATACTGACTACTTTTAAGGTACTTCTGATACTCGCATTCATCGCGTGGATCGCGTTGATTATCGTTGCTTGCGGCTCGAAAGCCGCTCCGCAAGCGTTTACTCCCGACGAAAACTCCATACCTACGCACGTTTCTTCTTCGGGCGACGCGGACTTTTCTTCGGTTAAAGCAAAACTTGACGCGCTTATAAATCTCGATACTTCCGACGAAACGAAGAAAGCGGATATAATAAACGCCGTCGCGGAAGCGTATCGCGTAGCGTGCGAAAAGACGAAACTTGCGGACAAAATGTACGCCTTCGTCAGTTGCAAAACCACGATGTTTCCGGGGACGATACTCGAAATCCCCATTCAGGGCAACCGCTACGTTCTGAAAACCGGCACGGAATTCTACTTTACGGAATACTCTATCCCCGGCGCCGGACTGGGCGGACTGGCAAGCGCGTTTGCTCCGGAAAACACGACCTTTGCAATGCGTTCTTACTCGGACGCAACGACGATGAATTACCTTTACAGTGAAAAAAGCCTTTCGCCTAAGTTCCTTACCCAAAACGCCGACGGAAGCGGCGACGTGATCGGTATCGAACGCTACTGGGACGTCCCGGACAAGCAGGTTTCCGCAGAAAAATGGGCAAAGGAGCAAAAACAAAGCGTTTTCTGCGCCGCACAGGAAGGTATCTATACCGCTACTGACCAAAACATAACCGAAGAAACGATTAAATCGGCGAAAATCGAATACAAAACGAGCGAGAACGGCAATTACTTCGTGCTTACGATGGAACTCGACACCGACAATCCGATTACCACCGCTCGCAGTATAGACAATCTCCGCGCCGGAGCGAACTCCGCCGACGCCAACTATACTTCGATGGTAGAAACCATAGAAATTTGGGAAACCGGTTATTTCAAATACTTCAAGAGTCTGGACGAATGGGCAATGCACGGCAAAAAAGGCGGCATAAACTCTCTTATCGACTACGAAACGACTTATTACTTCGACAACGCCCACACCGATCCGAGCGTTTATATGGACTTCGCCGAAGCGAAAGAAAACGCGCTTAAATACAACCAAACGCGCCGATAATCCGAAACAACTACATAAGAAATAACGCCGCATTCGAGCGACGTTATTTTTTTTGCGTTTAACCACCGTTTATAACGCTGTTTCCCCACTTTTTGCAATTACACTAAACTAATTTTAATCATTAAACGAATCGTTTTTTGTTTTTTGGCGTTTATTCGTTTGCTTTTATCTATCATAAATTTTATAATAGTAGATAAATACATAATATACAAGCGGAGTAATTTATGAACGAAAAAAGAAACGTAATGGACGTGCTGAGAGAAAGAGGATTTATCAAGCAGACGGTTTATGAAGAAGAACTTTACGAACTGCTCGGATCTCGGTCCGTTCCTTTTTATATCGGGTTCGATCCGACGGCGGACAGTTTGCACGTCGGGCATTTTCTTGCGCTTATGGCGATGAGTCATATGCAGCGTGCCGGGCACAAGCCCATCGTTCTTATCGGCGGCGGAACGGCTATGGTCGGCGACCCGTCGGGCAGAACGGATATGCGCAGTATGATGACGAAAGAAACGATTGCGCACAACTGCGCTTGTTTCCGCGAGCAAATGAGCAAGTTTTTCTCTTTCGAGGGAGAAAACGCGGCTGTTATGGTAAATAACGCCGACTGGTTGCTTAACCTTAACTACATTGACTTCCTGCGTGAGATCGGCGCGAACTTTTCCGTCAACCGTATGCTTACTGCGGAATGTTTCAAACAAAGGTTAGAGCGCGGTTTGTCTTTCCTCGAATTCAACTATATGCTTATGCAAAGTTACGATTTTCTCGTACTTTGCCGCAAATACGACTGTTTGCTCGAATGCGGTGGCGACGATCAGTGGTCGAACATTCTTGCCGGGGCGGATCTTATTCGCAGAAAGGAAGGAAAATCGGCGTTTGCGATGACGTTTGAACTTCTCACGACGAGCGAAGGAAAGAAGATGGGCAAAACGGCGAAAGGGGCGGTTTGGCTCGATCCGAAAAAGACCACGCCTTACGAATTCTATCAGTATTTCCGCAACGTAGACGACGCGGACGTAAACAAGTGTCTGCGTTTCCTTACGTTCCTTTCGATGGACGAAATAAACGAACTGACCGCTTACAAAGACGAGCGCATCAACAAAGCCAAAGAGCGTCTTGCGTACGAAGTCACGAAGATCGTACACGGCGAAGAAGAGGCGCAGAAAGCGATGTCTATGGCTAAGGGCGCGTTCGGCGGCGACGAATCGAGTATGCCTTCGGTCACCGTTTCTCTCCCCTCTCGCAACGTTATCGACGTTCTCGTTGCTACCGGCGTAGCGAAAAGCAAGGGCGAGGCTCGTCGTTTGATCGACGGTAAAGGCGTTAAAATCGACGACGAAACGGTCGCTTCGTACGATCGTGAACTTACCGACAGCGAATACAACAACGGATTTATTTTGCACAAGGGCAAGAAAGTACATCTTCGCGTACGCATAGACTGATGTCCGAGTACCTGACGATTGACGGCGATGCCCGTTCGGAGTACGAAATCAAGCGTTCGCTTTTTATAGCGACGGCGAAAGGAATAACGGACTATGCCGACGGAGCGGCGTTCGTTAAAACCGTATCGAAAAAGTATTCCGACGCCACGCACAACTGTTACGCCATACTTTGTCAAAACGGCGAACAGAAGTTTTTCGACGACGGCGAGCCGTCTGGGACTGCCGGTATGCCTATCTTGCAGGCGATCAAAAACAACGGACTTACCGACGTAGCGGTGGTAGTGACGCGATATTTCGGCGGAATAAAACTCGGCGCGGGCGGACTGGTGTCGGCTTATACCAAAGCCGCGGTAAATGCTCTTGCCGAATCGAAAACGGTGACGAAAATCGAGAGCGGCGTGTACTTAATCACACTTTCCTACTCCGAAGTCGATCGAGCCGCAAGGCTTGTCGAGAACGTTTCCGGAAAAGTTCTTGACGTTCGTTACGGCGAGCAGGTTTGTCTGAAAGCGGCTGTGCCGATTGATTCGACGAAGTCGTTCATCGACGGAGCGAACGAACTGTTTTCGGGAAAATGTGTACCCTTACTCGTAGAAACGGGATACGAAACTTACTAAACAACCATAGCAAATTATTACAAAGAGGTATAAATATGAAAATCACGCTTACGAACAACAAAAAGGAAAAGCCTGACTTCGGCAAACTCGGTTTCGGCAAATATTTTACCGACCATATGCTTATAATGACCTATTCCGATGGTGCGTGGACCGAACCCGAAATCGTACCTTATCACGATTTTTCCCTCGCACCTTGCACGAACGTACTTCACTACGGACAGGGAATTTTCGACGGACTTAAAGCGTACAAAACCAAGGACGGCAAAATTACTATGTTCCGCGCATACGACAATCTTAACCGTATCAACAAATCGGCAGAAAGGCTTTGTATGCCCACGATTGACGTAGAAAAGGTTATGTCTGCGCTTAAAGAACTTCTTATACTCGAACAGGACTGGATACCCACCGATCCGGGCACGGCGCTTTACATTCGTCCTACGATGATCGCCAACGACAAAGCGCTCGGCGTACACGCGGCGCACAACTATATTTTCTTCATTATTCTCAGCCCTGTGGGAAGTTACTACGCGCACGGTCTTGCTCCTACGAAAATTCTCATCGAAGAAGAATACGTACGCGCTCCTATCGGCGGCACGGGCGAAGCGAAGTGTATGGGCAACTACGCCGCAAGTCTTCTTGCCGGAGAAATCGCCAACAGAAAGGGTTACGACCAAGTTCTTTGGCTTGACGGAAAAGAGCACAAATACGTCGAAGAAGTTGGCGCAATGAACATTTTCTTCGTTATCGATCACGTCGTTATCACCCCTGCTTTGGTGGGTTCGATTTTGCACGGCGTTACGAGAAGAAGCGTTATCGAAGTTCTTCGCAAGGACGGTTACGTCGTGGAAGAACGCCGCATATCGGTAGACGAAGTGGTTAAAGCGCAGAGAGAAGGCAGACTGAACGAAGTTTTCGGTTCGGGTACGGCGGCGGTAATCTCTCCGGTCGGCGTGCTTAACTTCCGCGGCGAAGACCTTATCGTAAACAACAACGAGATGGGCGAAATCACGCGCCACGCATACGCGCGCATTACGGGTATTCAGAACGGAACCGCTCCCGACGAATTCGGTTGGGTCGTTCCCGTAAACTAAAATGTCGGAAAAAATTTATCTTATATCTTCCAAAAAATCGAACGCCGCGCTTCCTTATATCGAGGAAGCGGCGGCTTTTCTTGCTTCAAACGGCATAACTTTGCGTTGTTTGCCCGAAAAAAGCAAGTTTTTTGCCAAAACGAACATTACCGCTATCGATAAGAGCGACCTGTCGCGCGTTTCTGCGGCGATAGTTTTCGGCGGCGACGGTTCGATCTTAAAGACCGCCGGGCTGCTTCTCGACTACGGCACGCCGGTACTCGGAATAAATATGGGAACGGTAGGCTACCTTGCCGATTCCGAGCCGAAAAATTCGCTTGACGCCGTTAAAAAACTCGTCGGCGGCGATTACACTTCGGAAATGCGTTCCACTCTCGAAGCGGAAATCGGCGGCAAAGTTTTCACGGCTATCAACGAGGCGGTCGTTCACCGCGGCGCGCTCGGACATATTCTATCAACCAACGTAAAAATCGACGGTCAGGACGTAGACACCGTACGCGCGGACGGAATAATCGTATCCACGCCCACGGGTTCTACCGCATACAACCTGTCCGCGGGTGGACCGCTGATCGCGCCTTTGTCGCATACGTTCGTACTTACTCCGATCTGCGCACATTCGCTTACTTCGCGCCCGATCGTCGTCGGTGACGAGAGCGTAATCACCCTTACTCCTGTCGAACTTCGCACGCAATACGGTTTGCCGTCGCTCGACGTTGACGGACAAACGGTAGCGACGATTAACGAAGGCGAATTCGTATCCGTGCGGCTTTCTTCGAAAAAACTCAATCTCGTCCGCACTAATCCTAAAAGTTTTTACAAAACCCTGCAATCCAAACTCGGCGGACCGAGGTCACGCAAATGAAAAACGCATACGACTGGTATCGGCTTGACAACTCCGCCATAATGTACCAAATGGTACTGACTCCCGCGGCGCAGAGTTTGTTCCGTTTAGGGGCAAAACTGAACTCCGCAGTCAACCCGGACTACTTAAAAAAAGCGGTAGAAAAAGCGTTTTCCCGACACAAACAATTCCGTTGCGAATTAAAACGCGGCTTTTTCCGTCCTTATTTAGACGAAAACAAACTGCCTTTCATCGTAGAAGAAGACGACGGCGTTTTGCTTAAAATGCTCGATTTTTCGCACAACAACAGGTACCTTTTAAGGGTAAGTTATTTCAAAAATCGCATCTTCATCGACTTTTTTCACGGACTTTGCGATGGTTCCGGCGCGTTGGAATTTTTGAAAACAGTAATTTTCTACTATTTTGAAGAGCAAGGAATCCCCTTCCCTTCCGACAATATAATGACGGAAAACACGCCGTTTTGCAAAGAAGAAACCGAGGACGCATTTTCAAAATACTATATAAAACCCGAACTTAGTAAAGGAATAAACAGTATGGCGGGCGGTCAGGCTTTCGGTATGCGCGGAAAGAATTTTTCAAGCACCGGGTACGGTCTTATTCAGGCGACCGTCGATACGGACGCGCTTCTTGCCGCATCTCGTGCGCGTCACTGCTCGATCACGGTTTTGCTTACCGCTTTAATGTTTAGTTCAGTATACCGTGCTTATATAAACGGTAACCCTAAACACAATCTTACCGCTTTCGTTCCGATAAATTTAAGGAAGCGTTATCCGTCGAAAACGCTTGGCAATTTTACCGTTTTCGCAAAAATAATACTTCCGCTCGATTCTCCTAAGGACTTTGAAAGTTTGGTTCCGATAGTAAAAGACCTTATGGAAAAGCAACTCAGCAAAGAAGAACTCGACTTAAAAACGGGATTTACTTCTCTTATGTCGAAAATGCCGCTTTTCAAGTTTATGCCGCTTTTTATTAAAGGTTATATTTCACGGACGGGGCGCAAATTTTCTAAGCCGAAACAGACGTTTATTTTGTCTAATTTAGGGAAAGTCGAATTAGGCGAAAATCCATATATTAACGAATTTTCGTTTAACTTAAATTGCAACAAAAAAACGCCGGATAATATAGGCGTGGTAAGTTACGGCAACAAGACGGTTATTTCTTTTACGCGTAAACTCGTTTCTACCGAAGTCGAGCGAATTTTCTGTTCCGACCTATCCGCGCTTTGCGGCGGTGCGACGGTAATTTCTAATTTCAGGGAGGAGTGCGATGCGTTGTGAAAAATGTAATGTCGAGATAGGTTGCAAAGCCGACGTTTGTCCCCTTTGCCACACTCCCCTTAAATCGGACGGCGAAGTCGCTTTTCCTACGCCGGCAACGAAACGGATTATTATCGGCAAGTTCAAACTTGCCTACCTTATTTTTGCAGTTATCGTCAACGTTATTACGATTACCCTTAATTTCGTGCTTGATCCGCGCAGACTGTGGTGTTTTCCCGTTTTGATTTCCTTTATTTACGTTTATTTCTTTATAAGCGTAACGTTCGTTGCGAAACGAGGTTTACACAAACAAATTCTCGGGCAAACGCTTATGCTGACGGTGGTTTTTGCCGTAATTAAACTAGCCGTGGGCGGCAATCACTGGATTTTTATATCCTGGCTTCCGGCGGTTTATATCGTAAGCGACGTACTGATGCTTATTTTCGTCTTTAAGAAAAAACAGGAATCGTCGAAGTACATCGCCACTCTCTTGCTTCTATGCCTTTTGGGGGGGATCCCTTGCGCGTGCGCGTACGTTTTCGATCTTTCGGTGAAAATTCCCTGCATCGTTGCGACCGCATTCAGCGGACTGATTTTTATCGCAACGCTTTGCACGCATTTTACGATGATAAAGCAAGAACTGAAAAAAGTATTTCACCTGTAATTTTCGTTCACCAACCGACCGCTTAGCGAATATACTTTACCGATGGTATATTTCGGTACGGACGGTATTCGCCGACGCGGTGTTTTTTTTACAACGGAATTTCTTGAAAAAGTTGCGGACGCAACGTCCGCTCTGCCCGACTGCTCCTTCGTCGCAGTCGGGCGAGATACTCGTACAAGCGGTTTTTTCATTGAAAAAACTCTTGCCGCCGCCTTAACGAAACGCGGAATAACAGTGGCTGTTCTCGGAATCGTTCCTTCGCCGTGCCTTGCTTTATGCACGAGAGAATTAGGGTGCGACTACGGAATAATGATTACGGCGAGCCATAATCCGCCCGAATACAACGGTATAAAATTCTTTTCCGCAAGCGGTGCGAAAATAGACGAATATACGGAAAATCTAATTGAAAAATATATCACGGAACCGCCCGTTTTATTACAAAAACACGGCGAGTTAATCTATCCCGACGCCAAAGAAATTTACTTAAAACACGCAAAAATCGTTCCTGCGATTAACAATACGAGAATTCTTCTCGATTGCGCCTACGGCGCGGCGGGCGGCTTCGCCGCAACCGTTTTCCGCGCCGCAGGCGCGCGCGTCGTCGCATACTGCGACGACTTAGCCGCAGGCTCTAAAATAAACCTTAACTGCGGCTCAACTTATGCCTCGCGTCTTACTTCTCTTTCCGACGAATTCGACTTCGTCTTTTCGTTCGACGGCGACGCGGATCGGGTTATCGGTATAAAAAAAGGTAAAATCTACGACGGCGACCGCTTGCTATTTTGTTTATCCCGACTGATGAACGAAAACGGAAAGTTGCGAAACAGTGCGGTTTGCGGTACCGTTATGACGAATATGGGAGTCGAAAAGGCGTATTCCGAGGCAAAAATTAAACTTATTCGTTCGTCTGTCGGCGACCGGGAAGTTTTTTCTTCTATGCAATCGTCGGATCTGAACTTAGGCGGAGAAAAAAGCGGACACATTATTTTTTCCGACGTACTTAATACAGGCGACGGCATAATGACCGCCCTTTTTACAGCCGCCGCCGACTGTAGAATTCCTATAGAAGAAATCGATACCGTGGTCGAGTATCCTTTCCGTTCTTCGGAAATAACCGTTACACCCGTTCAGGCGGACGCTTTCCGAAAAAAGTTCGGCAACGGGATAATCAAGACGGAAAACGGCGTAAGATACGTCGTAAGGGCAAGCGGAACCGAGCCAAAAATCAGGTTTTTGACCGAATCCGCCGACGAATTTTTAGCGGAAGAATCCCTAAAAAGCGTTATGAAAACCGTTTCGGAGTTTGTATATGATAATTAACCGTATCGTTAAAAAAGTATTCGACGTTTGTTTGCTCGGACTGTCGATTTCCGAAGTGCAAAATCTGAATATGTCCGTTCGCGACGTGTCCGATTGCTCGGAAGCGAAAGACGATAATGGAGTGCTTTGCGTGATATACGACGATATGCCGCTTTTGACGGAAAAAGTTCTTCGCGCGCTCGCTAAGGTTTGCGTTAACGAAAACTGCGGCTTTTCGCTCGGAAACGGGTTTATTACCAAAAGCGGTTACTGCGGCACGCTCCGCTCCGTAGGGATTAAAGAAACCGAAACTTATCTTCCCGAAAGACACTCGTATTTTGTATCCGTTCTTCAAAAAAAGATAAACGCTTTTCACGCAAGGAACGGCGTTATCATCGAAAACAGCGACTCGACTTTTATCGATTTTACCGTTAAAATTTGCGCAAAAGCGGTTATTGAGCCTTTCGTAACCATAAGCGGAAATTCTTATATCGGCAAAAAAGCGTCGATCCGTCAACATTCGGTTATTACCGACTCGGTAGTAGGCGACGGATGCGAGGTTCGTGCCTCGACGCTGAAAAATTCGACCGTCGGTGACCGATCGACGGTTGGACCGTACGCATATTTAAGGAATAACGCGCGCATAGGGAAAGACTGCCGTATCGGCGATTTCGTGGAAATAAAGAACAGTATTTTAGCGGACGGAGTTAAAGCCGCCCACCATTCTTACGTCGGCGACGCCGAAATAGGCTCTGCGACGAACGTCGGTTGCGGTACGGTTTTTTGCAACTACGACGGAAAAAAGAAACACCGCACCGTTGTCGGAGAAAAGGTTTTTATCGGCGCAAACTGCAATCTCGTCGCACCTATCGAAGTGGGCAACGGCGCGTTTATCGCCGCCGGCAGCACCGTCACGCGCTCCGTTGACGAAAATGCGTTCGTTATAGCGCGTTCAAAACAAATTACAAAATCGTTTACCGGCTGTAAAAATTGAAAAAAATAGGAAAAAAGGCGTTTTCAAGTTGACATTTTAGTTCGCGTTATATATAATTCTTTTGCTTAAAAGCGTGGGAAAAGGTTTTAAGATTCCTTACGCAATTTATGAAGCGGAGGGATTTATGTTAAAAAAATCGATAAAACTTATTTGCGTACTTTTGACGATTATTTTCGTCGCGGCGATTGCTTTCGGTTGCAAACCCGAAAAAGATCCGAATTCCGATAATAACGGCGAAACGAAGAAAGAAGAAAAAGCGGAAATTTTGGTCAACGATTCGAGTTATTTCCATTTTTCTTTCGACGACACGATGAAATCGCTTAAACATCTTACTGTCGACGCACAGTATAAAACGATTTTCGAAGAACCGTTTTTTGCTTATTTGAAAGAATTACACGACAAATACGGCGCAAAATTCAGCCTTTACACCTATAACGACGTTATCGACAAGGTTTCCGACAAGTACAAGGCGGACTTCAGAGCGAACTGCAGTTGGTTAAAACTCGGTTTACATTCTACTTCTCACAAAGAACGGTTTAACAACGCCACTTACGAACAAGGTTTCGACGCGTGGAACAAGTTCGTCAAAGAAGCCGTCCGCGTAACGGGAACTTCCCTGGCGATCGACAGAATGCCCAGACTTCACTACTGGCAAGGCACGGAAGAAGCGATGAAAGGTATGCGCGACGCTACTTGCGGCGCACTCGGTTTTCTTTCTTCCGACCACGCGTACAGATCATATTATCTGACGCAACCGCAACACACTTATATTTTCAACCACGATTACATAACCGACCACAAAAACGGTTTAACTTTCGTAGGAACGGACCTCAGAATAGACTGGTTTACTCCGAACTATAAGTTTACGAACACCTACAAACTTCCTACCGAAGACACCATCTATAAAGAACTCGAAAGACGGTTCACTTCGCCCGATTTTGCCGGAACGCTTTCCGCTTATCTCGTGTTCGGACACGAAACGAACTACTACGACGGAACGAAAGTTTCCGACGCCGCTAAAGTTTGGTTCTCCGATATTTGCAAATTCGCTTACGACAACGGTATACCTTTCGACTATCCGCAAAACAGGTCTTACCTTGCCACGCCCTACGATATTTACGAATAAAAAGGTTTTTTTACGACAAAAAAGCACCCTTTTCGGGGTGCTTTTCGCTATATAGAAAACGGTTTTATTTCTTTTTATTCTCTAAATAGATCATTAAAACGACTACGTCGGCAGGATTGACGCCGCTTATTCTCGACGCTTGCGCAAGGTTTATCGGTCGAATTTCTTTGAGTTTTTCTCTCGCTTCGTTTCTTAACCCTTCGATAGCGTCGTAATCGGTATCCGCAGGCAAAACGCGTTTTTCCATTTTGCGCATTTCTTTTATCGCCTGTTCTTGTTTGGCTAAATACCCTGCGTATTTTATCTCGGTTTCTACCTGTTTAAGCAAAAATCCGTATTCTGAGAACCTGTCGTCTATTTCGACGAGCGTATCTCCGTCGAGCGTGGATCTGCGCAGTATTTCTTCGCCGCTTATCCCCCTTTCGGGTACGGGCTCGGATCGTTTTTCAAACGCCGCTCTTACCTGTTCGGCGGTATAATGCTTTTTAAGTTCGGCGAAAAGTTCTTCTTTTTTGCGCTTTTTCTCTAAAAACTTAGCGTATCTTTCGTCGTCTACAAGTCCGATTTCTCTGCCGATTTCGGTAAGTCGCATATCGGCGTTGTCTTGTCTTAGTTTAAGCCTGTACTCCGCTCTCGAAGTCATCATTCTGTATGGCTCTTCCGTTCCTTTCGTCACGAGATCGTCTACCAAAACGCCTATGTACGAATTGTCGCGCGTAAGCACGAGTTCTTCTCTTCCTTCAAGGAACAACGCGGCGTTTATACCGGCAAGCAAACCTTGTCCGCCCGCTTCTTCGTATCCGCTGCTGCCGTTTATTTGCCCGGCGCAGTAAAGACCTTTAACTAGTTTCGTCCCGAGCGTGGGCAAAAGCGCTTTCGGGTCAAGGCAATCGTATTCGATCGCATAACCGTACCGCATTATTTTTGCGTTTTCCAGTCCGGCAACGCTATGAAGCATTTTTTCCTGAACGTCGAACGGAAGGGAGGTAGAAAGTCCCTGAACGTACATTTCGTCGTTGTCTTCCCCTTCGGGCTCGATAAAAATCTGATGTCTGTCCTTGTCGGCAAACCGCACGACTTTGGTTTCTATCGACGGACAATATCTAGGTCCGGTACTCGTTATCGTACCGTTATAAAGCGGACTTCTGTCGAGATTGTCGAGTATGATTTTGTGCGTTTCGGGATTTGTGTAGGTAAGGTAGCAAACTTCGTCGTTCTTTACCTTTTTCTCCGTCATTTCGCTGAACGGATAAATTCCGTCGTCGCCTTTTTGAACGGTCATCTTGGTATAGTCAAGACTTTCTCTGAGAACGCGCATAGGCGTGCCTGTCTTAAATCTCCGCATAGGGAATCCGTTGTTCGCTAAAAAGGCACCCAAACTCGTTGCGTTCTGATATCCGCTCGGTCCGCACTTTTTGCTGTATTCGCCGATGATTATTTTGCTGTCGAGATAAACGCCGCACGCAAGCACGACCGCTTTCGCTTTGTATTCGTCGCCGACTGCGGTTTTTAACCCGGTAACGAAACCGTTATCGAAAACGAGTTCGACTACTTCTCCTTCGATGACGTCGAGATTGTCCTGTTGTTCGATACGGTGTTTCATCAGGCGGTGGTATTTATCTTTATCCACCTGATTCCTGAGAGAATGAACCGCCGCGCCGTTGCCTAAGTTAAGCATACGGGTCTGAATAGTCGCTTGGTCTGCGACGATACCCATTTGTCCGCCGAGCGCGTCTATTTCCCGTACGATGTGTCCTTTCGCCGTTCCGCCGATATTAGGGTTGCACGGCATAAAGCCCAACGCGTTGAGCGTCAGGCTTATAAGCAAAGTTTTATGTCCTTTTTTCGCCAACGCAAACGCGCTTTCTATCCCTGCGTGTCCGCCTCCGACGACTATGGCTTCGTATTCTTTCATTATTTATTAGCGAGATGTTTTTCTACCAAACCGTTTACGAGCGCCTTATCGAACTTGCCGGCAATCTTCGGCATAACCGCCTTGATTATCATACCTTTGGTCTTCGGCGACGCGTCGACAAACGTGTCCGCTTCTTCGATAAGTTTAAGAACTTCTTCTTCGGTAAGTTGTTTAGGAAGATACTTCGTCAAAATCGCAATTTTGCCTGCCGCTTCTTCCGCTTTTTCTTTCGCCTTGTCTTTGCAAAACTCGATAACTTCCTTTTGAACTTTTATTTCTTTGGATATTCCGTCGATAACTTCCGCATCGGTAACGACGTGTCCGACTTCGGATTTTTCTCTTTTAAGCATATCCGCTATTATCGCTTCCAACGCGTCTTTCGTAGCGTGATCGCCTACTTTTCTCGCGTTCATAAAGTCACTTCTTATTACGTCTTTAAGCATTTTTTCTTTTTTCTCCTTTTATTTCTTTTCTCTCCCTTATAAGTCGGACTTATGCGGATTAAAAATTTATCCGTGTGTCAGCGGTTTCGCTGACCGCGAGTAAATTTCCGCATAACGTTTGGTCGGCTACTTAGCAAAGCGCTATTCCGATTTTTAAGTTATGTCCGCTGATTTCGCAACTTTCTTCGCATTTCGGCGACGGAATATCTTTCAGTTCGGTACAAAGGATATCCGCTTTGATTTTGTCTGCGTATTCTTCGATCGCTTTCTTTCCGTCTTCGTCTTCGCAACGAATATCGGCGATTATTCTTTGTTCTACCGCAAATCCGGCGTCTTTACGCATAACCTGAATTTTTCTTATGGTTTCTCTGACGAATCCTTCGTCGAGCAGGTCTTTGGTAAGCCGTTTATCGAGAGCAAGGGTAATTCCGCCTTCGCTGTCCACGGCAAACCCTTCTTTCGGTCTGTCGTGTTTATCGAACATTGCGCTTTCGAGATTTTCGAACTCTCCTACGCTTACCGAACCTTTAGCGTAGCCTTCTCCGAGTTTTGCCATTCCTTCGGAATCGAGCGAATCGACGAGTTTTTTCAGTTTTTGCGCTTCGCCTTTGAGTTTCGCTCCGGCAACGCGGAAGTTTACCGTAAAGTAATTTTCGTTAAACTCGCTTTCGTCCGCAAATTTAAGTTCTTTTACGTTAAGTTCTTCCTTAATAACGTCCGCCAAAGGCAAAATTTCTTTCTTAACGTCGTCGCTTGCCGTGATATACAATGCGGACAAGGGTTGTTTAACCTTGATTTGCGCTTCGTTTCTCATTCTTTGCGCCGCCGCAATAACCCTTCTCGCGGTTTCAGTTTCGCCCAGAACGTCGCCGAAGTCCGGGGTTTCTATCTCGGTAGGATACTTCGTAAGGTGTACGCTTATCGGCGCGTCTTTTTCGATTTCTTTAACCGTGTTAAGATAGATATATTCCGTGATAAACGGCAGTATCGGCGCCATAACTCCGATAGTGGTTTTTATCGCGTTGTACAAGCACCAGTATGCGTTCATTTGGTCTTTTTTGTCCGTGGATTTCCAGAATCTCTTACGGTTAATACGGATATACCAGTTGCTTACGTCGTCGGTGAAACTTTCGAATTCTTTCATAACCGCCGCCGTTCTGTACGTTTCCATACCGTTTACCGCCGCTTTCAGAAACTGATTCGTCCTTGCGAGCAACCACTTATCGCTGTGCGTAAGCGTGTCGAAATCGACTTTATGCGAAGCGATATCGGGATTGTCCAGACTAGCGTAAAGGTTAAAGAACACGTAAACGTTCCAGAAAGCGATTATCTTTCTTCTCGTTTCGTCGGTAAGGTTGTACCCGAAACGAACGTCGCCGGTGACCGGCGCGGAACAATAGAGATAACGGATAGCGTCCGCTCCCATCTTTTCCGCCGCTTCGTCAAACTTAATCATTTTGCCGGTTTTGCTGAACTTCGTGCCGTCTTCCTGAATAACCGACGAGTGCGTAACGACGTGTTCGTACGGCGCTTTTCCGGTAAGAACCACGCTCATAAACAGCAACGAATAGAACCAAAGTCTGATTTGTTCTTTCATCTCGATTACGAGTTCGCTCGGGAAGTTCTTATTAAAGTAATCCTTGTCGGAAAAATATTTTTTCGTGCTGAACGGCGTGATACCGGCGTCGAGCCAGCAGTCGCCTACTTCGGGAACTCTTTCTACGAGTCCGCCGCATTTCGGACAACGGATTTTAACCGTATCTATATAGGGTCTGTGCAGATGAGGAACTCCGTCCAAAGAATGATTTTCGCTCAGTTCGAGCAGTTCTTCTTTGCTCCCCACTACGGTCAGACGTCCGCATTTTTTACACGGATAGAACGGGAGCGGAAGTCCGTAAAAACGCTTTCTCGAAATGTTCCAGTCGCCCATATTGTTCAGCCAGTCGACCATTCTCTTGCCGGCAAAGTCGGGTTCCCACTTAACGGTGTTCGCCGCGGCGATAAGCGACGATTTTAACTCGGCGGTCGCAATGCTCCATTCGTCTACGAGTTTGAACACGACTTCGTGTTTGCATCTCCAGCAATGCGGATAACTATGCTCGATTTCTTCCGTGCGATAAAGCGTGTTCCTTTCCGTCATTATCTTAACGACGGTATCCAGCACTTCGCTGGTTCTCATTCCGGTAAGCACGCCGAACCCTTCGGTTATAATCCCTTCGTCGTCGATAGGGCAAATAGCCGGCAGGTTTTCTCTCTTGCCGAGTTCGAAGTCTTCCGCGCCGCAACCGGGAGCGATGTGAACCACGCCTACGCCTTCGGTAGCGTCTACGTCTTCCCACGGAACGATTTTATGCGTGAAGTTTTGCACGTCGAATTCCGGGAAAACGGTAACGTATTCTTTGCCTAAAAGTTCTTTACCCTTAAATTCGTCCAAAACTTCGATAACGTCGCCTTTAAGTTTTTTAAGTGCGTCTTTGCCTAAAATAAGCGTTTTTTCGTCGCTTTTTACTTTTACTCTGACGTAATCAATATCGGGGTTAACCGCGAGAGCAACGTTGCTCGTAAGCGTCCAGGGCGTAGTCGTCCAGACGAGGATTTTGTCGTTCGTGCCTTTTATTTCGAGTTTGCCGTAAATGGACGTGTGCTTTACGTCTTTATAACTACCGCTCATTTCGTGCTCGCTGAGGCTTGTTCCGCAACGCGGACACCAGGGCATCGGACGATGGCTTTTTACGAGATAACCTTTTTCGTGGCAAACTTTAAGAAAATACCAGATGCTCGTTATGTTTAGGTCGGTGTTGGTAAAATAACTGTGTTCCCAGTCCATCCACTGTCCCAGACGCTTGCTTTGCTCGGTTATTACTCCCGAAAACTTTCTTACGCGCTCCATACATTTTTCGGTGAACTTGTCCATTCCGTATTCGATTATGTCGCGTTTGTCTTTCGTTCCGATTTCTTTTTCCGTTTCTACTTCTACCCACAATCCCTGCGAGTCGAAACCGTTCTGATACTGGCAACTCTTGCCGTGCATTGCGTTGTAACGGATAAACGTGTCCTTAAGCGTTCTGCCCCAGGCGTGGTGTATACCCATAGCATTGTTGGCGGTAATCGGTCCGTCCAAAAATCTGAACCTTTCGCCGTTCTCGTTCTGTTTAACCAGTTTTTCAAAACATTTGTTGTCTTCCCAGTATTTCATTACCGCGTGCTCTGCGGCGATAAAATCAGGGGTCGGATTCTCTTTTCGCATTGTTTTGTCCTTCCTCCGTATGAATTGACTATTATCTTGTTTGTTTTTTTATCGTTATTTTTTTTAACTGCACATCCAGACGTGGTATCCGGTGTTTTCGTCGTATTTACTGTATCTGCAATTCGCTCCGATAAAACCTTTCGGCGCGTTTTTCGTTATCCACGCCTTACTGCCTATGTCTTTCGCGACGTAAACGCACTCTCTGCTTGCGGCGAAAAGTTTGCTCGCGTCGTCTTCCGATCTCAAACATATCGTTTCGCTGTCGATATAAATTTCTCTGAGTCGCGAACAGTCCTTAAACGCGTTAGCGCCGATACCGTCCACGTTTTTACCGATTTTGATTTCTTCAAGTCCCGCGTACTCGAACGTTTCCGCTCCGATCGTGGTTAAACCGTCGGGAAGATTTATATTTTTCAAAGCGGTGCAACCCAAGAACGCTCCGCGAGGTAAAATCGTCACCGCCGTCCGAGACAGATCGGCGCTTTCCATTCCGATACAGTTTTTGAACGCAAAATCTTCGATGGTTACAAGCGATTTCGGCAACGTAAACTGCATGAAAACTTCGTCCTTTTTTTCGGGTTCTGCACCGAGTAACTTACACCCTTCAAACGCGTATTTGTCGATTTTTGTCAATGTTTCTTGCGATTTTTCGCCGAAAACAAACTCTCTGAGTTCTTCGCAACCGCGGAACGCTTCTTTTTCGATTTCCGTTATTCCGCCGGAAAAAGTAATTCTTTTTATTCCGGTGCAACCCTGAAACGTGTTGCGCGCGATTTTTCCGTCGCCTTTTATTTCGAGATAAATCAGCGATTCAGGCACGGCGTAGGAATATTTACGACCGTTTTCGTCGAACGAGAAACTCTGTTTTCCTTCCCCTTCGCCGAACGCTTTTCCGAAAAACGGTTCTTCGTCGTTTACGTCTGACGGCAGTCCTATCGAGAGAGTTCTCAGTTTGTCGCAACCGAAAAACGCGCCGTCGCCGAACTTAACCGCGCTTGCCGGGAAATGAAGTTCTCTCGTTTCCGCACAACCGGAAAACGCCCTTGCGCCGACGCGCTCGATACCTTCGCCGGAATTAAACTCGTCGAGCGCTACGCAGTCGGAAAACGCTCCGTCCCCTATCTCCGTGCATGTGTCGGGCAAAGTAATCGTCTTAAGGATACTCGCTCCGCTTAAAACGTTGTTGCCTACTTTGGTTACGCCGCTTATTACTACGAGTTCTTTAACCGAAGAAACGTAACTTGCCCAAGGCTGCCTGCCTGCGGCATAGTCGGCGGTCGCGCCCTTTCCGTCTATTACCATAAGGTAGGTTTTGTCCCCGGAAATACCTGCGGAAGCGGTATAGATATAAACTTTGACGTCGCCCGAAGTGTAGACGCTTTCGCCTGCCTGTCTTGCGCCGCAATACGTGCAGACGTGATTTGCGTACGAATGAGTGCCGAGCGTGGTTTCTTCGTTCTTCGTCGCTCCGCACAAAGTGCAGACGTACCTTTCGTAACCTTTCGCTATGCAAGTGCCGGCAACTGTGCTTTCTTTCATCCAAGCGTGAGTGCAGGTTTCTTCGGGTTTTTCTTCTTCGTCGGGATTCGTGGACGGCGTCGTTTTGCACGCCGTAAAAACGGTAACGAGCAAGATTACCGAAACGATCGTTAAGAATATACGCAGCGCTTTTTTCATCGGACAACTCCCTTAAACGAATTTACACCTGCGCGCACGATTTGCGCACGTCCGCAAGCGCATAATTATATATATTATATATATACTTTACTCTTTTTGTCAATCGTCCGCTCGTCAATCGTCCGCAATAATTTGCGCCACCGCGGCAAAGTTATTTCCGATTAAGCGATTTCGAACGAAAAAAACGAAAGAAACAAAGAAAATTGCAGATACGCGCATAAAAAACCTTTCTCTCTCTTGAAAAAAAACGGTATGCGTGTTAAAATTTTTTCTGATAGCGGTTTTACCGATCGAAAAATGCAAAAAAATCCGTAAAACAAGGAGAAAAAAAATGAACACGAAGCAATGGAAAGAAATGGTCGTTTATCAGATTTGGCCGCGCAGTTTTTGCGACGGAAACGGTGACGGAATAGGCGATCTTATCGGTATTTATTCCAAACTTGAATACATAAAAAGTCTCGGCGCGGACGCGATATGGTTCTCTCCTTTATACCCGTCTCCGCAAAAAGATTACGGCTACGACATATCCGATTACAAGAACATAAATCCCGAGTATGGTACTCTCGAAGACTTCAAACGGGTACTCGAAAAGGCACATTCGCTCGGAATGTACGTTATTATGGATTTGGTGATCAACCACACGAGCAACAAGCACGAATGGTTTCTTAAAAGCAGGCTCGGCGGCGAAGACAATCCTTACAAGGACTATTATATCTGGCGCAAAGGCAAAGGGAAAGACGGTAAAAAATTCCCCAACAACTGGACGAGCACGTTCCCCGGCGACGGCTGGCAATACGACGAAGTAAGGGGCGAATATTATCTGCATCTTTTTGCGGTGGAACAACCCGATCTTAATATGGACAACCCTGCCGTCAGAGAAGAAGTCAAGCAGATTATGCGGTTCTGGCTGGATATGGGCGTGGACGGTTTCCGCGAAGACGTCATCACCTTTATCAGCAAACGCGAAGGCTTGCCGAACGGTTTTCCCCTTATGCCTGCGGCGCGCGGTATGGAACACTACAAAAACGGTCCGAGAATTCACGAGTTTCTCAACGAATTCAAGTCGGTATGGAGCGAATATAATGCCGTAACAATCGGCGAAGCGCCTATGATGACGCCGAAAACCGCCCTAAAATACATCGCCTACGACAAGCAGGAACTCAATATGATGTTCCATTTCCAACATATGGAAGCGGACTGTTTCCTTTTTAGTTGGGTTCATACCGGGTTTAACCTGAGAAAACTCAAAAGGGTGTACAACGCTTGGCAAACAAAACTCTACGGCAAAGCCTGGAACGCGCTGTATATCGAAAACCACGACCAACCGCGCATAATCTCTCGCTACGGCAGCGAAAAATTCCGCGTGGAAAGCGGCAAGGCTCTTGCGGCAATGTACTTTTTGCAAAGCGGAACGCCGTTCATTTATCAAGGACAAGAAATCGGTATGCTTAACTGTCCGCTGGAAAAACTCGAAGACTACCCGGACGTCAACACGCACGCTTGCTATAACCTTTTCAAAAAATTCGGACTCAGCGACGAGCGGCTTATGAAACTCGCACGTATCGCCGCTCGCGACAACGCCCGTACCTGTATGCAATGGGACGATAGCGAAAACGCAGGTTTTACCACGGGTAAGCCTTGGTTCGTCGTGAATAAAAACTACAAGGAAATCAACGTTTCGGACGCCCTTAACGACGAAAACAGTATCCTTAACTTCTATAAAAAGTTAATATCGTTCCGCAAAGAAAATCCGATTGTCATATACGGCGATTTTCGGTTATATTATAAAAACAGTAAAAAACTTTTCGTTTTCGAAAGAAACTATCAAGGGAAAAAACTTTTTGTCGCGATTAACTTTTCCGAAACGGGCACCAAGATTAAAGTTCCTTGCGGAATCGATTTAACGAAAGGCGAACTTTCTTTAAGCAACTACCCCGTTGCGGACAAGAACGAACTTGTTACTCTTCGTCCGTACGAAGCGAGAGTTTATTTGATATAATTTTTCGCGCGAGCGAATATAAAGGATATATGAATATGAAAGAGAAGAAATTTAACGAAATTCCCCTTACCCGTTTTGCATGCACTATTGCGGACGTAAGCGAAGCGGAAAAACCGGAAAAAGCCGACGGAGTTCGGGTAAACGAAATACTTGAACTTGTTAAAAACAAGACGGGAAAAGAAACCGTGGACAAACTTGTTATTTTCAACCCTGACGCGATAGGGTGCGAGTTTTACAATCTGTATCGAAAAAAGATTTTTGCGCCGCTTGACTGTCTTACCGATCTCAGAATCGGATTTCTGACCGCTGTTCCGCCCAAAACTCCCGTTTGTTTTGCGACGATGTTTACCGGTGCGGATCCGTCGGTGCACGGAATAAACAAGTACGAAAAACCCGTGCTAAAAATCGACACGCTGTTCGACGCGTGGGCGCGCGCGGGGAAAAAAGTTGCGCTCGTATCGAAGGCGGGGCAAAGCATACCGCGCATTTTTGCCGACAGAAAAATCGATTATTTTATTACCGACAGCGACGAAAGTTCGGTAAATAAGGCTATAGAACTGATTAAAAGCGACGAATACGACGTGATCGAAGTATATAATCAGGAATACGACGATATGCTCCACGTCACTTATCCGCGTTCTTATTTTTGCCGTCGCGCGGCGAAACGGTACGTCGCTTCGTACGAAAAAATCAATGACGCGGTAAAAAAATATTACGCCGGAAAAACCGCTCTCGTCACGTTTTCACCCGACCACGGAGCGCACAGAATAGGCGGTTTTCTCTTAGGAACACACGGAAAGGAAATCCCTTCCGATATGAATATATACCACTTCTTTACAGTATACGGAGATAAAAATGAATAAAGCGTGCGTTTTCTTTAAGATCAGCGACCTGGTAATGCATTACCCGAGAAATTACAAAAAATATCCGGACGTAACGAGAGTTAAGAACTTCGTTTACGACGAAAAATTCGGCAACTTTACACGAGCCGACTTACTGTATTTAACGAACGGGACCGGTAAACGCCCGATTGTGGTAAACGTGCACGGCGGCGGTTTCGTTAAGGGCGATAAACGCCACAGAAGAGCGATTTGCTCGGAATACGCGCGACTCGGGTACTTCGTGTACAACATCAACTACCGCACCGCGCCTGATTATCCCCTGCCGAACGGCTGCTACGACGTCGTAAACGCGATTAACAAACTCCCTTCTCTCGCCGACGAATATTCTCTCGACTTAAACAAAATCGTCTTTACGGGCGATTCTGCAGGCGCATTTTATGCGGCGAGCGCGGTTCTTGCTTGCGTAAACGAAGAATACAGAAAACTTCTCGGCGTAGCCGAACCGCTCGTAAAACCGACGGCGTTTATGGGTTTTTGCGGAGCGTACAGGCTCGGAGACATATTAAAAAGAAAAACGCCGCTTAATATCGCCGCGTCCATAGCCGACGCGCTGATGGGCGAAAAATGCGATATCAAAGTCGTAGACAAGCACCCCAACTTCGTCTACACCGACCTTATCCCCTACGTAAACGAAACTTTCCCTAAGTCTTTGCTCGTATATTCTACACACGACGATTTTTGCGGCGGACAAGGCGAACTTATGCAGGAAAAACTTATCTCGTCGGGCGTAAGCGTAGAAACTTTCATCGCAACCGACGAAAAAGATATCCACTGCTTCCACCTGCTTCCCAAGCACAAAACCACCCCTGCGTGTATGGAAAAGGTAAGAGATTATTTGAAAAAGATATAATCCTTAACACGTATCTATCAAACGCAAGCCTTCCCGAAACCGGGAAGGCTTTATTTTAACAATTTTACGCAAATAAAAAGACGCTCCGAAGAGCGCCTTTTTATTCGTTGTTTTGTGTCCACTGCTTTTTCAAGCAGCAATTCGCATTTTAATTACGCTTTCTTGTAAGCAAGGAGAGCGTCGAGATATTTCCACGCGAGATCGAATACTACGTAGTGATCTTTTGCGGTCTCTTCGGTTCCTTCTTTAATTCCGAAGAAGTCTTCCGCTCCGTCGAAAGATTCGGGCATAGTGCAAAGGTCAGCGTTGGAAGAGTTAACGAGACCGATGGAAGCGCCGATTTCAACGTATCCTTCAGCGTCGTCTTTGGTTGCTCTCAAACCGATAGAACCTTTAAGTCCCGCTCCTTTTTCGTACTTAGCGTAAGCGTAGATACCGTTATTGAGAATGTATTCATAATCAACTCCGACAATCTTTTCAATGATACCGATATTAACGTAATCGGCGAATTGTCCGTCTGCCGGATAAAGTCCGAATGCGAGTTCGATATAATTACCGATCATATCTTTGTCGATTTCGGCAGGTACGAATGCGTCGTTTTCTATAACGAATGCACCGGCTTCGATTTTCGGCAATTTGATGAAGGAAGCAACGTAGTCAACGAGGTCGGTCGCTTTCGTTTCTCCTTCGGTTTTACCGATAAGCGTAGCGCCTGCTTCGGTGCCTTCGGCATTTACGGACTCCGTAAGTTTCGCTTTGTTGTCGTTGTGAATCTTAACGATGTTTGCTCCGATATCTCCGATGTCGAGCGCTTTACCGTTGGCGTCTACAAGGGCGAATTTAAGGAAAGAACCGTTCGCGTGACCGGAACCGATCTTCTTGTCGAGAAGTTCGATTACGTCGCCCAAAGTAGCAGGGGCTTCCCCCGTCCATTTATTATCTTTTCCGACAAGAATGTTGTAAATAGTGGTAAAGATTCCTGCCGCAGGGTCCTTCGGTTCTTGTTTGTCGTCTTTATTGTCTTTTTTGACGGGTTCGGTATACTTAATACCTTTCAAACCATGGTTGAGAGCGTCTACAAGGCTCGTTGCGGTATATTCGGGTTCTTTCGTTTTATCTCCGTCGGCATAGAATTCCCAAGCGAAGTCGCTCTTATAGGTGAGTTTCGTATCCGCAGGAGCGGTAGCGCCGATTGCTTCGAACGCTTTGCTTGCATCCATATATACTTTTTGTCCGTCAAACATTGCTTTAACGGCTTCTTGTCCGTTAACGGTAAGACGTGCGCTTGCTACGGTGTTGCCGTCTTTAGCGAGAGCGTCGCCGGTATTGATTACGTATTCGAGTACGCCTTCAAGACCTTTTCTTCCGAGATTAACGTTGATAGCGCCGGCGATGTCTTTTTCGGTGCCGGTACCGGAGATGGAAACGGTTTTGTCGATTCCGAACGTAGCGAGTTTAACGCTCAAACCGAATTCGAAGTTGATTTTGTTCATAGCGATAGCGATATCGATAGAGTTAAGCGCTTCGCCTTCGTAGTTCGCTCTGATGGTAAGGGAGGGCAAATAGTTGCTCATAATCAAAGCGTAGGTGAGTTTTTCGCCTTCTTCGAGACCGAAGATGCTTTGCGAGAAACCGAGAACTCTGTCAGCGTAGTCGAGAACAGTGTCGATCGTTCCGGAATAACTTTCGAGATTGATACCTGCAACGGACAGAAGACCGAGAATACCTTTTACGCCTTCTTCGTCGATGGTGAATTCGGTAGCAGTCGCGGTCGTATTAGGCTTAATGAAGCCGCTGAGAGCGTCAAATCCGCCGATCTGCTCGCCAAGACTATCGATAAGGCCTACGAGATCGAGATTTTTAAGAGCGTCGAGTCCGCCGAGATAAGCAAGGTATTCCATACCTACGCCTGCCACGTTCTTGATGCCGTCTTCGATAGCGGCTACGTTCATAGCCATTTTGTTTGCTTCTACGGTAGAACCGTTCTTGTTGTTAATCTTGTTAAGCGCTTCGGTAATGTAGATTTTTCCGCCTTTGTAGCCGAGTTTGAAGTAATCTTCGCCGTCGTCTTTAGCGTTTTGACCGTTCAAAGTCAAACCGATTTCCGCTTGCGGATCGTTTGCGCTTAAGTTACCTTTAACGTTAAGTTTGAAGTTGCCTGCGGCAGCGTTCGTTCCGGTGTAACTATAGTATGCACCCAAACCTACGTCGATACCGACTTTGCTGTCTTTCTTAACTTCCTTAAGCGTGTCGACGTACGGACCTACTTGACCGATAAGTTTTTTAAGTTCGGTATCCAAACTTACTTTTTCTTCGGTTTTAGGCATGTCCTTTCCGCACTTGTCGCACTTGCCGTCGTTATTTGCGTCTACGTGTTTACCGTCGCCGCAATCTTTCGTCGTGTTACCGCCGTTGTTAGTGTTGTTACCGCCGCCGTTACAAGCAACCATAGCGAAAACCAACGCGACCATAACGAGCGCAAGAAGTATTTTCAGTACGTTCTTTTTCATATAAACCTCCATGTTTATTTTCAAGTTCAAAGGGCATTCGGACAGAATAACCACATCGTTATTCTTAGAATAACACAACGCAACAATTCTGTCAAGACCTAACTTTTTTTATAGCAACGTGGGACGTTATCCGACCAAACGTTATGCGGCAACGTGGGGCGTTGCATCCCGTTACGCAATAGGTATACTGCTTGTATAAGCATATCGCACGACAGAAGTTTATTTCTTTATCTACCCCCTCATCCGTCGGCAAAGCCGAAACCTTCCCCCAAGGGGAAGGCTTTATAAGGTTATCCATAACTATTCACCTTTCTCTTTTCACTCTATCGGGCGGGTGGG
>CAJLYQ010000004.1 GCA_905210905.1 uncultured Christensenella sp. | reverse complement strand
CCGCGTACCTTAACAAACATTATAACGGTAAACGCGTGTACGTTTTGGGAACGGAAACGCTGGTTAAAGAACTCAAAGAGAGCGGCGTTAACGCGGTAAGCGAAGACGAAGACGCGGATATAATGCTCCTTGCGTTCGATACCGAACTTACCTACAAAAAACTCTGGCACGCGACGAACCTGGTTGCGGAAGGGAAGACTTACATAGCGACCCACCCCGATTTCGTTTGCCCGTCGGACAACGGCAATATGCCCGACGCAGGCGCGATGATGGCGCTCGTGGAAGCGACTACCGGCAAACGCCCGGAAATAATTATCGGCAAACCGTACGCTCCGATGGCGGAATACGTTTTCGATTTTTGCGCGGTTAAACCCGAAGAAGTAGCGTTCGTTGGCGACAGACTGTACACGGACATACGCTTCGGCGTGGACAACGGTATGGCGTCGGTGCTCGTAATGAGCGGAGAAACCACCGAAGAAATGCTTAAAGAGAGCGCGATAAAACCCGACTTCGTGTTCGACACGGTAAACGAACTTCGTAAATTCGTTTAGATCGCCGTTGACACGAAAAACAAAGCGTAGTAAAATCAAGTTATGACGGCAAAACAAAGATTTTTGGCGCAATCCGCCGAAAGACAAAGAAAACACCCGAAAACCGCACCGAAAGTAATAAGTTTTAGTTTGGCGATGGTATTCTTCGGGCTGTCGATCATTTTTATCGGAGTAGCGCACGCGCCGGGGTCCGGCGGAGTGACTGCGAGTTGGGTAAAAACGGTAACGATGATCGCTGCGATAATCACCCTGCAAGGCTCGGTCGTTTGCTCTGCGCTGGGAGTTACAAGCACGAGATACATTCTACATATCGTAAGTTGCGTTTCGCTCACGCTCTCCCTTATCGCCGACATCGCCCTCGCCGTGTATTATTTCGTTTTCGTAATTTAATAAAAAAACGATTATTTATGAAAAAAACCGCGTCATTTCGGACGCGGTTTTTTTAGTAAATAAGGTAATTATTGTTTGCTGGGAAGGCAGGCGAGAACGGTGGCGTTTTCGGATTTCAGCGTGATGCCTTTTGCCGAATAGGGCAGGAAGAAAAATCCGCCGCGGTTGACTTCCGTGCCGTTTTGCAAAGTGGCTGTTCCGTCGATTACGATATAAACGGCAGGGGCGTTTTCGAGTTTGATTTCGCCGCCATGTAGGGTGTAGCGGTCGAGAGCAAAACACGGCGTATCGGCGTAGGTAATAAGATTTTCTATTTTAACTCCGTTCTCGTTTTTAACGATACGGGGTTCTTTTTTCGCTATTTCGAGAGCCTTATCTCCGTACAAGTCGTAATTAAAGCAATCGAGAGCGGTCATTCTTTCGAGCCCTATATAGCGTTCGTTTTCCGATATGCGGTAGTCGCCGCACCGGGCTTCGGGTTGAATGGTAAAATCGGTGGGTTCTTGAATTTCCACTATCGTGCAACCCGCTCCGATCGCGTGTATAAGTCCTGCCGAGATAAGGTACACGTCGCCGACTTTCGGCGTAACTCTTTGCAAAACCGTGGTCATCGCGTCGCGTTCGTTTTCGCTTTCGTCTTCGAGTTTTGCAAGATCTTCACGCGTGATTTTTTTGTTAAAACCGAAATAAAGCGACGGATTTTCTCTCGTCGCAACGACGAGCCACGCTTCGGTTTTTCCGTATTCGCTGTTAAAATATTTACGAGAAAATTCTTTGGTCGGGTGCACTTGTACGGGCAAGCGTATCGCGCTGTCAAGGAATTTGACGAGGCAGTCGTATTTTTTGCCGCCGAGAAGTTCGTCCGGATACTCGTTTAACAAATCGTCGAAAAATATATCCGTTCCTTTAACCACCGCCACGCCGTCGCGCTTGCCGAAATATCTCGGATTTATCGCTTTAACTTTGCTTGCGACCCATTCTTCGGGGAAGAAACCGTCTTCCGCGTTCGGTAAAAACCCTTCGAATCCTTTTCCGCCGAGATAAACTCGGTACACGCGGTTTTCTTCAAAGAAAATCGGGTTTTTGACAATATTTTTCATATCCATAATGATTTTTGCTCCCTAAAAACCTGTTTTTCCATAATTATACTACCCCCGGCCGAAAAGTCAACATCGAGTTTTTGTTTTTTTCCGTCCGCAAGCGGAGATTTAACGACGGCGGCGATATAGCGGCAAAGGTAATTTTTTTGCGTGCGGACGAAAAAGGTAAGGGATTTTTGCGTATTGACAAATAAGTTAATCCAAGTTTATAATAAATTTGTATCTTTATACGGCGCGTGCGCGTTTCGTGCGTGCGCATACGCATAAGGACGGATTGAAAACGATAATCGAATACGAACGGAGTCGGATATGAAAAAGTTTTTTAAGATAGCGTGTTTTGCGATGGCGACGGTTTTGCTGCTTGCCTGCCTGTTTGCCTGCCAAGGAATAGGTAGCGGCGGAGCGCCGAAAATCGGCAAGTACTATCGTATCCTTAAAGACGCGAACGAATGGGAATACGCGGACGGCGGCGACTATATCGAGATAGTATCTTCTACCGTTTTCAAAGCGAAATCGTCCGGGTCCGCCGAAGAAAAGGAAGGAACTTTTACCGCAAGCGACGGCATCGTTACTTTTACTTACGACGTAACGAGCGAAACCGCCACGTTTTCGGCGAAACAAATAGTATTCGGAGAAAAAGATTATCTGAAACTTACCGACGAAGAACTCGTTAAACTCAACGCGCGTACGATCGACTTCGAAACGGACGGCGGCTCCGCCGTTTCTTCCGTAAAAGGCGCGATGTTCGATAAAATTTATTCTCCGTCCGACGTCACGACGAAAAACGGGTACGTTTTTTCGGGGTGGTTCATTGATGAAGAGCGAACCGAAAAAGCCGTTTTTCCGTACGAAATCAAAGGAAACGCGACGATATACGCAAAATGGAAGAAAGACAAAGGCAGCGTTAAAGTTTTTAACGGCGGTAAAATAACCGACGAAAACATACTGTTGGTGACAAATGAAGAAAACGTCGTTTTCGACAACGTTAAACTCGACGGAAAGAACACGTCCTGGAAACTTTTCTCCGACGAGAAACGGACCGAAGAAATAACGGAAAAGAGCGTTGCCGTCAAAGACGGAAACAACGTTTATTACGTCCGTACTTACGCCGACGGAGAAGAGGCGTACGACTATGTCCTTACTGTGCATAAACGCCACGCCGTGACCTTGCGTTTTTACGACGGAGAAACGCTTTTATGCGAAAAATCGTACGTTACTTACCTTGAATTCGCCGCCGACTTTACGTCGGACATAGCGGTATCCGGCAAGGAAATAACCGCCTGGAAAGACGAGAACGGCAAAACGTTTACGTTCGGCAAAGACGGCGACGTCATCGAAGCGGTCAAAGAGATTAAAAACGAAAGCGGTCAAATTATCGGTTATGCCGCGGATTTTTATTCCGACACCGAACCTAAAACTTATACGATAAACTACGTTACCGACGGCGGCGTCGTCGTTCGCCCGTTCGCAAGCGTACGTTTCGGCGAAGAGTTTACTCTTGACGTGCCGACCAAAACGGGTAACGCGTTCGAGTACTGGTACGTTTACGACGGCGGCGTGAAGAAACCCCTTACCGACGAGGAAGGCAGGAGCGTCGAGCCGTACGGATTCGACGGAATGATTACCGTTTACGCCGAATGGACGGTGCTTAACTACGCAATCGACGCGACGGCAAGCGACAAAGGAGCAGGCTCGGTAAGAGGCGGCGGAGTTTATCCGTACGGTTCAACCGTAGAACTGACTGCGGAAACGAACCGCGGATACACCTGGCTCGGCTGGTACGACGAATCCGACGAACTCGTGACGGAAAAAGAAGTCTGCTTAGTCACCGTAGGCGCGTACGACGCCGAATATATCGCGAAATGGGCGTTGATTACGGTAAAAACAAACAAAGAAAAAGCAGGTTCGACGGAAATCGCCGACGCGGGCAAAACCATCGTTCCCGGCGATAAAATCACGTTGAACGCAAAATCGAACGACGGGTTCGTCTGGCTCGGCTGGTACGGCGAAGACGGAGTTAAAGTAAGCGAAGAAAACTCGTACACGCTTACCGTTACCGTACCCGACTACGACGCGGTTTATACCGCAAAATGGGCGGAAGTAACGCTTAAAAAGAACATCGAAGAGGCAGGCGCGGTAGGCGGACTGAACGGTAAATACGTCGTGGGCGACGAGGCGACCCTTACCGCAGCGACGAACGGCAATTATCAATGGGTCGGCTGGTATAAAGGCGACGAAAAAGTAAGCGTCGGGAGCGAAACCGACCTTAAAATAACCCTTACCGCAACCGACGTCGAGTACATTGCCAAGTGGAAACTTTATAACGTAGAACTCAAAAAAAATATCGACGAAGCGGGGGTCCTCGGAGAACTTCCCGAAACCTATCTTCCCGGCGAAAGACTAGAAATAATCGCGGAAACCAACGAAGGATATACATTTTTGGGGTGGTTTGACGAAAGCGGAAAGAAAGTAAGTCATGATCAAAAAAACTACCATAGATTCATTATGCCCGAAAACAACGTTGTTTACACCGCCAAATGGAGCAAAGTAAACGTCGTTAAGTTCCTCGTCGGAGCGAGCGGCGACGAAACCGAGCAAAAAGAGCAAGCCGAAGCCGCAGGCACGACCACGCTTGCCGGCGAATACAGCGAAACGAAAAAAACTTTCTTCGAGAACGAGGGAGCGAAAGCAACCGCGGTTACCAACGCGGGTTACACCTGGCTGGGGTGGTTTGAAAGAACGACCGCCGAAGACGGAACCGTGAGCGAAGTTAAGGTAAGCGAAGGCACGCTTAATACCTACACGTTCAATATGACGGCGGAAAACCGTACGATCGTCGCTAAGTGGAGCAGGCTGAAACTCGTTAAAGAACTCGAAGGCGCGACGGGTACGGCGGAAGAAATCGCGGCGGCAAGCGACAAAGCCGGCGCGGTAAGTTTTGCAAATGCGGACAAAACCTACGTTTCGGGCGAAAATACCAACGTTTACGCAGAAACTAGCGCAGGGTATACCTGGCTCGGTTGGTACGAGTGGGTTACGGTAGAAAGAAACGGAACGGAAAGCGTAGAACTGACGCAACTTACCGCCAACGAAGTTTATGCGGCGACGATGTCGAACGAGAGCAGAACGATTATCGCAAGGTGGAGCAAGGTTACGCTCGTTTCTTGCGACGAAAACGCCGGCAACGTTCCCGAACTTACGAACAAGTATCGTGTGGGCGTCTCGGTTTCGGCGGTGGCGGAAACCAACGACGGATATACCTTTATCGGTTGGTACGACGGCGGCGTACTCGTCACCGAAAAAACGATGCTCGAGATTGCGATAACCGAAAAGAGCGTGACGTACGAGGCGAGATGGATTAAAGTAAGCGTAATGCCCGGCGACGAGAAAGCGGGTTCGGTAAGCGCGCTTAACGGCAAGTATCTGCCCGGCGAAATTTGCTCGGTCGAAGCAACGACGAACGTAGGATACACCTTTATCGGTTGGTTTAACGGCGATACGAAAGTAACGACGGAAAAGACGCTCACGTTCGAAATGCCCGACGAAAACCGCACGTACGAGGCGAAATGGGCAAGAACGGAAGTAAAAAGCGGCGACGAGAAAGCCGGGTCGGTGACCGAACTCAACGAAACCTACGTTGACGGACAAACCGTAACGGTGACGGCAACGACGAATTCCGGGTACGTCTGGCAAGGCTGGTTCGACGAAAACGGCGACAAGGTAAGCGAAGGCACTTCTTCGGAGTTTACTTTCGTTATGTGCGCGGAAAACAAGTCTTACACCGCCGTCTGGACAAAAATCACGATAATTTCGAGCGACCAAAAAGGCGGCGCGACGGATTCTCTCGGCGACAGATACGTAGTAGGGCAGAAACTCGGAATAAACGCATATCCGAACGACGGATACACCTTCGTCGGTTGGTTTGACGGAGAAAACAAAGTAAGCGAAGCAGGCAAGACCGAATACGACTTTACGCTCGGTCGGACCGACGTTACGCTCGAGGCGAGATGGGTTCGCTGCAAAACGAAAATTTCGGCGAACAATCCGTCGGCAGGCTCGGTAAGCGGCGTGGAAGGCGCGACGGTAGTAGGAAGGGAAACCACGATTACGGCGGTGACCAACGACGGATACACCTTTATAGGCTGGTTCGACGGCGACGTTAAAGTAAGCGCTGACACGAGTCTTACTTATACGTTTACGATGACCGAAGAAGATAAAGAATATGTCGCTACCTGGGAGAAATTCCCCGTTGCTTTCAAAGTAAACGACGAATTCGCCGGCAGTACGGAAGAAATCACCGGAGCGACGGTGGTAGGACAGGAAATAAGCGTTAAAGCGACCACGAACCCCGGATACACGTTCTTAGGTTGGTATAAAGGGGACGAACTCGTCGGCGAAGCCGGGAACGAAACGCTCGTATTTAACCTTAGCGCGGAAATTAGCGTGTACACGGCGAAATGGATAGTTTGTCCGGTCGTTCTTGAAACGAACGACGAAAAAGCCGGCGAAGTCGGCGGCGTCGAAGGGGGAACGAGAATTAACCAAACGATTACGGTCAGCGCGAAATCCAACGTCGGATACGTATGGCTCGGTTGGTACGAAAACGGCGTAAAACTCGGCGAAAGCGACAAATTCGAGTTTGTTTATTCGTTCGTTTTAACGGAAAACAAGCGTACGCTTACCGCAAAATGGGCAAAAATCGAAGCGGTTTCCGAAAATGCGGACGCAGGATCGGTTGCGGTGGAAGAAAAAGCGTACGTGCCGGGCGACGAGATAGTCGTCAACGCGAAAACGAACGTCGGATATACCTTTGTCGGTTGGTACAAAGGCGAAGGGCTGAACGAAACTAAGGTCGGCAGCACGACGAGATACGGTTTTGCCGCCGAAAACAAAGAAATTTTCGAAACGCTTAAAGCAAAATGGATAAAAGTCGATCTTGTCGGTGCTCTTATCGGCGACAAGGGCGAAATTCTTGACGCAACTCTCGCAGGAAAGTTAAGCGGACTGGAAAGAGCGTTCGTTGCGGGCGAAAGAGCGACGATAGAAGCGGAAACCAACGACGGATACACCTTACGCGGTTGGTTCGACGGAAACGGCAACAAAGTAAGCGATAGCGGAAAGAGAACGTACTCGTTCAAGATGCCCGAATCGAACGCCGTATACTATGCATTTTGGATAGAGAACACCGTAAGCGCGACGACGGAACTCGACTGCGAATCGGCGGCGGGCAAGGTTGCGCTCGCAGGCAGCGTGAGCGGTTACGAAAAAGGCAACGTAGTCGGCGAAAAAATCGCGCTCTGTGCGTCGATAAACGTCGGATACGCGTTTTTGGGGTGGTACGAAAAAACTTTGAGCAGCGTTTCGGGAACGGAACAGTACGTTTATACGAAGATAAGCGATGATTTCGAACTGACCTGTAAGGCGGAAGTCACCGCGGAAAAACGCACGTTCGTGGCTAAATACGCTTTCGTCCGCGCGGAAAGCAGACTGGGCGTAAACAAACACGGAAACGCCGTCGGAGTGGATAGTTCGTACTTCCCCGGCGACGAAGAAACGGTCGTGGCAAGCAACGAAGACGGGTTCACGTTCTTAGGTTGGTACACCGAGCCGCTCAGAGATAAAGAAACGAGCGAACTCGTCTGCAAAGAACTTTCCTACACGTTTACCGTACCCGACAAGAGTATGGCGATTTACGCGAGATGGACGGAGCGTACGGTTGATTTCCAAGCGAAAATAGACGGCAAAATCGCCGCTAACTTTGCGCAGTATCTCAACGTCCCGACGGGCATTACGGTGGCAGGGAAGAACGTAACGATAAGCGCGGCTCCCGTAGACGGGTACGTTTGGCTCGGTTGGTACGAAGACAATACGCTATTGACGAAAGACAGGAACTACACGTTCCCGATGCCCGACGGTGAAAATCAAAAGACGTATTCGGCAAGGTGGGCGACGAAAACGCTGAGCGTTGCCGTTATCGAAAACGGGCAAGACAAGACGGCGAGTCCGAGTATGGGCAGAGTGACGGGACTTGAAAACGCGGTGTCCGGGCAGGACGTTACTCTTTATGCGGAAACGTACGACAATGCGACGTTTACGGGCTGGTACGACGTCAACAACAAACTTCTCGAAAGCGGTTATTCGTATACGGTTAGAGTACCCGAGGCTGCTTTGACGATAAAGGCGAAATGGATAGACTGTCCGATTACAATAGGTTCTTACACTGCGGACGCAGGCACGACGAACACGCTCGGAGCGACTAAAGTCGGAGATACCGTAGTACTCAGCGCGAAAACCAACGAAGGATACACGTTCTTAGGTTGGTTCTCGGGAGAAACCAAAGTCAGCGAAGGAACGAGTATGAGTTATTCCTTTACGATGACTACGGAAAAACGCACCGTTACGCCGAGATGGGTTATTTGTCCGATAATCGTTTCGGTGGATTCTACCTGTATCGAAGGGGGAAGCGTAATAGGCAAGGAAGACGACGTCACGACGGACGGCGAAGAAGTTTCCGTTTACGCTTCGACCAACGACGGATATACCTTCGTCGGATGGTACGTTAAAGGCAACAAAGACTATATTATTACGACCGAACTCGAATACAAATTTACCGTAAATTACGCAGAATACGCCGTTTACGAAAACAATCGGTACGAACTTATCGCCAAGTGGATACCCGGCACGATAGAAGTAAAGGGAACGGAAGGCGCAGGCAGCGTATCCGTCACGCAACAAACCACGGTCGGCAAGAAAGCGACGCTTACCGCCGTAGGCAATCCCGGTTATACCTGGGTGGGCTGGTTCGACGAAAGCGGCGCGCTTATCGGAGAAAGAGCGTATTCGGTCGAAGTCACCGTTACCGAAGAAAAAGCCGTCTACAACGCAAAATGGATCGTCTGTCCGATAACGGTTACGACAGAAAACAACGGCGGAACGGTTTCGATAAGCGAAAAAACGGTGGTAGGCAAAAACGCTACCCTTACCGCAGTCAGCGCGTCCGGGTTCGTGTGGCTCGGTTGGTTCGACGCAAGCGACAACCTTATCGGCGAGCGCGCTTTCTCGGTCGAAGCAGAAGTGCCGGAAAGCGGAACCGTGACGTACAAAGCGAAATGGACGCAATGCAAAGTTACCGCGTCCGCGGTAGTGTTAAGTAACGGCGTTTACACCGAATCCGCTTGCGGAAAAGTAAACGTAAACGGCGGAACGGCAGACGACGGAACGGTTACGTTAACCGCCGAAACCGTAGAAAGCGGATACGTTTTCCTTAAATGGATCGACGAAGAAGGCAACAAGGTTTCGGACGATTACACGATGACTACCGGCGGAGAAAGCGCCAAGAAGTACCGCGCGGTATGGATAAACAACCCGGTTATCGTGACGAGAAACGTTGCGGAAGCAGGGTCGACCGCCGTAGACGGTTCGATACGAATCGGCAATCAGATCACCTTGCGCGCCACGCTTAACGCAGGTTACGTCTGGCTCGGTTGGTACAAAAACGGCGAGATCGCCACGGAAGAAACCGAATATACGCTTACCGTTACCGAAGAAAGCGCGATTTATACCGCTACCTGGTTAAAGGAAATGCCGGTGGCGGTAAAGAGAAACGTTTTGTCCGCAGGAACGGTAACGAACACGTTTGGCAACGTAAAACGAGTCGGCGACAAAGCGACGGTAACCGCCGCAAGCAACGACGGATACGTCTTCGTCGGCTGGTTCGACACGAACGGTAACCGCCTTACCGCCGAATTTACTTACGAACTGACGATAAATAAAGAAACGGTATCTGTCGAAGCGAGATGGATAAACACTCCGATAACGGTCCGTTCAGGCGACGAAGAATCGGGAACCGTCGGCATAACGAAAATTACTAAGATAGGACAGACGGCGACGCTCGAAGCGAAAACCAACGACGGATATACTTTCGTCGGCTGGTTCCTTAACGGCAAAAAAGTATCGAAAGAAACGACTTATTCCGTTACCGTAACCGAAACTAAATCCGAATATACCGCAAAATGGATTAAGTTCCCCGTAACCGTCGTAAGAAACGACGAAAATGCAGGGTTTATTACGGGTATACCCTCGAAATCGACGATAGGGCAAGAGATTACGCTCGTTGCGGAAACGAACGACGGTTACACTTTCTTAGGCTGGTATAAAGGCACGCGAAAGGTAAGCGACAGCGGAAAGTACGATTATACCGTAAAATTGTCGGAAGAAAGTCAGTCGCTCGAAGCGAGATGGTCGTTAAGAACGTTTACCGTCACGGTAAACGACGAAAAAGCAGGAAGAGTAATCGTGCCTGCGGGTAAAACCGTATACGGCGGCAAAGTTACTTTGACGGCGGAAACGAACGACGGATATATTTTCGACGGCTGGTACTTCGGCGAAGAGAAAATTTCTTCGGGTACTTCCTGCGAAATAACCGTTGACTCGGATTATAAAAACTACGAAGCGAGATGGTCGTTTGCTTCAGATATACTGCTCGAAAAGAATATTCCCGAAGCAGGTTCGGTAAGAGCAAGCGGCCGCACTTCGGATAAAATAAATCTTTACGCGTCGGTTAGTGCCGGGTACACGTTTATCGGTTGGTACAACGGCGGAACTTTGATTTCGGGCGACCTTAATTGCACGTTCGATATACCCGAAAACCCGGGCAGCGACGTTCTGGTACTGACTGCGAAGTGGGAAGAAAGCACCGTGTCGGTAGTAAAGAGTATCGACGAAGCGGGCGAAGCGAGCGAAATAACGGGCGGCACGGTGGTCGGACAAAAAATTACGCTTAAAGCGACTACCCGTCCCGGATACGCGTTCGTGGGGTGGTACCGCAACGACGTTATCGATCCGAGCGACATAGGCAAGACCGTATGCGAAATCGAAGTGACGGAAGAAGAAGTCGTTTACGAAGCGAGATGGATGGTTTGCCCGGTTACCGTAATAAGAAACGACGAAAACGCGGGCAGCGTCAGCGGCGTGGACGGCATAAGCATAGGCGACGAAATCACCCTTGCGGCAACGACGAATAAGGGATATACTTTCGTCGGTTGGTACAACGGCGACGTTTTGCTCGAAAACAGAGCCGAAACGCTTACTTACACGGTGACGAGAGCGAAGAAAGAGTTCCGCGCGGTGTGGAGCAAAGTTACCGTCGTAAGCAACGACGAGCAAGGCGGATCCGTCGGCGCGCTCGAAGGAACGTACGTCGTGGGAGAAACGGCTACGATTAAGGCGACGAAGAACGTAGGTTATCTGTTCGAAGGCTGGTACGAGAACGGAGTTTTACGCTCCGAGCAAGCGGATTACGTTATCACGTTTACAAGCGACGACACCGTTTACGAAGCAAGGTTCGTTTTGTGTGCCGATCACGAGCCGAACGCGAACTGTATATGCGTTAAGTGCGGAAAAGAATGTCACAATATGGATATATACTGTACCTGTATCGTTTGCGGCAAAACCGCGCACGAAATCGAAGACTGCGTTTGTAAGGTTTGCGGAACGACGGTACACGAAGTGGACGAGAACTGCGTTTGCCGTGTTTGTGGAAAGGAAGTCCACGGCTCGAACGCTTTAGGGTACTGTAAGCACGACGAAAACGGCAAGACGAAGATTTACTTCGGTTCTTATCCGCAGACGGAAATCAAGAAAGCGGACGTCGTTACGCAACTTAACTCGAAAATAACCGCCCTTCCCACCGCTAACGACAGCGGAAACTGGACTTCGTACAAGTACAAGAGTTGGACGGAAGAAGAAGCCGATTATATGTGGTATATCGACGTAATGCTCGGCAACGACCGTTACCGCGGAGTGTACTTCACGTCCTACCGTCCGACGAGTAAAACGAACGCCGTATTGCAACAGATCAGCAACGGTTATCAGACGAAGAAAGTATACTGGTTCAAGTTCGAACTCATCAAATGGACGGTGCTTTCGTCCGACGGAACGCTCGCGTTTATCGCGTCGGAAAAAGTTCTGGACAGTCAGGAATATTCTACGAGCAACGATAACAACTATATGAACAGCAGTATAAGAGCGTGGCTTAACGGCACGTTCTACGACAGAGCGTTCGGTAGCGTTCAGAAAAAGAATATAAAAGTCACGAGCGTGGACAACGGTAAGCAAAGCGCGGTGAACAACGAAGCGAACGTATGCGAAAACACGAGAGATAACGTATATCTGCTTTCGAGAAAGGAAGCGACGGCGTATTACGTGGGAAGCAAGCAGTATACGGACTACGCAAAGATTATGGGTATTAAGATAAACTACGAAGCGAACGCGGCGGACAGACTGAAATGCGAGTGGTGGACGAGATCGCCTTTCGGCAACGGTTACGACAACGCGTGCATCGTTAAAATCAGCGGCTTCGCGAATTCCAAAGCCGACGTTACGCAAAGTTGCACCGGCGTAGTGCCTGCGCTTAGAATGCGCCTTAAATAAGTAAAAACGCGGTTTTCGCCGCAAAAACGGAGCGAACGCTCCGAAGCAAACAATAAAAAATATTTTTTCGGGAGGAACGAACGGTTATGGCAAAGACACGTTGGTACAAAGACGCAGTCGTTTATCAGATTTACCCCAGAAGTTTCTGCGACAGCAACGGCGACGGAATAGGGGATATTCGGGGGATTATAAGCAAACTCGATTATTTGAAAGATTTGGGAGTGACGTGCGTATGGCTTTCGCCGTGTTATAAATCGCCCAACGACGACAACGGTTACGATATAAGCAATTATCGCGACATTATGGACGAATTCGGCACGCTGGAAGACTGGCAGGAAATGATAGACGGTATGCACGCAAGGGGAATAAAACTCGTAATGGACCTTGTGGTAAACCATTCCAGCGACGAACACGAATGGTTCAAACAATCCCGTTCTTCGGTAGACAATCCGTACAGAGATTATTATATCTGGAAGAAAGGAAAGGGCAAAAACGGCAAAAAACCGCCCAACAACTGGACGAGCAGATTTACCGGTTCGGCGTGGGAATACGACGAAAAGACGAAAGAGTTTTATCTGCACCTGTTCAGCAAAAAGCAACCCGACCTTAACTGGGACAATCCGAAAGTAAGACAGGAAGTGGCGGATATATGCAACTACTGGTTTGAAAAAGGCGTGGACGGTTTCCGTTGCGACGTTATTACCTACATATCCAAAGACCCGAACTTCCCGAACGGCAAGTTTAACCCGGCGGTTTGCGGCGACGAACATTTCGTAATCGGACCGCACTATCACGAATACATTCACGAACTCAACGAAAGAAGTTTTTCTAAGTACGATACGATGACGGTAGGCGAAGCGCAGGGAATAACCATCGACAACGCTTTCGAGGCGGTAGATGAGTCGAGAGAAGAATTAGACTGCGTGTTCACGTTCGAACATCAGACGCAGGTCGACTCTTTCCTTACCACCGTTCCGAAAAAATTCAACCTCGTAAAGTGGAAAGAAATTTTCTCTTCCTGGCAGGCTCTGCCCGATACTTGCTGGAATTCCCTTTATATAGAGAACCACGACTATCCGAGGTCTTTACCGAGATACGGTAAACTCGAATACAGAGAAAAGGTAGCCAAAATGCTTGCTATGAGCATATTCTTCCTTAAAGGAACGCCTTACATCTATCAGGGTCAGGAAATCGGAATGACGAATTTCGCCAAACTGAGAAGAAAGGATTACAGGGATATAGTTTCGATAAGAATATACGATACCGTAAAGAAAATCGCGCCGTTTTTACTGCCGGTAGTTACGTGGGCGCTTAACAAGAAAGCGAGAGATCACGCGCGCGCTCCGATGCAATGGAACGACAAAGAAAACGCAGGGTTCACCACCGGTACGCCCTGGATGCCCGTCAATCCCAACTACAAAGAAATCAACGTCGAACAGGCTCTTAAAGACAAGGACGGAATATGGTATTTCTACAAACAACTCAACGCTTTCCGTTTGGGCAACGAAATAATCCGCCACGGCACTTATAAGCAGTACTACCCGAAGGACAGAAACGTCTGGACGTACGAGAGAGAGTACGAAGGCAAAAAGTACGTCGTGATTGCCAACTACTCGGATAAGGAAGTTAAATTCGTCGTTCCGAACGAACTAAGCGGAAAAGAAAGCAAACTCGTGATGTCTTCCTACGACGACAGCCCGAAGTCGCTTAATAACTTTACTTTAAGACCTTACGAAGGAACGGTTTACGAACTGTAAAATTTAATTCGTTTCTACAAAAAACGCGCCGTGAAAAATCTCGGCGCGTTATTTTTATATTCGCTTTTTCGTTAAAAGATAACGTTTCCGGGGTCGGTTCCGTCGCTTATCGGTCCGTCCGCTACGGGAATTTCTTCGTCGAACGAGTTTCCACCGGATTTCTCGTCGTCAAACGGTCTGAGAATATCGTAGTAAGCGGCGAAAGCGATCTCCTGATAGGGGACGACCCATATTTCTAGTATTCCGAAAGTGAGCAGAGCGAGCAGATGCCAGCCGATAAAACTCAGGTGGAACACGAAAATTTCCCATTTTCTTCCGCGCGTCAGTTCTACGCATTTATCCATCGCGTCGCGGTAGGAAATGCCCGGGTTGTCTGCGAAAACGAAACCTAACATAGAGTACTTAATCGCAAAAATAATTCCGGGAACTACGAAACAAATCGAGCCTAAAAGGACGAAAATCGCAACGAGCAGATACGCTTTGATTTTTTCGAGCCAGTCTTTGCTTCTGTAATAGCAAAAAACCGTTTCGTCACGGGTAGTTCCTCCCCTCGATACGACGAGATATTTGGCGGCAAGACCGGCGTAAAACGGCACGGTGAACACCGTAATTATCGCTCCGCATACGCCCGACAACGTGCCTAAAATAAAGTATATCGCGCTGCCGTTTTCAAACAACGCTTTCAGTCCGGAAAAAAGCGACGATACCGCGCTTGACGGCAAAGCGATCAAAACGGCGGTAAAAAACAACGCCACCGCGTTGCCGCGCATTGCGGTTTTTGCTTTCAGTTTGGATTCTAATCTGTCTTTATACATTTTTATCTCCTTAATACGGTTTAATAACGACCGTCGTAGTCGTCGTAACCTTTCTGACGACGTTTTTTCGCAACGATTCTGTCTTCGCTTGCGGAGTTACGGATATATCCGTTTTGCTTGAATTCGAGAATCAGGAAAAGCGAACCCACGGAGAAAAGTATCTGACAAAGGAACGCCACGAGTCCCATTCCGCCGCACTTTTTGATGTCGTAAACGAGCGTAATTATTACGCAAAGAGCCGCCACCGCAAACAACGCGTAGGCTATTACTTTGCTGTCGGATTTAAGTAAAAAGTATCCGCCTACGCACGCGCCTATGGCGACAAGCATAAGAAAACCGCCGCCGAAAAGGTTAAGATTGTAATTAACTCTGAACGCGCGGTTGACGAAGTGCATTATTACGCACAGTACGATTACCGCCACGATAGCGATAACTACCCATTGCCACGTTTTTACCGCAAGCAGCGGAGCAAGATTAGTCATAATACCTCCAAAGATCAGTTATTGTATGTTTTTTATTATCTCGTCTATTTTATGAGCGGTTTCTATGAACTTTTCCGCGGTAAACCCTTTTGTGGTCATCGCCGCCGTTCCTATTCTTACTCCGCTCGTCTGCATAGGAGAACGGGTTTCGTTCGGCACGCAGTTCTTGTTAAGCGTTATGCCGTGTTCGTCGCACGCTTCCTGCACCTGCTTTCCGCTTACGCCTTTATCCGTAAGATCTACCAAAAACAGGTGATTGTCCGTCCCGCCGGTAACGACTTTATAGCCCATTTTTACGAACTCGTCCGCCATTATCTTGCAGTTTTTGACGACGTTGCCGATATATTCCTTATATTCGGGGCGTAACGCTTCTTCCGCCGCTATCGCTTTGCCGGCGATTACGTGTTGCAGCGGTCCGCCCTGCATTCCCGGGAAAATCGCGCTGTCGATTTTTTTCGCAAGTTCCTGCCGACAGAATATCAGTCCGCCGCGCGGTCCGCGGAGAGTTTTGTGCGTTGTGGTTGTCACTACGTCGGCGTATCCGAAGGGGGTAGGGTGATAGCCCGTTGCGACCAACCCTGCGATATGCGCTATGTCCACCATTAAGAGCGCGCCGCATTCTTTTGCGATCGCGCCGAACTTTTCGAAGTCGATAATTCTCGAATACGCGCTCGCTCCCGCTACGATAAGTTTCGGTTTCAGTTCGAGAGCCTTTCTTCTTGCGTCTTCGTAGTCGATATAACCTTTTTCGTCCACGCCGTAGAAGTGGAAATCGTAAAGTTTTCCGCTTGCGTTCACGCTCGAACCGTGCGTCAGGTGACTGCCGTTGTTGAGTTCCATACTGAGTACGGTGTCGCCGACGTTAAGCAAAGCGAAATAAACCGCAAGGTTTGCGCTCGAACCGCTGTGCGGCTGAACGTTGACGTGGTAGTCGGTGTTAAAAACTTTTTGCCAGGTTTTTTGGCAATAACTTTCTATCTCGTCCACGACGTCGCAACCGCCGTAGTATCTCTTTCCGGGATACCCTTCGCTATACTTGTTGGTAAGGCAACTTCCTACCGCGCGCATTACGTCCTCGCTGCAAAAATTCTCGCTCGCGATGAGTTCTACGTTGTTTTTTTGCCGTTCTTCTTCTTTCTTAATTAAATCGAAAACTACGCTCATTGTACACCTTCTTTCGTAATTATACGTTATGCCGTTTCGGGGAAATATTCCCGTATAAAAATTATTATAACAAAATATGCGAAAAAGGCAAACTAATTTATCTCCGCTTGCAAAACGGGTTGAAAAAACGCGCCGTTTGTGGTATAATTTTTTGTCGAAAGAAGACGTAATCGTACGTCACGGAGGTTTTCAGTGAAACTTACTTTTATAGAACACGCGTGCGTAATGATCGAACGTAACGGAAAAGTGATAGTAATCGACCCGTTCACGAGCGACGCAGACGCCGTTATACGCAAATATCCGCGCTTTATGCACCCCGATTTTATCGCCCTGACGCACGGGCACGACGACCATACGACCGCGCTTACTTCGATAGCCGGCAAAAACACCACGATTATAGGAATAGTCGAAATCTGTTCTTACCTTAACCAAAAAGGTTTTACGAAAACCGTTGGAATGAACTTCGGCGGAACGGTTAGTTTCGACGATATATCGTTTACGTTAGTGCCGGCGGTACATTCTTCGTCCGACAAGGGAGTCTATCTCGGAGAACCTGCCGGGTTTGTGATAAAAGCGGGAGAGAAAACGATTTACCACGCAGGCGATACCGACCTTTTCGGCGATATGGCTTTGATAAAACGGTTTTATAACCCGTCCATAGGGCTTATCCCCATAGGCGGAAGATTTACTATGGACGTGGAAAAAGCCGCCGTTTGCTGCAACGAATACTTCGACTTCGACGCGGTAATTCCCATTCATTACAACACGTTTCCCCCGATAAAAGCGGACGAAAAGAAATTCGCTTCGCTCGTTAAGGCGAAAACCGTCCTTCTGCGCCCCAACGAGAGCGTTGAAATCGATTGACAAAAAATATTTTTAGGTATAAAACTTGATATTATTTACTGAAAGGAGATAAAAACAATGAAAATAGATATTTTTTCGGGTTTTCTCGGCGCAGGTAAAACCACACTCATAAAAAAACTCGTCAAAGAAGCCTATCAAGGCGAAAAAGTCGTGCTTATAGAAAACGAATTCGGCGAAATCGGTATAGACGGCGGTTTTCTCCGCGACGCGGGTATAGAAATCACCGAAATGAACAGCGGTTGCATTTGTTGCAGTCTTGTAGGCGACTTCGCCAAAGCGCTTAAACAAGTCACCGAAAAATTCTCCCCCGACAGAATAGTTATCGAACCGTCGGGCGTAGGCAAACTCAGCGACGTCGAAAAAGCGGTGGAAAGAGGTTTGGATAATATCGAAATCAATTCCAAAACCACTATCATAAACGCAAAAAAATGCCTTATGTACGCGAAAAACTTCGGCGAATTCTTCCTTGACCAACTGGAAAACGCCGACTGCGTGGTACTTAGCCACACCGACGACGCGTCCGAAGAAAAAATCGCGGCCGCGCTCGCTTTCGTGAAAGAACATAACCCCGAAGCGACGATCGTAGCCACCCCCCTTGCCGAAATCGACGGCAAAGACGTTCTCGCCGCTATGGAAAAACGCTCTTCCCTGAAAAAAATGACAGGAGAACTTCTCGGCGAAGAACACGAACATCATCATCACCACGACGATGAAGACGAGCATTGCTGCTGCCACGATCACGAAGAACACGAACACCATCACCATCACCACGATGACGAAGACGAACATTGCTGCTGCCACGATCACGACGAAGACGAACACGAGCATCATCACCACGATGATGAAGACGAGCACTGCTGCTGCCACGATCACGAAGAGCACGAACACGAACATCATCATCACCACCACGCGGACGAAGTTTTCGTTTCTTGGGGCAGAGAAACGACTAAGGCGTTCGACAAAGAAGAACTCGAAGGAATACTGCGCGCGCTTGCGGACGAAGAAAAGTTCGGTATCGTGCTCAGAGCGAAGGGTATCGTTAAGGGCAAGGACGGTTGGTTGCATTTCGACTACGTTCCCGAAGGCGTGGACGTTCGTTCGGGAAGTGCGGACGTTATCGGCAAAATCTGCGTAATCGGAAGCAAAATCAAAGAAGACGCGCTCGAAAAGGCGTTCGGACTGTAATTAAGGAGCGAAAAATGGCTAACGAAATAGGCGTATATTTTTTCTGCGGATTTCTCGAAGCGGGAAAAACGACCTTTATTTCAAACGCGCTTAAGAGTGAAGAACTCGATACGGGCGAAAACACGGCTTTGCTTGTGTTTGAAGACGGAGAAGAAGAGTACGACGAAAAGGCGATGAAGTCCGTCACCGTTTATCGGTTGGAAAAAACCGCCCTTACCGTCGAAAAACTGTCGGCAATCGAAAAGGAAGGGGATTTTACCAGAGTTTTCGTAGAATACAACGGTATGTGGGAAGTAGGCGATTTTCTCGACGCGCTTCCGGACAATTGGGTTATTTGCCAACTGATGACGATCTTCGATTGCACCACGATACAGATTTTTAACGCGAATATGCGTCAACTCGTATTCGATAAAATTCAGTACGCCGATCTTATCGTGTTTAACCGTTTCAAAAAAGGCGAAGACAAAATGCCTTATCATAAAATCGTGCGCGGAATATCGAGAAACAACGATATTATCTACGAAAACGAGAAAGGGCTTATAGAAAGGGACGATATCGTCGATCCGCTTCCTTTCGACGTCAACGCTCCCGTAGTGGAAATCGCCGACCGCGACTACGCGTATTTTTATCGCGAACTCACGGAAAATATGAAGTCGTTCCACGGCAAAACCGTTAGATTTTTGTGCGTAACCGCCTACGACCGCTCGCTCGGCAAAAGCACCGTCGTAGTAGGCAGGCATATAATGACTTGCTGTGAAGCGGATACCAAATACTGCGGTTTGGTATGCGAACATAACGGTTCTCGTGTTTTTTCCACGGGAGAATGGTATATTCTTACCGCCAAAATCTGCATTACGAAACACAAAGTTTACGGCGGAGAAGGACCGGTTCTTCTCGCTATGAAATTCGAAAAAGCGGCAGAACCGAACCCCGAAGACGTCGTCACGACTTTCTATTGATTTTGTCGAAAAAAACTAATATTCGTCAAAAACGTAAAAAACGCTTGTCATAATCGTTTTCTTATGTTAGAATGGATTAGCAAAAATAGTTATTTACTTTAAGGAGTTGATTATAATGTTCGGATTTATTGCGGCGACCGCCGCGTCTGACGTATACTTTGTATTCTGTATCGTGTTTATGGTACTTCTCGTTCTCGCCGCTATCGCGATGATCGCCATCGTTTTGATGCAACGCGGCAATGAAGACAACGGAATGGGCGCAATTACCGGCGGAAGCGACACTTTCTTCGGCAACCATAAGTCCAGAAGCATCGACGGAAAGTTCAAACTCGCTACCGTAATCGTGGCGTCGAGTATGCTTCTTTTCTCGATTTTGTTCTTCGTATTCCAGGTTCTTCTTCAGTCGACCAACTGATACGAAATCGCGGTTAATTAAAAAATCAAGCACGTTCTTGGAGAGCGTGCTTTTTTGTTGTATTTTTACCTAATCGTTCGTCCGTTTCGTTCGATTATTCGTTTTCGGACGGAGCGGGGTCGGAGTTTTCTTCGTCCGACGGTTTTTGTTTTTCGGGATAGTAGTTTACTTTGATTCCCGTATTTGCGAGAAGTTTTTTCCCTTTAAGCGCGTAGGGCAAAGTGATTTCGGTAATCGCAGTGTCTGAAAAACAGGTATCTTCGAGCGTGCCGAGCGCACTGTCGTCGGAAAGGAGAACTTCGGATAGTTGCGAGCAACCGTAGAAAGCGTATTCGCCCACGTTGCGGACGCTGTCCGGAAGATTTATTTCGGTAAGGGAAACGCACCCGGCGAAAGCGTATCCGCTTATGGATTGCAGGGATTCGGGCAGGGTTATTTCGGTAAGGGACAGACAGTTACGGAACGCTTCGTTGCGGATAATAAGTATGTTTTTCGGAAGATTAACCGAGCGGAGAGCGACGCACTGATAGAAAAACTTTGACGCGAGATTATCCGCCACGGCGTTTTCTTCGAATGTTACTTCGGTAAGGACCTTACATTCGGCAAACGCGCGCTGATTTTTCAGCATATAAATATCGGGAATAACCACGCTCGTAACCGAAGTTTTTTCAAAGGCTTTTTCCGTCATATCCCTTACGGGCAAACCGTCGTGATTGTTGGGAAGAACGAGATTTCCGCTCAATATATCTCTGTCGCGGGCGGCGATTTCGTAATATTCGTTGCCGTAGTCGTCTTCTTTCAAGGTATAAGTGAAATACCCGTCGGGAGTGGGAGAAACGGTGTTTTTGACGAATTTTGCGTAAAGGGTGACGTCTTTAGTCATTTTTTCGCCGGATTTCCAGTCGTGAAAAACCGTTCTTTTCTCGTCGTCGAACCACCCGACGAAAGTGTAACCTGTTTTTATCGGTTTTTCCGTCGGCATAGGCGCGACGCTGTCTGCGTCGCCGTTAAAATCCGCTATTTTGCTTCCGCCGTCCGAATCGAACTTCATAGTAAACTTTTTGGCTATCGTTTCGTACTCGTAATCGCTGTAAACGGGTATGTTTTCGGTTACGTTCGTCAGATCTTCCGCCGTAAGCGCGCGAGGAACGTCCTTTTCTTCGTACACGACCCAGCGTTTGGAAAGTATAACGGTGTAATGTCCTTCGTCGGACGAAGGATAACGATCTTCGAGTTCGGGTATTTGCGAATAATCCAGACTGCCGCCGTAGGGCAGGGTAAAGGACTTCACCACGTCGTTTTTGTCGTGCATAAACGTGATGGTACGGTTGCCTTTTTCCGCTTCGACGAAGAAAGTTTTTTGCTTGCTGTCTACCTTGCCGTCCACTCTGACCACGACCGCGTAGGTATGCTCTTTTTCTACTTGAATGGTACGATTGTTGTTTACGACGACGGACGCGTTCGATGGCACTTCGTAAACGTGTACGCTTATCGACAAGTCGTACTCCCGTGAGTATTCGTTGTATTTTTCTATTTCGTAGGGAAGATAATATTCGCCGCTCGGCGCACCCGTCACGTCTTCTGCCTTGATTACGAGGTCGGACGGAAGTTTGCCGTCCGAACAAGCCGTAGCGGTAAGCGTGGAAATAACCGTAATTATCGCAAATAGTATCGCTATAGTTGTTTTTTTCTTCATTTGCATACAATTATAACGCATAATCGCGTTTTTGTAAATATTTCATACTGTTATAAGAATAGAAAAAAACGGTATAAAAAACGACCCGATTTTTACGGGTCGCTTTTTCGTAGAAAAATAAGGATTATTCCGCAACGACGGCGATTTTGATTTTCGCCACGGTTTCTTTATAGCACCATACTTCCGCGTCGTATTCGCCTACGTTTTTAATGCCGGAAGGAACCGTGATCTTCTTTTTGTCTACGGTATAACCGAGTTTGCCGAGCGCGTCCGCCACGTCCGCGGTGGTTACGCTGCCGTACATTTTTCCTTCGAAACATCTTACGGGAACTTTAACCGCAATGCCGTTCAGTTTAGCGTGTAAAGCGAGCGCTTCCGCTTTTTCTTCCGCTTTGCGCTTTTCTTCGTTGGCTATTTTCTGTTTGCGTTCGTTTTGTGCGTCTTTGGTCGCCATCTGCGCCATTTTTTTAGGAATAAGATAGTTTTTAGCGTATCCGTCGTTTACTTCGGCAATGTCACCTTTCTTCCCTATGGGTTTAACGTCTTGTAAGAGTATAACTTTCATTTTTTACCGCCTCTCCCTGAATTTATTCGATTAACAACGATTATATTAAAAAAACCGTTTTTTGTCAAATGAATAAAACTCGACGGAATAAAGATACTACGAGCGTAAAAGGAGAAAAAACGCTATGATGCAACTTAAATGTACCACGAGTAATTGTCAACATAACTTAAAATGCCATTGCAACGCCGGTGTAATCGGTATAAACGATAAAGGCGTATGCGAAAGCAAAATAAAACGCGCCGGCGGCGCGCTCGAACAAACCTTTCGAGAACTCGAAGCCGCGGACGAACTTTTAAGCGACGCTCCGAGCGCGGTTAAGTGCGACGCAACCTGTATCTACAACTCCGACGGTTACTGCGGAGCGACCAGCATACTCGTAAACGACGTAATGATGAACGCAAAATGCGCGACCAGAATTAAAAAATAACCGTACGTCCGATTAAATCGAAAAAAAATCGCACTCTCTTTCGGGAATGCGATTTTTTTTCGGTAACTTTTCGTTAATTATTCCTGCTCGGTTTGTTCTTCGCCTTGTTCGGGTTCTTCGGTTTCGGGAACGAGAGATTTTTCGTATTCCGAGATTAAACCGTTGAAGTAAGTTTCGTAATCGGATTTTTTAAGCAGGAGATAGTTCATCCAGGAAAGCGACAGCGTTTCGTCCGCCTGTACGCCGTCCACGTCGACTACGACCTGTCTTTGCGGCGTGCCGTTTTCCAGCGAATATTCGTTTTCTCCGATAATCATCTTGATCGGTTTGTCGTTTTCTTCGTTTCTTACGAAACTGACTTTGAGATTTTCTACCGTAACCGGTTTTTTATCCGATTTGAGAGCGTAATAACGGGTAGCGGTTTTCGCCGCGGCGTCTACGTCGTAGTAGTCGTAGACGTATAAACTGTAGTTCTTTTGCAGCCCGTTGCCGAGTTCTTCGCAGAAAAGCGAGTCGTACTGCAATACGTTGAAGTCGAAAACGCGAATATCGCCGTAAACGGTTTTTACGTGAGATAAGTCGGTTTTGTCGCTGACTTTCTTGTACTGCGTTTCGTACGCGTCGATGAGTTTGCTTGCCGAAGGCCAACGCGAGATAAGGGATATCTCGTTTTTGGAATCCACGTTAAGAGTGCGCTTTTTGTCGCCGACTTCGGTCCAGTAAGAAACCGAAGTGACTTTGCCTTCGTCGTTTTTGGAATATTCCATACCCACGACGACGGCGTAAGCCGGGGTGTCTTTGTCTTTGTAAACGTAATAACCGTATTTTTCGCCGGTAACCACGAGATAGGACTCTTTGCCGTATTCCTTCATTCTGTCCACGGTTTCTTGTTCGTACTGCGTGTAGGTGTCGATCGTAAGTTCGTACGTTCCTACGATTTTTTCGAGTTTTTCGGGCGTACACGCCACGAAAACCGCCGCAATAATCATTGTTGCGATTATCACCGAAACGACGATAAACAGTTTCTTTTTCATAATAACCTCCGTTTCCCCCTACGTTTAATTATGCCACAATTCCGAAAAATGTCAACCGCATATATTTTTGCGCGACTTTTGCGGTCTTTTCCGTCGGTAAAACCTTTGTTTAAGAACGGGTTTTCCGCTTGACAACGGCGCGCGGCGGTGCTAACATGTCGCCGATGAAGGTTTTCGGAAAACACTTCATATATAAAAAAACCGAGGTATTTTAATTTTGAGAAACTCCAAAACTTTACTTATTGCCCGTTCGGCGGTTATCTGCGCGCTTTACGTCGCGCTTACTTATGCGTGTATGCCCCTTGCTTACGGTATTTTTCAGGTGAGAATAGGGGAAGCGCTGACGATTTTGCCCTTGCTGTACCCGGAAGCGATCCCCGCCCTTTTTATAGGTTGTATTCTGTCGAATATCGGCTCGCCGTTCGGTTTTTACGATATAATAATCGGCTCGTGTGTGACTCTTGTCGCCGGCGTCCTTACTTATATCGTGGGGAAAAAGGTAAAAAACAAACCGCTTAAAATCGTTTTAGGCGGTCTTCCGCCGGTATTGCTCAACGCTTTTATCCTGCCGGCAATGTGGCTTTTGTTCGATTTCGAAAGCGGCTACGCACTCAATATGGCGTCCCTTCTGCTTACTCAAAGCGTGTTCGTTTACGCTCTCGGCACGCCCCTTTTTATCGCCGCGGACAAACTGAAAAGTAAATCCGTAAGAGGTTTCCAGTCGTGTGAGTTTAACTTGTTTAGCAAGAAAAAGAAACCCGAAAGCATAAAAACGGAATTCCAAAACGCCGATTCAGACAAAAAGACGAACGATTAAAAAGCGTTTTCTTTGCAAGCGGAGAGCGGATAAAACGAAAATCCGAAGAGTGTTTTTCGGAGAAAAGCGGCAAATTTTTTATAGCGGAAGCGGAAAAATTTTTATATAAATTTGACAAGCGCGCGCCCGTAATGGTATCATACTAGACAAATGTTAAGTTTGCGTGCGCGTATGCGACGCGCAAAAGAAAAACAAAAGGAGAAAGGTAAATATGAAACTCAAAAATCAAGCGCTTATCGAAATTTACGAAAACGTGAAAAAAAGAAATCCGAACGAACCCGAATTTCATCAAGCGGTAATAGAAGTTCTCGAATCTCTCGAACCCGTAATCGACAGACATCCCGAATTCATCGAAAGAGGGATTATGGCGAGCATAGTAGAACCGGAAAGAATTATCAAATTCCGCGTACCGTGGGTAGACGACAACGGCAAAGTGCAGATAAACCGCGGTTTCCGTATTCAGTTTAACAGTGCGATCGGACCTTACAAGGGCGGCCTTCGTTTCCACCCGTCGGTTTACGAAGGAATTATCAAATTCTTAGGTTTCGAACAAATTTTCAAAAACTCTCTTACCGGTCTTCCCATCGGCGGCGGCAAGGGCGGCAGCGACTTCGATCCGCACGGCAAGTCGGATATGGAAGTAATGCGTTTCTGCCAGAGTTTTATGACGGAACTCAGCAAATACATCGGAGCGGACGTTGACGTACCGGCAGGGGACATCGGCGTAGGCGGAAGAGAAATCGGTTTCCTTTACGGACAATACAAGAGAATAACCAACAAATACGAAGGCGTTCTTACCGGCAAAGGTCTTACCTACGGCGGAAGCCTTGCTCGTACCGAAGCGACCGGTTTCGGTCTTTGCTACTTCACCGAAGCCCTTCTTAAGGACCACGGCGACAGTATGAAAGGCAAAACCGTAGTAATCTCCGGCAGCGGCAACGTCGCTATCTACGCTAATCAGAAAGCGACGGAATACGGCGCGAAAGTCGTTGCTATGAGCGACAGCAACGGTTATATCTACGACAAAAACGGCGTTGATCTCGCTTGCATCAAGCAAATCAAGGAAGTCGAAAGAAAGAGAATCAAAGAATACGTCGTTACTCACCCCGAAGCGGAATATCACGAAGGCTGCAGCGGAATTTGGGGAATCAAGTGCGATATCGCTCTTCCCTGCGCTACGCAGAACGAAATCAACGAAGAAAGCGCGCGTCTTCTCGTCAAGAACGGCGTTAAATGCGTATGCGAAGGCGCGAATATGCCTTCCACGCCCGACGCGATCGAAGTATTCCAATCGAACGGTATTTTCTTCGGACCCGCTAAGGCGGCGAACGCCGGCGGCGTAGCGACCAGCGCGCTCGAAATGTGCCAGAACAGCGCGAGATACAGTTGGACGTTCGAAGAAGTCGACGCCAAACTCAAAGGCATTATGGAAAATATTTACGCCAACATCAGTTCCGCCGCAAAAGAATACGGAATGGAAGGAAATCTCGTCGCAGGCGCGAACATCGCAGGTTTCCTGAAAGTAGCCAACGCTATGATGGCGCAAGGTTTGGTATAAGCGAATAAAAGCCGATGGAACAAATGAAAATAGGTTTTGACAACGCCGCGTATATTGCCAAACAAGCGGAAAAAATCACCGAGCGTATCAATCGTTTCGACAAAGTTTATCTCGAATTCGGGGGTAAACTTTTCGACGATTTGCACGCGGCGAGAATTCTCCCCGGGTTCGACCCCAACGTAAAGACGAAAATGCTCCTTACGCTTAAGGACAAACTCGAAGTTATATTCTGTATCAGCGCGCCCGCGCTCGAACAGAACAAAAGAAGAGCGGATTTCGGAATTACTTACGACGCCGACCTTCTTCGTTTGGTGGGAAATCTCCGCGGCATAGGCATTTACGTCAGCAGCATAGTAATCACGCAATACAGCGGACAGAGAGCCGCCGAACTTTTCCGCAACAAACTCGAAAGAATGGGCGAAAAAGTCTATATCCATAGACTGACCAAAGGTTATCCGTCGGACGTAGACACGATCGTGAGCGACGAAGGCTACGGAGCAAACCCGTATATAGAAACAACCAGACCGCTCGTAGTCGTTACCGCACCCGGACCGGGCAGCGGCAAACTCGCCACCTGCCTGTCGCAGATTTATCACGAGTACAAAAGGGGAGTTAAGGCGGGATACGCCAAGTATGAGTCTTTCCCGGTATGGAACTTGCCCTTGTCGCACCCGGTAAACGTTGCGTACGAAGCGGCTACGGCGGATTTGCAGGACTTTAATATGATAGACTCGTTCCATCTCGACGCATACGGCGTAAGCACGGTTAATTACAACCGCGATATAGCCGTTTTCCCGGTCGTTAAGAACATTTTGAAACGCATTTTGGGCGAAGACGTCTACAAATCGCCTACCGATATGGGCGTTAATATGATAGGCTACGCCATAATCGACGACGAAGTGGTAAGAGAAGCGAGCAGACAGGAAATAATCAGACGTTATTATCAGACCCTTTGCGACTACAAACAAGGCAGAGCGTCGAAAGAAACCGTGCAAAGAGCGGAAATGCTTATGTCGAGTCAGGGACTGACCACCGCGGACAGAAAAGTGGTTGACGCCGCTTTGAAAAAGCAAAAAGACCGCAAATGCCCGGCTTGCGCGCTCCAACTTCCCGACGGCTCGATAGTAAGGGGAAGAAACGGCGAAGCGATGGACGCCGCCGCGGCGGGCGTAGTAAACGCGATGAAAAAATACGTCAACGTCGGTCAAAAACAACTTCTGCTTTCTCCGTGGGTAATAGAACCTATCCAAAGTCTGAAAAAAGACACCCTAAAAGACAAACGCTACGCCCTTAACCTTAACGACGTGCTCGTCGCTCTGGCGGTAAGTATCCCTATGAACACCACCATAGCGGAAATAATGAAACATCTCGATATTCTTAACGGTTGCGAAGCGCACAGTACCGTAATGCTGGAAGAAAATGAAATGCAGACTCTCCGCAAACTCGGTATCCGTATGACTTGCGAACCCGAATACGATATGAACTAAAACGCTTTTATAGGTCGAAAGACAATGCAAAACGCCGCAAAGAACGAAAGTTTTTTACGGCGTTTTCCTTTATTTCGCAACGCTTTTTTCACCGCTTTTTTCTATGCGAACGGCGCGCGCTTTTACTAAAAATTTATTATCGACAATCTTGTAAATAACTGTTGACAAAACCTTTTGTCGGCTCTATAATCCCGTTTGGGATTAAAAGAAAGGAAAAAAAGAGATGGAAAAAACGGGTAACGCGCTGTCGAAACTGAGCAAGGAAATAATACGCTATAAGGGCGCGTACGCAAAGTGGGCGAAGAACAAGTCCGTCAGTTATAACGAACTTCTCGTTATGTACACGATAGCCGAAGAGGGGAGTTGCACGCAGAAAAAAATATGCGACGATTTTCTTTTGCCAAGGCAGACTATGCACAACGTTTTTTCCGCTATGAAAAACAACGGATATATCGAAGTGGACAAGAGTTTGTCCAAAGGAAGAGAAAAAGCGTTTGTTTTGACGGCGAAAGGCAAAGAATACGCTTATCCGGTGCTTAACGCGGTTTCCGCTTTGGAAGAAAAGGCGAAAGACGGACTAGAGGAAGACAAGATATGGTTGCTTGTCGAACTACTCGAAGAATTCAACGACGGATTGTCTAAAGCGATGAGCGAAGAATCCGATATAAGGTAAAGCAAAAGTACGCAAAAGAGGTGCTTTGATGAAAGGACAGATATCCGAGCAAGAACTTTTCGGGCGGACGAAGATCGGCAAAATGTTGCTTAAAATCGCACCGCCCGTAATGCTTGCCCAGTTAATACAGGCGTTATACAACATAGTAGACAGTTTCTTCGTAGGAAGATATTCGGACGACGCGCTCACCGCGGTGACCGTAATTTATCCGTTGCAACTTATCATTATCGCGGTGGCGGTGGGTACCGGCGTAGGCGTAAACACCTATATGGCGAAAAAGTACGCGTGCGACCAAGCCGAAAAAGCGGACAAGGCGGCAGGCACGGGGTTCGTTTTATCCTTGATTTCCTGGGCGATTTTCGCCGTCGTTTCCGTACTTATAATGAAACCGTACATCAAGACTACCGCCAACGAGCAAGGCGCGATAGACGGCGCGTACGTTTACGGTATGATAGTCTGCGTGGGCAGTATAGGTACGTTTCTTGAAGGGAATTTTTCAAAGGTTCATCAGGCGCACGGCAATATGATCGTGCCTATGATAGCGCAAATCGCGGGCGCGGCGATAAACATCGTTTTTGACCCGCTTTTAATTTTCGGTATAGGCTTTTTCCCCGAACTCGGCGTTGCCGGAGCGGCGTACGCCACGATAGCGGGACAGATAGTTTCGGCTATCATAACCGGGGTTAAGGGTTTCCGTAAACCGCCGAAACCGAAAGAAATGTGGCATTACGTCAAGCAGATTTATAAACTCGGCTACTCCAACATCGCTATGCAGGCGTTGTATACCGTGTACATCGTTTTGCTCAACCTTATTTTGTCCGGATTTTCCGACGCGGCGGTTACCGTGCTCGGACTGTACTACAAAATGCAGAGTTTCTTCTTTATTCCGCTTTTCGGTCTGCATACCTGTATCGTGCCGGCGCTTAGTTTTAACTACTCTCAGGAAAACTTCGTTCGTTGCAGAAAAACGATTAAGGATACGGTAATAATATCCGCGGCGTTTATGGTAGTGGGAATGGTGTGTTTCATTGCCATACCCGAACCGCTCGCAAGGCTGTTCTCCACGTCGCCGGAAGTTATATCGATAGGGAAGAAAGCGTTTCCGATAATAGGCAGCAGTTTTATCTCGGCGGTGTTTTCGCTGACTATGCCGGTATTTTTCCAGTCGATAGGCAAAGGCTTTACCAGTCTTATGCTTTCGCTGACGAGGCAGATTTTCTTGCTCGTTCCCGTGTTTTGGGCGTTCTCCTTTATCGGGCTCGATTACACTTGGATTTCCTTCCCGGTGAGCGAAACTCTCGCAGGGCTCGTCGGAGTTATTTTGTACGCGGTGCAAGTCAAGAAGTGGAAAAAGATTCAAATTGAAAAAACCTGCGTATCCGTAGAAACGCAGGCGACGAATTCGTAAGTTCGTTTTTTAGTCGGTTTAATAAACGGAAACCGCGGCGAACGCCGCTACCGCTTTGTTTTCGCCGATAATTCCGAGTTTTTCCGTAGTGGTAGCGGACAGGGAAACCGTTCCGCGGTCAAGGCACAGTATTTCTTCCATACGTTTTTGCATCAGGGGAAGGAAGTTTTTCAGTTTTGGCGATTGCGCTATAATCGTTACGGAAATATTGTTTATATGCAGATTTTTGTCGGTAAGGATGGTCTTTACTTTCGTTAAAAGATCCGCGCTGTCGGCGTTCTCGTAAGCGGGGTCGTCGTCGGGGAAAAGCACGCCTATATCGGGCTTGTCGGCCGCGGTAAGAAGTGCGTCCATAACGGCGTGAATTACCGCGTCGCCGTCACTGTGAGCGGATACGCCTTTATCGAACGGGACTTTGATTCCGCCCAAAACGAGGGGTTTGCCGTTTTCTTCGTAGCGATGCACGTCGAAACCCGTTCCCGTGCGCATATTGTAACCGAACACGTCGAAAGGGGACGTTATTTTTTTGTTCGTCGGTTCGCCCTGCGTGTAGTGCGCCGGACGGACGTAACGGGAAAACAATTCGCTCTCGTCGAAAGAAAGGGCGGTTTCGTTCGCTTTTTCGTAAGCGGCGGTTATCTCTTCCCTAAGATATCCCTGCGGCGTTTGTACCGTAAAATAGTCCCGTCTGTCGGCTACGGTTACGACGCCGTTTTCGACTTTTCTCAGACTGTCCGTGACGGGAGTAAAGGGGACGGAAGAACCGTAAGTGACGGTATCCGACATAATCTTTAATATAAGGTCGCGCGTGACGAACGGGCGCGCCCCGTCGTGAATGAGGACGTATTCGCTCGTAGACGCTCTAAGCCCGTTTTTTACCGACTCCGCGCGGGTCGCGCCGCCGCTTACTTTCGTCACCGACGGAAAGTCGTAATCCACGTCGCTTACGAGAATGATTTTGTCCACGCAGTTAAGATAACGGAAAGCGTTTATCGTATGCGATAAAACGGTGCTTTGTCCTAAGGACGCGGCGAGTTTGTCCGTGTTTGCTCTCGTGCCTTTGCCGTTTGCGGCGATAATTACGTCGAACATGCCGATATCTCCTTTTTACGTTTTATACGAAAGAACCGCCGTAAAACAACGAGGCGGTTCTTATCTTTGGTTTATTCGATTATTTCGTACAGCATACCGCTGCCGTTTTTGGGAACGTTGCCTTCCGGAACTTCCAGCACCCGAAACGTGAGTTTGTTGTCGCCGAACCCGACGCATACCACGTCGCCGACCTTAACGTCTTTGGACGGCTTGGCGTCCTTCCCGTTTACGCTCACTCGGTCGTGACTGCACGCCTCGTTCGCGACGGTACGGCGTTTTATTATACGCGCAACTTTAAGAAACTTGTCTAATCGCATAAATTATTCTTTGTCGCTTTCTTCCGCTTCGGAGGCAGCCGCCTGCGCTTCGCCTTCCGCCGTTTCGACGGCAGGTTTTTTGGATTTCCATTGACGCATTACGAAGAACTTGTTGCCGAGGAAACTTACCACGAGTGCGGCGATACCGGCTACGAGTTGTCCGATAAGGTTGTACAGGAAGATCAGACTGTCGCTTGCGTTCGGGAACGCGTTCTTGAATCCGGTGGATATGCCGCCGCCGATTGCCGTCTGCATTATGATGATCAGGATTGCCATAACGGTGTAGGCGATCGCTCTGAACACGACGTGATCGGGTACGTTGAACGTCTTTTTGCGGTTAAGAATAAACGTAAGCGTTTGTCCCCAGATAGAACCGACGAGGAAGCCTATGAACTCGCCCATACCGGGTTCTTTGTAGAAGAACACGAAGAAGTCCAGACCGGTGCCGGTGCCCATTTTTTCGGGGCTTATCGCTCTGAGTATCGCAGGCAAAGCAAAAGTGATGATCATTTGCGTCGCGCCGCAGATAAAACTGAACAAAAGGAACAAAACCGCTTGTTTGACGGTGGGGTACTTATCGAGTACTTCGAAGAAGAACTTAATCTTCGCTTTTAATCCTTTTTGATCTTTGATTCCCGCAAAAGGGGAAGGTTCTTTCTCTTTTTTGCCCGCCTTTTTCTTGCAGGCGCATTCGCACGCAGGCTGTTCGATAACCTTGTTTTCGTTCTCTTCCATCGTTCGCTCCTTGTATTACGTTGCGTAAAAAAACGCATCTTCGTCTTCAACCATAGTAGCACGCGGTTATTTTTTTGTCAACAGGCAATTTTTCTCGAATAAAAATATTTTTATATATTTTAGGCAAAATCGTTTGACTTCGCTTGACTATTGCTGTATAATGCTACAATGCTTAAATATTATGCATAATTATACCCTTACTCTCGGAAATGGAAATTTCGGGGATAGGGGTGATGTGCGTGTTTTGGCATAAAATCGAACTTTTTACGAAGAAAAAGTGCGTTTGAAAGAATTTTTTTATAAGGAGCAATGCGATGTCTCAAAGAATTCACAAGGTTATGTGCGGCAAAACCGAAAGATGGACGTTTTCCAAGATTAAGCCCATTCTCGATATGCCTTATCTTATCGAAGTCCAGAAAGAATCTTACGACGCGTTCGTTCGCGACGGAATAAGAGAAGTTTTCGAAGATTTTTCGCCCATTACCGATTACAGCGGCAAGTTCGAACTCGAATTCCTTAACCATACGACCGACGGTCCCTGCAAGTACACCATCGACGAATGTAAGGAAAGAGACGCTACCTATACGTTTCCGCTTCACGTTACCGTCAGACTTACGTTTAAGGACACGGGCGTAATGCAGGAAAAGAACATCTTTATGGGGGATATCCCGAAGATGACCGACAAAGGTACGTTTATCATCAACGGCGCGGAAAGAGTCGTTGTCAGCCAACTTGTCAGAAGCCCGGGCGTTTATACCGTAGCCGAAACCGACAAAAACGGCGTTCAACGCTACAACACCACGGTTATACCGACCAGAGGCGCTTGGCTCGAATTCGAGCAGGACGCAAGCAACGTGCTTTCCGTAAGGGTAGACAAAAACCGTAAAATCACGGCTACCTGTCTTCTCCGCGCGCTCGGTTACGGCACCAACGAAGAATTGTTCGAACTGTTCGACAACGACCCGATGATCGTCGCTACCGCCAACAAAGACGCCGACACCAACACGATGCAACTTGCCAAATACGAACTGTATCGTCGTATGAAACCCGGTGAAACTCCCACCGACAACGGCGTGGAAATTCTTATCAGAAACACTTTCTACGACTCCCGTCGTTACGATATCCATCACGTCGGAAGATATAAATACAACAAAAAACTTTCCATCGAATCGAGAATTTTCGGCAGAACGCTTACCCGTGACGCGATTTCTCCGGACGGCGAAATCATTGCCGAAGCGGGCGAATTCATCGACGACGAAAAAGCGAAAGCCATTCAGAACGCCGGAATAAACGTGGTTTACGTTTCCACCGAAAAAGACAACGCCGAAGACGAAAAAGACAAAGAGTTCAAAATCATCGGTAACAACGTAGTCGATCTCGGAGCGTTCGTTTCTTTCGATCCTAAGGAAATCGGCATCAGAGAAAAGGTTTATTACCCCGCTCTTACGGCTATTCTCGAAAATTACGCCGACGACGAAGCGGCGCTTAAGGCTGCGCTCGTTGCGGCTAAAGAAGATCTCGTCGTTACGCACATCACGCTCGACGATATCGTCGCGTCGATAAACTACAACCTGTCTATGCGTTACGGTTTCTATCCCACGGACGACATCGACCACCTTTCCAACAGAAGAGTTCGTTCGGTAGGAGAATTGCTGCACAATCAGTTCCGTATCGGTATCGCAAGACTCGAAAGAGTAGTCAAAGAAAGAATGAGCATCGTTCAGGACCCGTCGGAAGTTACTCCGCAGTCCCTTATCAATATAAGACCCGTATCCAGCGCGATACGCGAATTCTTCGGAAGCAGCCAGTTGTCCCAGTTTATGGACCAGCCCAACCCGATAGCGGAACTTACCCACAAGCGTAAACTTTCCGCACTCGGACCCGGCGGACTTAACCGTGACAGAGCGGGCTTCGAAGTTCGTGACGTTCACCACTCGCACTACGGCAGAATGTGCCCGATAGAAACGCCTGAAGGACAGAACATCGGTCTTATCACCTCGCTCAGTTCTTATGCGAAAATCAACGAATACGGCTTTATCGAAGCGCCGTACCGCAAGGTTGACAAAGTTACGCACGTCGTTACCGACGAAGTAAGTTATCTTACCGCGGACGAAGAAGATAAATACGTAGTCGCTCAGGCAAACGAAGAACTCGACGAAAACAGCAGATTCGTGAAACCGCGTGTAACCTGCCGTTATCGCGACGATATTAAAGAATATCCGTCCGACAAAGTAGATTATATGGACGTTGACCCGAAACAACTCGTATCCGTTGCGGCAAGCCTTATCCCGTTCCTTGAAAACGACGACGCGAACCGTGCTCTTATGGGAAGTAACATGCAACGTCAGGCAGTACCGCTGTTAAGACCCGAAGCGCCTATCGTAGGTACGGGCATGGAACACAAAGTCGCGTACGACAGCGGCGTTTGCGTAATAGCGAAGAGAAGCGGTGTGGTTAAGTCCGTTACCGCAGACGAAATCGTAATCACCGCGGACGAAGGCGGCGAAGACGTATACGAACTTCTCAAGTTCAAGAGAAGTAACCAGGATACCTGCGTAAACCAGAAACCCATCGTAAGCAAACACGACAGAGTGCTTAAAGGCGACGTGCTGAGCGACGGACCGGCTACCAAAGACGGAGAACTTGCTCTCGGACGCAACATTCTCATCGGCTTTATGACGTGGGAAGGTTATAACTACGAAGACGCTATCCTTATCAGCGAAGAACTCGTTAAGCACGACGTATTCACCACTATCCATATAGAAGAGTACGAACTCGAAGCGAGAGATACCAAACTCGGCGAAGAAAACATCACGAGAGATATCCCGAACGTAAGCGACGATTTGCTTAAGAACCTTGACGAAGAAGGTATCGTAATGATCGGTTCGGAAGTCAAGAGCGGCGATTATCTCGTAGGTAAAGTTACGCCTAAGGGCGAAACCGAACTCACCCCCGAAGAAAGACTTTTGAGAGCGATCTTCGGTGAAAAATCGAGAGAAGTTCGTGACGTATCGTTGAAAGTACCTCACGGTTGCGGCGGTATCGTAGTAGGCGTTAAAATTCTCACGAGAGAGAATAAAGACGAACTCGACCCCGGCGTAAACAAACTCATCAGAGTTTACATTGCGCAAAAACGTAAAATCTCCGTCGGCGACAAGATGGCAGGCCGTCACGGTAACAAGGGTGTTATTTCCAGAGTTCTTCCCAAAGAAGATATGCCTTTCCTTGCGGACGGCACGCCTTTGCAGATCGTACTTAACCCGCTCGGCGTTCCTTCGCGTATGAACATCGGACAGGTTCTCGAAGTTCACCTCGGTTTGGTAGCGAAACTGCTCGGTATAAAAGTTGCGACCCCGGTATTCGACGGCGCGACGGAAAACGACATCAAAGAACTGTTTATGCAAAACGGTCTTGCCAAAGTCGACGCAAACGGCAACACTTACGTAGACGGCAAGGTACAACTTTACGACGGCAGAACGGGCGAACCGTTTGAAAACGAAGTTACCGTCGGTTATATGTATATGCTTAAACTTAACCACCTCGTCGACGACAAAATCCACGCGAGAAGCACCGGTCCTTACAGCCTCGTTACGCAACAGCCTCTCGGCGGTAAAGCGCAATTCGGCGGACAGCGTTTCGGTGAAATGGAAGTTTGGGCGCTCGAAGCGTACGGCGCAAGCCATATCCTTCAGGAAGTTCTTACCGTTAAGTCGGACGATATCGTCGGCAGACAGAAAGTGTTCGACAGCATAATCAAAGCCAACGTTACGACCGAACCGGGAATTCCCGAAGCGTTCAAGGTATTGAAGAAAGAAATTCAGTCTTTGGGACTCGAAGTAAAACTGTTTACCGACGACGACGAAGAAATCAACTTGCCCGAAACTTACGACGACGACAGAGAACTCGACAGACCCATTCGTCCCGTTAAGGAAGAAATTCAGGAAGTCGACTTGTTCGATGAAAAAGAAGCGAAAGACGAACTCGAAAAAGACAAACTTTACGACGACGACGATACGCTCGGACTTGGCGGTATGACCGACTACGGCGATATTCTCGGCGGAAGCGGACTTGCGCAAAACGAATACGATCTTAACGATATTCTCGGCGACGGAAGCGAGTTTATGGACGCGGCGAAGAAAGATTTCGACGACGAAGACGACGACGAAATCGACCTCAAAGACATTATGGGTGCGGAAGAAGTAGACGACAGCGGAATGAAAGACGAAGACATTCTCAACAGCACCTTCGACGACAACGATATATAAGAGGTGAGATATGGTAGAAATTAACAATTTTGATTCGATACAAATAAGCATAGCGTCACCCGAAAAGATAAGAGAATGGTCGCACGGCGAAGTTACGAAGCCCGAAACCATCAATTACAGAACCCAAAAACCCGAAAGAGACGGTTTGTTCTGCGAAAGAATTTTCGGACCTACCAAAGACTACGAATGTCACTGCGGAAAGTATAAGAGAGTAAGATACAAGGGCGTTACTTGCGACAAGTGCGGCGTAGAACTTACCAAATCGAAAGTCCGCAGAGAAAGAATGGGACATATCGAACTTGCCGCGCCGGTTACGCACATCTGGTACTTCCGCGGCGTTCCGAGCAGAATAAGCACTATTCTTAATATGAGCCCCAAACAGGTAGAGCAAGTAATCTACTTCGGAGCGATGGTAGTGCTCGATCCCGGCAGAACGAACTTTTTCAAGAAGCAGGTAATCAAAGACGAAGAATACCGCAAAGCGGTGGAAGAATTCGGACCCAACTGTTGCGTAGTGGGAATGGGTGCGGAAAGTCTGAAAATCCTTCTTCAGGAAATCGACGTAGCAAAGGAAAGAGAAGAACTCAAAGCGCAACTCGCTCAGGAGAAAGAAGAGAGTCTGAAGCGCGTAAAAATAGCGAAAAGACTGGAAATCGTAGAAGCCTTCTACAAATCGGGCAACAAACCCGAATGGATGGTTATGGACGTTATTCCGGTACTTCCCCCGGATCTTCGTCCTATGGTACCGCTCGACGGCGGCAGATTTGCGGCAAGCGACCTGAACGAACTTTACAGAAGGGTAATCAACCGTAACAACCGTCTTAAGAAGATGATCGAAGGCGGCGCGCCGGAAATCGTCGTCCGCAACGAAAAGAGAATGTTGCAGGAAGCGGTTGACGCACTTATCGATAACGGCAGACACGGCAAACCCATCACGGGCGCGGGAAACAGACAACTTAAGTGCCTCAGCGAATTCCTCAGAGGTAAAAACGGTCGTTTCCGTCAGAACCTTCTCGGAAAACGTGTCGACTATTCCGGACGTTCGGTTATCGTCGTAGGACCGGAACTTAAGATGTACCAGTGCGGTCTTCCTAAGGAAATGGCTCTCGAACTGTTCAAGCCGTTCGTATATCAAAAACTTCAGGAAAAAGAAATTTGCCACAACATTAAGAGCGCGAAACGCGCGGTAGACAGAGTCAGACCCGAAGTATGGGACGTACTCGAAGAAGTAATCAAGGATCACCCGGTACTTCTCAACCGTGCGCCTACGCTGCACAGACTGGGTATTCAGGCGTTCGAGCCGGTACTCGTAGAAGGCAGAGCGATTAAACTTCACCCGCTCGCATGTACGGCGTTCAACGCGGACTTCGACGGCGACCAGATGGCGGTACACGTACCGCTCAGCATCGAAGCGCAAGCGGAAGCGAGAATACTTATGCTCGCCAGCAACAACATTCTGAAACTGAGCGACGGTAACTCTATCGTTACGCCTACGCAGGATATGGTACTCGGTTCTTACTATCTTACGTTTGAAAAGACCGACAAACCCACCGATCCCGAAGAAATCGCTCGTTTAAGAACGTTCAAAGACACCGACGAAGCGAAGATGGCGTATCAATTACACAACGTCAAACTTCAGGATTGGATCCGCGTAAGAATGACGAAGGAAATCGACGGCGTCAAGTATCATAAACTTATCGTTACCACGGTAGGTAAGATAATATTCAACGAAGCGATACCGCAGGATCTTGGATTTATCGAAAGAAAAACTCCGCTCGATCAACTCGATCTCGAAATTCAGTTCGTTATCAAGAAGAAAGGTTTGGGCGAAATCGTCAACAAGTGTTTCAAGAAGAAAGGCGCGACCGAAGTCAGCAAAGTTCTTGACAAGGTTAAGGCTCTCGGATACAAGTACTCGACGGTAGGAGCGATTACGACCAGCGTATTCGATATGAAGATTCCGGGCAACAAGCAAGAAATCCTTAAGAAAGCGGAAGACAAAGTTCTTGCGATCGAAAAAGATTTTGCGCGCGGCAGAGCGACGGAAGACGAAAGATACAATCAGGTTATTAAGGTTTGGAGCGACGCGACGGACGAAGTATCCAGAGATTTGCAGCAAAACTTCGTAAACTTCGACAAAACGAACCCGATCTGGATGATGGCGGACTCCGGCGCGCGTGGTAGTATGCAACAGATCAAGCAACTTTCGGGTATGCGTGGTCTTATGGCGGACCCGACCGGTAAAACCATCGAAATCCCGGTTAAATCTTCCTTCCGTGAAGGTTTGTCGGTTTTGGAATACTTCATTTCTTCGCACGGCGCAAGAAAGGGCGGAGCGGATACTGCACTTAAGACGGCAGACTCCGGTTATCTTACCCGTCGTCTTGTCGACGTCAGCCAGGACGTTATCATCAACGAAGAAGACTGCGGCGATAAGAAAGGTATGCCCGTAAGAGCGTTGTTCGATATGAACAATCTGCAAATCGAAGGGCTTGCGGAAAGAATTACCGGCAGAACGTCGGTTGAAGACATCGTTAACCCCGAAACCGGCGAAGTTATCGTCGCCGCGGGCGAAATGATCAGAGAAGAAAAAGCGGGCGAAGTCGTTAAAGCGGTTGGCGAAAACGGCGAAGTCAAGATAAGAACCATACTTACCTGTAAGTCGAAACGCGGCGTATGCGCTAAGTGCTACGGAGCGAATATGGCAAGCACGAACCCCGTTAAGATCGGCGAAGCCGTAGGTATCATTGCCGCGCAGTCCATCGGTGAACCGGGAACGCAGCTTACGATGAGAACCTTCCACACCGGCGGCGTTGCGTCCAGCGCGGACATCACGCAAGGTCTTCCCCGTGTCGTGGAACTTGTCGAAGCGCGTAAACCTAAGGGTCAGGCGTCCGTTGCAGACGTTAAAGGTAAAGTCAGCGTTAAAGAAGAAGGCAACAATCGTACCGTATTTATCGCAGGCGAAGAAAAGACCTTCGAATACAAAGTACCTTTCGGCGCAAAACTTCTCGTCGAGAACGGCAAAGACGTTGCGGCGGGCGACCCGTTGTGGGTAGGTAGCGTAGATCCGCACGACGTATTGAGAACGAAAGGCGTAAACGGCGTTCAGGAAATGATCATCAAAGAAATCCAGAACGCATACCGTTCGAACGGCGTTCACATCAACGACAAGCACATCGAAGTTATCGTAAGAAAGATGTTGCGTAAAGTCAGAGTAAAGAACCCGAACGACACCGACCTTATCCTTAACGAACTCGTAGACATCTCGACGCTCGAAGAAGCGAACGAAAAAGCGCTTGAAAACGGCGGAATGCCGGCTACCGCAATGAGAGTACTTCTCGGTATCAGCAAAGCGGCGCTCGCGACCGACTCGTTCTTGTCGGCGGCGTCCTTCCAGGAAACCGCAAGAGTGCTTACCGACGCGGCGATCAAGAGCAAGAGAGACCACCTTATCGGCTTGAAAGAAAACGTAATCATCGGTAAACTTATCCCTGCCGGAACGGGTATGAAGAGATATGCCAACATAAAACTCGAAAGCCCGTTGTACGACAAAGCGGACATAAAGGAAGATAACTTCGACGAAGACAAAACCGAAGAAATCATCGAAGCCGAAGAAGATACCGTGACCGAAAACGAATAATTCGTATCGAAGAAAAAACGTTTCGTTAAGCAAAACGGCTTACGGTAAATAATAACGAACAAAGGGCGAATGCGTAGTTTGGGTATCAATAATCTATTGCATAGCGCCCTTTTTACACCTAAGGAGAAAGAAATGAACAGATTTTTCACGTCCGAGAGCGTAACCGAAGGACATCCCGACAAGGTTTGCGATCAGGTGAGCGACGCGGTTCTCGACGCAATACTCGAGCAAGACGAAAACGCCAGAGTAGCGTGCGAATGTTGCTGCTGCGAAGACTTTTTACTCGTTATGGGCGAGATCACGACCAAAGCGAAAGTAGATATCGACGGCGTTGCGAGAGAAACGATAAAGAAGATAGGATACGATAAAGACGAGTACGGGTTTAACTACGAAACGGTTCATATAGAACGTAGAGTTACCACCCAGTCCCCCGACATTGCGCTCGGAGTAAACGACAGTATCGAGCATAAAACGACGGAAGAACTTTTCGACACGATAGGCGCGGGAGATCAGGGACTTATGTTCGGTTACGCCGGCAGCGAAACGCCCGAATATATGCCGCTTGCGCTCGTTCTTAGTCATAAACTTTGCGAAAAACTGACGGAAGTAAGAAAGAACGGCACGGTAAAATACCTTCGTCCGGACGGAAAGGCGCAAGTTACCGTCGAATACGACGCGGAAGGTAACCCGTTCAGAGTGGACACCGTGGTTTTGTCTACGCAACACGACCCCGACGTCGACGTGGAAACGCTCAGAAGCGATATGAAACGTCTTGTGATACTTCCCACGATCGACGAAAGACTCATCGACGAAAAGACGAAGTTTTATATCAACCCGACGGGCAGATTTATCGTCGGCGGACCGAAAGGTGACAGCGGACTGACGGGCAGAAAGATAATCGTCGACACCTACGGCGGATTTATTCCCCACGGCGGCGGTTGTTTCAGCGGAAAAGACCCGACGAAAGTGGACAGAAGCGCGACTTATTACGCAAGATACGTCGCTAAGAATTTGGTTGCGGCAGGAGCGTGCAAGACTTGCGAAATTCAGGTCGCTTACGCAATTGGCAAAGCCAACCCGGTCAGCATAGATGTCAACACTTCGGGTACCGGCGTCGTAGGCGACGACGAACTCGAAAAAATCGTAAGCAAAGTGTTCGATTTCCGTCCGCTTGCGATTATTACCGCACTTAAACTTAACAGACCGCAGTACTTCGATACTGCAAAATACGGTCATTTCGGCAAGTCTTCCTATGCGTGGGAACAGACCGATAAGACGGAGGAGATAAGAAAATTATTGAGTAAATGACGTATACAGGGAAAGTTACCGAAGTAATTTATTCAAACGAAGAAAACGGTTATACCGTAGTACTTTTCGATGCCGATAGCGACGTTTTCGTTGCAGTCGGCATTTTTCCGCCTATAAGCGAAGGAGAACTGCTCAAAATCAGCGGCGAGTTTAAGGATAACCGCAAATACGGCGAGCAATTTTCGGTGACGGACGTCGAATTCGTACGCCCCGAAGACCCGTACGGCATTGTGAAGTACCTGTCGAGCGGACTTTTTAAGGGAATAGGGGAAAAACTTGCGAAAGAAATCGTGGATAAATTCGGGTCGGAAACTCTCGATATACTCGATAATCAACCCGAAAGACTGATCGAAGTCAGCGGTATAGGAAGAAAAAAACTTATGGAAATTATCGCGTGTTACGAAGATACGCGAAGAATGAAAGAAAGCATTTTGTTTTTGCAAAAACACGACGTACCGATGAACCTTGCGCTGAAAATTTATCGGAAATACGGCGACAGTACGGTTGACGTACTGAAAGCCAACCCGTACGTTCTCGTCACGGACATAGACGGCGTCGGATTTGTGAAAGCGGACAAAATCGCTATCAATATCGGTATTCCGCGCAACAGCGAGTTCAGAATAGCGGCAGGGATAAAACACGTTCTGAGCGACGGCTCGGTAAGAGCCGGGCATACTTGTTTGCCGCAGAAAACTGTGATAAGCGAAGCGACGAAACTGCTAGATCTTGACAAAAGCATAGTGGAAAACTGCTATTTCGGTATGTACGATCTGAAAAAGGAAGAAGTCGACGGGCAAATTCTCGTTGCTAGCAGTCTGAATTACAACACGGAAAATCTTATAGCGGCAAAACTGATTAAACTTAACCTTACCGTTCAGAAAAACGACGTCGACGTAGTGAAAGAACTCGAAGTTTTCGAACGGCAAACGAACGTAATTTTAGACGTAACCCAAAGAGCGGCGATAAAAAGCGTGTTTAACAACGGCGTAAGCGTAATCAGCGGCGGACCGGGAACGGGCAAGACCACGCTGATAAAAGGTATCGTTAAAATTCTTGAAAACAGGGGCAAAAAAGCCGCTTTGTGCGCGCCTACCGGGAGAGCGAGCAAACGTATGATGGAAGCAACCGGAGTGGAAGCGAAAACCATTCACAGACTTCTCGGAATGGACGGAATAAGCAACCACGCCTGCTACGACGAAACCTCCCCCCTTAACGCAGACGTAATCATCGTGGACGAAATCAGTATGGCGGATATTTATATCTTTTCCGCCTTGGTTAAAGCCGTTCCGCTCGGAGCACGGCTCGTTCTCGTAGGAGATAAAGACCAACTTCCGAGCGTCGCCTGCGGAAATATTCTGAGCGACGTAATAGAGAGCGGAATAATAAACGTCGTGTTCCTTACCGAAGTTTATCGACAGTCGGTAAAAAGTAATATCGTAAGCAACGCGCATAGAATAAACCGCGGCGAAATGCCGATAGTTAAAGACGCAAAAGACTTCTTTATGTCTACCAAAACCGATATAAAAGGTATCCAAAGTGATGTTTTAACTATGGTAAAAACTCGTATTCCGAAGTTTATGAACGTGACGGAACGCGACGTACAGGTGCTTACGCCGGTTAAGCAAACGGAAATCGGAGTGGAAACGTTGAACGCGCTTTTGCAAGAAGAACTTAATCCGTACGGCGCGGAGTACAAGCACAAAGACGAAAAGTTCAGGGTTGGCGACAGAGTTATGCAGACCTCGAATAATTATCAGTTGGAGTGGACGAAAAAATTCGGCGCGGACAGGAAAGGCACGGGCGTATTTAACGGCGATATAGGAATCGTAACTTTAATAAGGAAAGAAGGAATAACCGTCGAATACGACGACGGGCGCACGGTTAACTACGAAGGTACGGCTTTGGACGAACTTACTTTGGCGTATTGTATAAGCGTGCATAAATCGCAGGGGAGCGAGTTCCCGGTAGTGGTGCTCGTTTTGGGCAGAATATCGCCGATGTTGCTTACCCGTAATCTGATTTATACGGCAGTGACAAGGGCGAAAAAAATGGTTGTGATTATCGGCGACGAAGCGACTTTGAAGTATGCGATAAACAATACGTATACCGCAAAAAGATATTCGCTTTTACGGCATTTGCTGCTGAAAAACAGGGGCAAAGCGGAAATTTTGTGGGGAATAGATGAATATTAAGAAGAGTTTTAATTCTTTTCTGGACGCGATTTTTCCGACGGGAGTAACTTGTCTGTACTGCGGAAAGGAAACAGATTCCGACGTGAACGGACTGTGTTACGAATGTGCGTCGGCGTTAAGGCAAAACGGCAAGTTTGGCGAAGAATACGACGAAGTTACCGTTTATTCGGCGTTTTTATACGACGGACTTGCTAGAAAAATCATTTTGAAAGCCAAAGACAGCGACTCTCCGCACCTTACCCGGACGATGGCGAAGTACGTTGCGGAATTGTATAAAATCGTCGGAAAGGAGTGCGACTTAATAGCCTACGTTCCGTGTTCGGGCAAAAATCTGCGCAAAAGGGGGTACGACCATATGAAGAACACGGCGAAGTTTTTATCCGACGAAATCGGCGTGCCTACGGTGAAAGCGCTTAAACGCAGGGGCAGGAGCAAAGACCAAACCGAAGTTAGGAACGAAGAGAGAAAACGAAACGTCGAAAACGCTTTTATCGGTATAAACGCGGAGAAAATAAAAGGAAAAACCGTTTTGATAATCGACGACGTAGTTACTACCGGCGCAACGCTTAACGCGTGCGCAAAGGTATTGAGAAAAGCAAAGCCGAAAGAAGTGGTTTGTTTTACGTTTGCAAAGGCGTAGAGAGTATCCGACCAAACGTTATGCGGAAATTTACTTGCGGTCAGCAAAAATGCTGACACGCGGATAAATTTTTAATCCGCATAAGTCGGACTTCCAAGGAAACAAAATGACACATTTTGCTTAGGGAGTGAAGTTCGCAGGGGTGCTGCCCCTTGCTCGATCCCCGTAAGGGCGGCACTCACGGCGCGTGTCCGCTCGTGCCGGCAAAGTGCCTTTGCTTGCATTAAAAGTAATTAGTTGTGTCGTGCGATAGACTTATACAAGTAATATACTTTTTGCGTAATGAGATGCAACGCTCGGCGTTGCCGTAAAGGGATGCAACGTCCCACGTTGCCGTTAGTTTTCGCTGAAGAGCAGGTCGGGGTAGCGCGGTATCGGCCAGTATTTTTTTGCAGTGAGAAGTTCCGCGCGGTCGATGGAAGAACGTAGGGCGTTCATTGCAGGGATAATTTTATCTCGGCAGACGCGCGCTTTTTCAAGGTCGTTTTTCATTTGTTCGCTCAAAGCGATTTCTTTGTCGAGCACACCCAAGTTTTTCACGCCTTCTTCGTAAAGGGCGGTGAGTTTGTTAAGAAGGGTTATATCCGGTTTAATTCCGAGATCTTTAAGTTCGAGCGCGGTTTTCGCAAGGTCGGAGATATATTCCGAGATTGCCGGGAGCAGCAAAGATTTTGCCATATCCGACGAAGTAATTGCTTCGATATGGACTTTTTTGCAGTAGTCTTCGATGTAAATATCCATTCTCGAAAGCACTTCCGAGCGTTGGAAAACGCCGTGTTTTGCGAATAATTCGACGTTTTTGTCGGACGCAAGCAAAGGCAGTGCGTCTACCGTGGTTTTAAGGTTAAGAAGTCCGCGACTTTCCGCTTCTTTAACCCATTCTTCGGAATAACCGTTGCCGTTGAATATGATTTTTTTATGGTCTTTTACCGTTTCTTTAACGATTTCGGCTACGCCTTGCGCAAGCGACGGCGAGTTTCTCAGTTTGTCCGAGAAAAGGGAGAATTCTTCCGCAACTATCGTGTTAAGTACGGTGTTTATTCCTGCGACGGAGAAATGCGAGCCGGGCATACGGAATTCGAACTTGTTGCCGGTAAACGCAAACGGCGAAGTACGGTTTCTGTCCGTGCTGTCTTGCCTTAGCCTTGGCAAAAGTTTAACTCCTATTTCGATTTCGCAACCGGCGCGTTTGGAATAATCCCTTCCGTCGGCGATCGCTTCGAGTATTCCCAGCAGTTCTTCTCCTAAGAAGATGGAAACTATCGCCGGGGGCGCTTCCTGTTTTCCTAATCTGTGGTCGTTGGCTGCGGACGCAACGCTTATACGGAGCAGATCCTGATTTTTGTCAACCGCAGAAATTACGGCGCAGAGCGTTACGAGAAAAAGCATATTGTCGCTCGGATTGTCGCCCGGGTCGAGCAGGTTATAACTGTTATCAGCCGAAAGCGACCAGTTGTTGTGCTTGCCGCTGCCGTTTATCCCTTCGAAAGGTTTTTCGTGGAGCAAACACTTAAAACCGTGTCTTGTAGCGACTTTTTTCATAAGTTCCATAACGATTTGGTTGTGATCCGTCGCCTTGTTCGTGTCGCAATAAACGGTCGCAAGTTCGTGCTGAGCGGGCGCAACTTCGTTGTGTTTGGTTTTAGCGAAAACTCCGAGTTTCCACAGTTCGACGTCGAGATCGCGCATATAAGAAACGACTCTCGGCTTAACCGCGCCGAAGTAATGATCGTCGAGTTCCTGCCCCTTGGGACTGCGCGCGCCGAAAAGCGTACGTCCGGTGAAAACGAGATCGGGGCGTTGCTTGTAAAGAGCGCGGTCGACGAGAAAATATTCCTGTTCCGGTCCGGCGCACGGCACGACTTTGCTCGCTTTTTTGCCGAACAGTTCCAAAAGCGCGATACCTTCGCGGTTAATCGCTTCCATACTGCGCAAAAGCGGCGTTTTTTTGTCGAGCGCTTCGCCGTTGTACGAGCAGAACGCAGTCGGAATACACAATACGCCGTCTTTAATGAACGCGTAACTCGACGGGTCCCACGCAGTGTAACCGCGCGCTTCGAAAGTGGCTCTCAGACCGCCGGAAGGGAAACTCGACGCGTCGGGTTCGCCTTTAATAAGTTCTTTTCCGCTGAATTCGGTGGTTATTTCGCATTTTCCGCTCGGAGTGATAAAACTGTCGTGTTTTTCGGCTGTTATGCCGGTAAGCGGCTGAAACCAGTGCGTGTAGTGGGTACAACCGTTGTCCAAAGCCCAGTTCATCATACCTTTCGCGATAGCGTCGGCGAGCGACGGCGACAAAGGTTTGTCTTGCGCGACGCAGGAAGAAAACTCTTCGAAAACGTCGGGTTCGAGATACTTTTTCATAGCGTTGTCGTTGAAAACCAAACTGCCGAAAATTTCTTTAACGTCCATAAATTTATTCTTAACTCCGTTTATGCGGCTCGCCGCAATGAAAATCGTTTATATGATACCATATTATTTAAGATTAAACAATTATTTGCGAGTTAATTGTAAATAAACGTTTTATGGCAAAAGAAAGGTTAATGCGCGGCGCGTATCCGTTTTTTGCTTGTTTATTAAAAACCGTTATGTTAAAATCAAAATATAAACGGTTTTGCGCAAACGACGGCGCAAGGGGAAAACGAATAAGTTAAGGAGATATTATGGATATATACAGTATAGTGATAATCGTCGGGTTTGCTCTCAGCCTTTTGCTCGGATACATTCTCGGCTTCGGAAGAACGTTAAAATTCATAACGGGCGGAATAGTGGGCGTCATCGTGTCGGTGCTGGTCTGCGTGACGTTCGGCGGAATAATCGCAAGAGCGTCCTTCGTTGCGGACTTAATCGCAAAAGGAAACGAGTTTTTCGGCTCGAAAGCGGAATTTTTGGCAAAAATCAATCTTGCAACGATAATTTACTATATCGTACTGTTCCTTTTGGTGCAAATTATCAGAATAATCATCGTAAAAACCATATCGAAAATTTTCACGCCCAAAGACAAAGAAGCACCCGGTTACGCCGTGCGTAACGTGATAAACCGCACGCTCGGACTTCTGTTGTTCGGCGCGGCGTTCGTTCTTCTGTGCTATCTCGTTATGGCTCTCGTAAAAGAATTCGAAGACGTGGAAAAAGTGGCAACCTTTATCGCAGGGCTAAGGGACGGCGAAAAGAAAAGCCTTTTCTATCTTATGTATGCGCACAATCCGATCGATTTCAGCGTGTTGTTCGCAAAGGCGGCGCATTGATATGGAAAGAGATACGACCTTTATAAGAACGGAAAAACTTCTCGGTAGAGACGGGGTAAACAGGCTTAAAAACTCTTCGGTCATTATTTTCGGACTGGGGGGTGTAGGCGGATACGTCGTGGAGGCGCTTGCTCGTTCGGGAGTGGGCAACCTTGCGCTCGTAGACTTCGACACCGTGTCGAAATCAAATATAAATAGGCAAATCGTCGCTACGCAAAATACGATAGGAATGAAAAAAACAGAAGCGGCAAAAAAGCGTGTTTTTGAAATTAATCCCGAAATAGAAGTAACGACTTATGACGAGTTTTTTGACGAAAGTTCAAAAATAGACCTTGCCGAATACGACTACGTAGTGGACGCGATAGATAGCGTAAAAAGCAAAATTTTTATAGCGGAACAAGCGTATAAAAAAGGCGTGAAAGAAATATGCTGTTTATCCGCCGGCAACAAACTGGACGCAACGAGATTTAAGGTAGCGGACGTGTACTCCACCACCGTTTGTCCGCTGGCAAAACTTATGCGTAAAAAATTACGCGAAAAAGGAATAAAAAATCTGAAAGTCGTGTTCAGCGACGAAGAGAGAGCCGAACATAAAGAAGAAGACATAGACAAAGGCAAAGACGTAGGCAGTCTTGCTTACGTCGTAGGCGTGGTCGGACTTATTGCCGCAGGCGAAGCGATAAAAGACATCGCTCTCGAAAAGGAGAAGATATGAAAGCGGATTTAAGTTTTGAATTGTTCCCCCCGAAACAAACCGACGGCGCGGAAAAGATATACGCCTGTCTTGATTTCTTATCGTCGCTTAATCCGTCGTTTATATCAGTGACGTATTCGGCGGGAAACGCCGTCGGCGGACTAACGAGCGAAATGTGCGGCGAAATAAAAAACAAACACGGAATAAAAGCCGTGTCTCATCTAACTTGCGCAGGAGCCACGAAAGAGAAGATAAAAAAAGAGTTGAGCGACCTTAAATCGCGAAATGTGGATACCATACTTGCATTAAGAGGGGACATAACTCCGCAAAAACAGATAGGCGAATACGGTCACGCATCCGACCTTATGAAAGAGATAAACGCATTTGGCGGATTTGAACTGTTCGGCGCGTGTTATCCGGAAGGACACGCGGAGAGCGGATCGATTTACGTCGATTTGTTCTCGTTAAAACTAAAATACGATTTAGGCGTAAGGACTTTCATAAGTCAGTTGTTTTTCGACGACGACGCTTTTTTAAGAATGGCTGACAAAGCGAGCGCGTTCTGCAAGGGAGCGACTTTCCGCGCAGGGATTATGCCTGCGACGAGCGCGAAGTCGCTAAGACGAATGGTAGCGATGAGCAATGCGACTTTGCCGAAAAAGTTTGTGGAAATTTTGGATAAATACGGCGCCGATCCGCTTGAAATGAAGAAAGCGGGCGTGGATTACGCTATAGGGCAAATAAGAAATCTTTATGACGAAGGGTGTGAAAACTTCCACCTGTACACGATGTGTATGACCGACGTAACCAAAGAAATTTATTCGGGAATAAGCGATTTATTGAGATAATGAAAGAGGCGGCAAGGTATCTCGGTTTACGGGAAACGGACGAAAAAACGGAAAGAGAAATCGAAGAAGCGGAAAAGACTGTTTCTTCGCTTTTGCCTGTAAAAACCGTAGCGTGTTTTGATATAGAAAAAAACGAAAACGGTATAAAACTTGTAGGAACGGACGTTACGCTTTGCGGCAATTTAGCAAAAAAACATTTTGCGGATTGCAAAAAAATATTAGCCGTTTTGGCGACGCTCGGACTAAAAAGCGAAACTATGCTCAAACGTGCGTTTGCGTTAAGCGCGCTTAAAGGCGTGGTTCTCGACGCGGTTTTTACGGCAAAAATCGAAGAATATCTGGACGAAACGGAAAAAGAACTGCGTTCCGTTTACGGCTTGCTTACGACGAGAATAAGTTGCGGATACGGCGATTTGCCGATAGCGACGCAGAAAGAATTGTTCAAACTGCTTGACGGAGAAAGAATAGGGGTAAGCGTGAACGAGTGTTATATGCTCGTTCCCAACAAGAGCGTTATCGCTTTAATAGGGGTGCGATGAAAAAGAGTTTTTCCGAGATATTGAAAAGCGGCGAGCGGATTTATCTTGACGGCGGCACGGGCAGCGCGCTGCTTAGTTCGGGATTTTCTACCGAACACGCCGAGATTTATAACGTCGAACGGCCGCTCGTTATTCAGTCCGTTCACGAAAAATACTTTGCTTCGGGCAGTAACGTCGTTTACGCCAACACCTTTTCGTGCAACCGCAACAAAGCGGATTTAAGCAAATATTCTCTTGAAGAAATCATAAAATGCGCTTTGGATTGCGAGAAAAAAGCCGCCGAAAAATACGACGGGTATTATCTTTACGATTGCGGACCGACGGGCGAACTGATGTATCCGTACGGCAGAATGACTTTCGACGAGGCGTACGAAGTCTTTGCCGAACAGGCAAAAGCCGTCGCAAAATTCGGCGCGGACGGCGTGGTTATCGAAACGATAAGCGACCTTCAAGAGATGCGCGCGGCGATACTTGCGTTTAAGGAAAACACCGATTTGCCCGTTATTTGCAGTATGACTTTTGAAAAAAGCGGTAGGACTTTTTCGGGAACGGACGCCGAAAGTTTCGCTTTGTGCGCAAAAGGTCTGGGAGTTTCCGCAATCGGCGCGAACTGCGGCACGGGCGCGGACGAAATGATTTGCGCGATAGAAAAACTTCTTTCCCGTTCGGTCGTTCCGGTTTTCGCAAAACCGAACGCAGGGATTCCGCGGTATGAAAACGGCAAGACGGTTTACGACGTTTCGCCCGAAGAATTCGCAGTGCAAACGAAAGAAATCGCATTGCTCGGTGTTAAAATTCTCGGCGGTTGCTGCGGAACGGACGAACGTTATATCGCCGCGGCCAAAGCCGCTACCGAGAACGTTTTCGTAAACCCGGGCAAACCGAACGCAGACGCGGTATGTTCGTTTTCTTCGGTCGTGGAGTTCGGCAAAAAGAAACCGCTTATTATCGGCGAAAGGGTAAATCCTACGAACAAACCGCTTTTGAAACAGGCGATAAAAGACGACGATTTCGATTATATTCTTTCGATGTGCGTCGAACAAACCGAGCAAGGCGCGGATATGCTTGACGTTAATCTCGGTATGACGGGGATAGACGAAAAAGAAAAACTCGCTTCTTGCATAGAATTCGTGCAAGGGGTTGCGGACGTGCCGCTCGTTATCGACACGTCGAAAAAGGACGCGCTGGAAAAAGCGGTAAGAGTGACGAACGGTATTTGCGTAATTAACTCGGTAAACGCAGACGAAAAAAGCGCGGCGGTCGTTTATCCGATCGCAAAAAAATACGGTTCTTATATAATCGCCTTATGCCTTGACGAAAACGGAATACCGAAAACCGTTGACGAAAGAATACGTATTGCCGAACGGATAATAAAACAGGCGAGTTCTTACGGAATAGACAAGTCAAGACTTATTTTCGATCCGCTTACGATGGCTTTGAGTGTAGACGCAAACAACGCGCTCACGCTGCTTTCAGCCATCGGAAGACTAACGAACGAATACGGTGTAAAGACGACTTTGGGACTCTCTAATATCAGTTTCGGATTACCTAACAGAGAAAAGATTAACGGCGCGTTTTTGGGTATGCTTAAAGAAAAAGGCTTGACGAGCGTAATAGTCAATCCGTCGATAGAAGTTAATGCCGATGGGGCGGCGATCAGGCTTTTAAGCGGCAAAGCCCCTCTCTGCGCCGCCTATATCGCGCTCAATTCCGTCAAAGAAGCCGAAGTTAAACAAACGGCGAAGCGCGATATAAAATACTGCATACTGCACGGACTGGGTGAAGAAGCGGTGAGGGCGGCAAAAGAGAAAGCCGATAAGTTTAACTACGAAAAAGTCGTTTGCGACGACGTAATAGCGGGACTGAACGAACTCGGCGAGGCGTACGAGAAGAAGAAAGCGTTTTTACCGCAGTTGATCGCCGGGAGCGAAGCGGCGAAAAAGGCGCTCGAATATATAAGGAAAGAGTTTATGTCGGACGGCAAAGGCGCGGTTAAAGCGACGGTGGTTATGGCTACGGTAAAAGGGGACGTTCACGACATAGGGAAAAACATCGTTAAGGCGGTTACTTCCAACTATGGGTACAGAATAATCGATTTGGGGAAGGATGTTCCGACGGAAAAAATACTGTCGGCGATAGAAAAATACAAACCGCAAGCGGTGGGGCTGAGCGCGCTTATGACCACGACGATTGACAATATGACGGAAACGGTCGAGGCGATTAAAAGCAAATACCCCGATATGCCGGTGCTTGTGGGCGGCGCGGTGGTGACCGAAGAATACGCCGAGGCGATAGGCGCGGTTTATTCGTCGGACGCGCAAAATAACGTAAAAATTTTGGAAAATATGTTTTCAAATATTTGACCGCTTGTCAAAATTATGTTAGCATAGAACTACGAAAACAAGGAAAAAAAGAAAGGTATGAAGTTGACAAGCAGAGAAGTAGCGGTCGTTACGGTAGTCGTAGTAGGCGTCGAAAGGTGACGTTACTATAACCGTGCTTGTAAGCGACATAAAAATTAACGAGGTATCTTACAAGCGAGATACCTTTTTTTATATCGAACGGGAGATAAAGAATGAACTTAATACACAAGTTTCTTGACAGAACGGAATACGCCGATTACGAAGATTTCAGCAAAAACGCGAAACTCAAAATACCCGAAAAATTCAACTTTGCGTACGACGTAATCGACGAGTACGCGCGTCTTGCGCCCGACAAAAGGGCGATACTTTGGTGTAACGACAAAGGAGAAGAAAAAACGATTACTTTCGGAGAACTTTCGGTTTTGTCAAACAAAGCGGCAAACGTTCTCACGAAACGCGGATTGAAAAAAGGCGACGTCGTAATGACGATGCTCAATCGCCGTTGGGAATACTGGGTAACCGTGATTGCTTGCCACAAAGCAGGGTTGGTGGTAGTGCCGGCGACGTTTCTTCTTACCCCGAAAGATATCGAATACCGCATATACGGAGCGGGGGCGAAGTGTCTTATCGCGACCAACGAAGAAGCGGTTTTGGAAAACATCGACAACGCCAAACGCGATTTACCGTCCGAAATGATTTATTTTACGACGGGCGACCGCGACGGGTATGACAATTACACGAGAGAAATGGAAAACGCGAGCGAGGCGTGGGAAAAGGTAGAAACCGATTTGTACGACGAAAGTATGGTTTATTTTACTTCGGGTACGACGGGGTATCCGAAAATGGTCGCGCATAACTTCCTTTATCCGCTCGGTTTTATTTATAACGCGGTGTTCTGGCATTGCGTAAAAGACGACGGACTGCATTTTACTTCGTCGGAAAGCGGCTGGGCAAAATGCTCGTGGGGAAAACTCTACGGACAGTGGATTGCCGGAGCGTGCCTGTTTATTTACGACTATTTGCATAAGTTTAAGCCCACGGATTTGCTCGAAAGAATAGAAAAGTATCGTATCGACACGTTTTGCGCGCCGCCGACTATTTATCGATACCTTATTAAAGAAGACTTGTCGAAATACGACCTTAGTTCGCTAAGCCACTGCTCGACCGCGGGGGAAGCGTTAAATCCGGAAGTTTTCCGTCAGTTCTACGCCGCAACCGGACAAAAAATCTACGAAGGTTACGGACAAACGGAAACGAGCATAATTTTAGGCACGTTTTCTATGACGGAAATAAGAGAAGGCAGTATGGGCAAACCCTCGCCGCTGTACGACGTGCATCTGTTCGACGATAATATGAACGACGTACAACCGGGCGAAGTGGGAGAAATCGTAATAAAAATTCATCAGCCGCAGTGTTCGCTCGTTTGTAAATACCACAACAACCCCGAACTTACCAAAGAAAGGCTGGGCGACGGGTACCACCACACGGGCGACCTTGCGTATTACGACGAAGACGGATATTTTTGGTTTATCGGAAGAACGGACGACGTTATCAAAAGCAGCGGTTACAGAATAGGACCGTTCGAAGTGGAAAGCGCGCTTATGGAACACCCCGCCGTGCTGGAATGTGCGATAACCGGCGTTCCCGACGAACAGCGCGGACAAATAATCAAAGCGACGATAGTGCTTGCAAAAGGGTATAACGGTAGCGATGCGTTGGTTAAAGAACTGCAACGGCACGTAAAAGTGACGACTGCGCCTTATAAATATCCGAGAGTAATCGAGTTCGTCGAAGAACTACCCAAGACTATCAGCGGCAAAATCAAACGCGCGGACATAAGGAAACAAAATAAACGATAAAAGAAAGTTACGGCGTTAAAAACGGCGTGTCCGCCTAAGGAATAACGCGGTTTAAGCGAATAAAAAAGGGCTAATCCGTATCGGACAGCCCTTTTTTGTTCGAAATTTTCGCGTTATTTCACGGTAACAACGCCGTTTTTGCCGACGGAAACCGTCATGCCGTCTTTTACGAAAGAAAGGAACTCTTCGCCGAGCGAGTCCACGACCGGCATCGTCACGTCGTCGAGCCATACCTCGGCAAGGATTGACCCTGCCGCGGCAAGAGAGTCGATAGGATTTGCAAATAATAAACACGCCGGATTTCTCTTCATCGCGCATGCGCAATATAGGACGAAACCGCCTGTCGTCGAGCCGATCGTTTGCGGCAGGCAAAGCGCTTTGCCGGCAAGGGCTTTGCCGTAAAGATCGGGGTTGTTTTGGTCGGAACAGGTTGCGTTTTTGTCGCCGAACTGTAAACTTTTTTGCAACGAAGCAAGGGTGTTGAACCCGTTATGCGATACTACGGCGGGAGCGGAAACCGTACCCGGGGTTACTACTCTTCCTTGAAATACTTTCATTTTCAGTTACCTCCCTTCGTAATTTTGACGAGAATTTCTTCGTCGGTGTAATATCTCGCCGTCGTGTAAGTACGCAGTTTGTTGGACGACGTGATGACGGGCATTTTTCCGCAAAGCGGATTGTTCATATACATAAGCGGACAAATGTAGGAAGTTATTACCCCCGTCTTTTTCAGTCTTGCCGCGTATTCCGTTTTTTCAAACTCTTTCAAAACCGCAGGCGCGGCGGTGAAAACGGTAGGAATGAGAACTTTGGCGTTGCCTGCCTCTTTAAGCGAACGCTCTACGTTTACCGTCCAGGTCTTTAACTGTTCCAGACTCATATGCGGACAACCTAAGAAACAAAGTTTCGGTTTGGCGTCTTTGTTTTTCCAGATAACCGGATAGTTATTTTTCACTCTTTCGAGTTCGGCGTCGTCGATGACGTAAACTTTTGCGTTCTCTTTGACGAGCGCTTCGCCTTGCTCTTTCGCTTCGGGCGTGAGTTTGTCGATATGATAAAGTCCGACCGCGCCGTTCGAGGCGGTAGCCGCGCCGAAATCTTTAAGATAGGTCTTGGCGGCGTCGTCGAGTTCTTCGCCGAGCCATTCGTTAAGTCCGTATACGTAAGGCACGTCTTCCATAACTTTCATTCCGATCGCCGAGCCGAGAAGTTGCGCTTCGGGCTTTTTCTTCGTTTGAACTTTAATAATCCAGTCCGCTTTTCTGCCTTCGTCGGTGAGAAGTCCGAAATAGGGGACGCAACCGGCTATCGAACCCATAAGGTCCATTATTCCCGAGTTGCGGTTGCATCTCGCGCCGAGTACCGAGTTGGCGTAAACCACCGCGCTCGACTCCGACCACGAAAGCACTTCGCCTTTCTTAGGCGTGTTGCCCACTTCGTTCATATAACAGGCGCAGGTAAACGCGTCCTTGTTTAATAAACCGAGTTTTTGAAGTTGATCTTCATAGAAATCCTGCTTGTTGTACATAAACTTCTTGAAAATAAGTTTTTTCAAAAAGTCCGCAGGAACGTTCGGATCGTACGGACGGGGGTCCGCCGAGAACTTTTGTTTGGAAACGAGCCCTGCGTCGATAAGTTTGTCCATAAGTTCGTATACGGGTGCAATGATGCCCAAACCGAACGAAGTAACGAGATGGTTGTACTTCGACGTTACGGGAACCATTTTTTCCGCATTGAAAGCGTCGCCGTACATAACCAGTGTTTTCATAACCTTAGCCATCGCTTCGCCTTCCGAACCGTTCAGAATCGCTTGTTGTTTCTCTGTAAGAATCATAATGTCGCTCCTTCGTTAAATTTTCATCGCTACGTCCCACGCCTGCCAGATAACGGTGCGTAAGTTGCCGATCTTGCTCGCGTCGCCTACGACGTGAACGTGTTTTTGTTTTTCAAACAGCGGAGTAGGAATATATCCTATGCTCGTGATCACGCTGTCCGCTTCGATAAATTCTTCCGTGCCGTCCTTTTTCTTAACGACTACGCCGTTTTCCTTGATTTCGGATACGCCCGTTTCGAGATAAACCGGAACTTCGTTGGTTTTGAAAAAGTCGCGTAAAAAACTTGCGTTTGCAAGGCAAACTCCGTCCACGGCGATAAGATCGTCTTTCATCTCGACTATAGTGGGTTTCTTCCCGTCAAGATACAGTTCGTACGCTATCTCGCAACCCGTAAGTCCGCCGCCTACGACCACTACGCGCTCGCCGACTTGCTTGTTTTTAAGAAGGAAATCAACCGCTTCGATCGCGTATTCTTTGCCCTTTACCGGGATACGACGCGCCTTTGAACCCGTCGCGACGATAACTTCGTCCGCATTGAGAGAAGCAACGTCCTTTACTTCGAAGTTAAGTTTTATTTCGATGGGATAACGCTTTATTTCACGCTCGTACCAAGCGATAAGCATCTTGTCTTTCTCTTTGTATGACGGTGCCGCTGCCGCAATGAAAACGCCGCCAAGAGTACCCGATTTTTCGTATAAAGTAACCGTATGTCCGCGTTTGGCGCAAACTATAGCCGCTTCCATACCGCCGATACCGCCGCCTATAACCGCAATTTTTTTCGATTTTTTCGCTTTAACGATTTTGTATTTTTCGGATTGCATTACGGGCGGATTGAGAGCGCAGCGCGCGATATGACTTGCGTCGTAAAGCGATTGCGTGTTGGCGTGACCTTTTCTGTGCGACATATTAAAGCACGCGTTGTGACAGCATATACACGGACGTATGTCTTCGATACGGTCTTCGATAAGTTTCGTGACCCATTCGCCGTCCGCAAGGAACTGACGCGCGACGCCCATCGCGTCGATCTCGCCGTCCGCTATCGCTTTCGCTCCCGTTTCCGGATCCATTCTGCCTGCGCAAACGACCGGAATGTCCACAAACTTTTTGATGTGAGAAACTTCTTCCAAATTGCAGTTTTGCGGCATATATTGCGGCGGATGCGCCCAGTACCAGGAATCGTACGTTCCGTTGTCCGCGTTGAGCATATCGTAGCCCGCGTCCTGCAAGTACTTCGCCGCCTTTTCGCTTTCTTCCATATCCCTTCCGATTTCCGTGTAGTTTTCGTGCGGCAGCGCGCCTACGCAAAAATCTTTGACTTTGGATACGACCGAATAACGGAGAGAAACGGGATAGTCCGTTCCGCAAGCGGTTTTAATCGCCTTGACGATCGCTACCGGGAAACGATAACGGTTTTCAAAACTTCCGCCGTACGAGTCCGTACGCTTGTTGGTGTATTTAAGCGTAAACTGATCGAGAAGATAACCTTCGTGTACGGCGTGTACTTCCACACCGTCTACGCCGGCTTCCTTGCAAAGAAGAGCGGTTTTTGCATAGGCGTCGATAATTTCTTCGATTTCTTTAACAGTCATCGCACGCGTCATGACTTTATCGGACCAACGCGACGGAAGAACGCTCGGCGCGGCGGATTGATATTGAACGTCGAGAATAGGTTTGATTAAAGTGCGGAGAACGGGATTGTTGTGGACGGCGACGAGAGGGTCGGTTATCGCCCAACTGCGTCCCATACCGGCGGTAATTTGGACAAAAAGTTTTGCGCCGGTTTTGTGAATTTCTTCCATAAACGTCTTAAGTTCGGCAAACATCTTTTTGTTTTGCCAAAGCCATCTTCCGCCGATAGTGTCCTTGATAGGCGCAATACCGGGAATGATAAGCCCGACGTTGTTTTTCGCTTTGTCAATAAAAAACTTTGCGGCTTCTTTGTCAAAATGGTTGGGTTCCATCCACCCGAACAGCGACGTTCCGCCCATAGGGCAAAGCACGATTCTGTTCTTGATTTCTACGTTGCCGATCTTCCACGGCGTAAAAAGCGGTGCGTACTTCGGATTGGTTGTTGTCATATGCGCTCCTTTTTATTATTATCGTGCCTTAACGGATTAAGGTTCTAACATAATTATAACAAAGCCATTTCTGCATTTCAAGAGGGTATTTTTATAAAAATATCGCCGCTACGAAAAATCTTTTGATCTTTCTCACTATTGACATTTTTTTCATCGCGTTGATATAATACCTATATAGAACAAAACACTTTTTTTCACCGTACGCGACGAGAAAAGAATATTAAATACGTCCGCAAAAACTTAACACGACCAACCAACCGAATTTTCGATTTATAAAGAGAAATTATGCGT
>CAJLYQ010000003.1 GCA_905210905.1 uncultured Christensenella sp. | reverse complement strand
GGTACGTTTTACGGAAAAAATATCAGAAAATCCGATTTTTCTTCTCGCTTATAATCAAAACTCTTGATTTTCGGCTCGCAAAAAATCTTTTACGCTCACAAAACAAATTCACGCGCTCGGCAGAATATTTATCGCTTGTTTCGCAATCGTTACTTTTGTGCCGTTTAGGTATCTTATTTGCCGCAAACGGGATATTATACTTGTTTTTTTTGTTATGCTTTCAAGCAACAACGATGATAATACCGTTATTTTTCCGCATTGAAAAAAATTTGATTTCGTGTTACAATTTTCTCTCAACAAAACGGCAACGTGCGCCGTTTAATAAGCGGAAGAACGAATGAGATGACGGTATGAACGACAAGCAACTGGCGCGGCTACTGCAAGGCGTTGCCGAAGGCGACGGGAATTCTCTCGGCACGCTCTACGAAAAGACAAAGAGGGGCGTGTTTGCTTTCGTGTATCCTTACTTTAATTCTTACGCCGACGCGGAAGACTGCGTCGAGGACGTTTTTCTTAAAATAACGAAATACGCCTACACGTTTAAGCCTACGGGAAGCGCGCGCGGATGGATATTGCAAATAGCAAAAAATACCGCTCTCGACCAAACGGAAAAGCGCAAAAGAACGGTTTATACCGATAAAATCCCCGAACGGAGCGAACCCGAGAGAGATTTTACGGTTTTTGAAACGCTTAACACCGCCCTTGCCAAAGACGAACGTTACGTCGTGACGGCACACGTCTTATGGGGGTACAAACATAAAGAAATAGCCGAGTCGCTCGGTTGTCCCGTCGGGACGGTGACTTCCAAGTATAAACGCGCGATAGCAAAACTTCAAGTAGCGTTAAAGGAGAAAGAATGAAATCGTGGAAAAAAAGACTTTTTGACGAACTCGGCGAGATGACGCCGAAAGCGGACGAACGGTTTGCGACAAACGGTTCTCCTTCGCCGAAAAAAAGTTTCTCTCTCAATAAAAAACGTTTTGCGGCTGCGGTTGCGTCCCTTTCCGTCATCGCCGTAATAGCCGTCGTGCTTTGCGTGACGCTTATTTCGCCAAGCGGTTCCGGCGCTATTGCCGATAAATCGATTTTTCTTACCGTAGAAATAAACCCCGAAGCGGTTTTCTCCGTAAATAAAGACGGTCTTGTAGACGCCGTAATCGCGCTTAACGGCGACGCCGACGTCGTTCTAAATTCAAAAAATTCGCCCGTTCTTATAGGCAAACCCGTTTCCGACGCGTTAAATTCTTTTCTCGAAGAAACCACTCGTTTAGGGTTTATCGACCCTTACGAGTTGTCTGCCATACGCGTTTCGGCAAGCGAGGACAAATCGAATTCCCTCCCCGCCATCACCGCGTCGGTAGAAAACTATTTTCGATTGAACGGCTCGAAAACTCTCGTTGCCGACAAGGTTATATCCCGTGACGAATTGTCAAAAAAATGCGGTTTGCCCGACGGTTCGGACTTAGCCGCCGGAATAAAAAATCTCTCGCCGTCTTATGCAACGCGAGCGGCAACCTCTCTCGATGAAAACGCACTCGAAACTCTTTACAAAAACGAGTTCGTTCACGGACAAATTAAAACGATTTTATCCGAAAGCATATCTTCTCTTCCCGATAAACTCGCGAAAATCTCGGGTCTTTTAGACGATATAAAGAGAGGCAACGACAACATACGCGACCACCGCGACAATCCGCTTATTTTTGTCAAAGATTTTTGGTCGGTGAACAATTCCGGTTACGAATTAACAGGCGAGTTTGCCTCTCTCGTAAACGAAACGGAAGAAAAATTAACCGAATACACACGTCTTACGGGTAAAAAAATAAATTCTTATTCCGAATTCGTTCTTGCAAACGAAACGTTTTCCGCCTTTTACGCAACGGTTCCCGTAGACCTTATTAAAAGGCTATCCGTTTTTATGTCGGACGCGGACTTCGATTATTACGTTGACAAATTGCTTGACCTGCTCGACAAGGCGGGAGATAAAACGGGAAAAATTATCGGTGAACTTCTGTCCGTGGACAAACTCGATTTCGATAAATTTTCTTCTTGCGTTTCGACGGTTTACGAGCAAGCGAGAGAAACTCGATTAATCGCGTTCGGCGAAAAGTTTTCCTTGGACAGGGCGGAAATAAGCGGCGAAGAATACGGCTCGTTTATCAAAAAAGTCGTCGCCGAATACGGCTCGTTGGACGCATATTACGAATTTTTGAAAAAATAATTTTTCTTTGCAACAAAACGCCGCGTTGCGCCGTTTAATAAGCGAAAAATCCATTACAAGGAGATTATTGAAAATGAAAAGGAAACAATTAACGATTATCGTTGCGAGCGCGTTGCTCGCCTGTTTACTGCTCGTCGGTTTTGCCGGTTGTTCGGACAAGTCCGCGCGCAAATCCGATTCTTTCGTGCGGCTTGACATTAACCCGTCGATAGAACTCGTGGTCGACGCGAACAACAAAGTTGTGTCCGTTTACGGTGCGAACACGGACGGAACGGTTCTTTTGTACGGCGAAAAAGCGAACGTCGTCGGCAAAGATTTCGAGGAGGCGCTTACTCTTATAACGGACGAAGCGGTTAAACTCGGATATTTAAGCGAAGAAAACAAGGTCGTTCAGTACACGGTTTCTTCCCCCGACGGTGAAAAAGCGGAAAAAGCACTCTCCGCGTCCATCGACGCCAAAGTCACCGCTACGAGCAAAAGTCTGGGACTTACCGTTACGACGGACGGTTCGGGCGCGTACTCTCTCCTGCGCAGATACAACGAATACAAAGAAAGTCATCCGGATAGCGAAATCGCTCAAAAAATGAGCGTAGCGGAGTTCCGTCTTGCGTTAAGCGCGGCGGAAACCGGCGAAATTACTCTCGACGCGGCGATAGAACTCAACGACGAAGAACTCGTCGCTATGATAAAAACGGCGAGCGAAAACGCTAAAGAATTTGCCACCAACCAGTATCTGGCGGCGAAAATTGCGGCGGAAAAGGTTTACGAAGCGGCTACAAGCGCGGCTCTTGACGGAATATACGCGACGTATTACTCCTCGCACTTTACATCGCACCCCTCGACTTGGTATTACGGATACGTGTACCAAATGTACGCGACTGCGGCGCACGGAACGAAAGCCCTCGAAGAAATGTTTATGCTCAAAGAAAAAATCTCCGCAATAACTCTCGGCGACGACGCGGTTAAGGCAGTACTTACCGCTCTCGGATTGACCGAAAAAGACATGGACCTTATCAAAGACGCGGACGGCAACGTAACTCTCGAAAGCGTTTATGCGTACGCCGACAAGGTATTCAAAAACACAAAACCCGGAGCGGAGTTGGAACAACTGAAACTCAAACTCGACGCTGCGCTTAAGAGTGCGGAAACTTATTTCGGAGAAGAAAAGGCGCGCATCTTAAAAGAATACGAACCTCAAATCACCGCGGTATACAACGCGGCAGTCGCCACCGCGAATGCGGTAAAAGCGTTAATCAATAACCCTACCGCCGCGCTTATCCCCGACAACGTTAAGGCGATAATAAACGAAGCGATTTCGGCTGCGGAAGAACTTAAAAATACTTTGACGAAAGAAAACGTCTCCGCGCAAGACGTGAAAGCGCTTTCCGAAAAATACGAAAAGAAAGCGAACGAAGTACTCGAACTTATTAAAAACGACTTAACCGACAGCGAAAAAGCGGAAGTCGAGCGCATAAGAGCGAAAGCGGAAGAAGGACTCGCCAAAGTAAAACAAACGTACGACGACGCTATGGCAAAAGCGGAACAATTCGCTCGCGACGCCATAGAAAAACTCAGAAAAGAACGTCTTATCGATAACGCTAAGTAAAAGTCTTTCTCAAAAATACACGGACCGCCGTTTTTTCGGCGGTCTTTTTTTGCGGTAAAAACGCTTTTTTCGTTGCGTACGGCACGGCTGTTTTATCTCGCTTGAATTTAAGGTATTGACACTTTTCTCGTGTAATACTATAATAGTTAGTATAATAATAATATAAAATTATGCAAATTTCGGCATAAAAAGAAGGTTAATTATGAAACAGACGGAAATTACGAAAATTCAACAATTGCTCGATCAAAACGGCAATATCGCGCAGGCGGGTTTTGCGAAAAAACTGCTTTGGGAATACAATCGCGAAAACATAACCGCGAGAAAATCGCTTATTAAGGAATGGGATTATTATTATATCGGCAACGAAAAATGCGCGATATGTCTTACCATTGCGGATATGGGCTATATCGGCGCGCTCAGCGCAACGATTATGGACTTCGAAGGCGTATGGCAGATCACGAAAAGTTCTGTCGTGCTTTTCCCTATGGGCAAAATGAAACTTCCGCGTACTTCCGTCACAGGCGACAGCAAGTATAAAAACGGCGAAGTGGAAATGACTTTCTTAAACGACGGCACGAAACGCAGAATTTACGGCAAATATCCCAAATTCGGTAAAAACGGCGAAACGCTCGCTTTTGACGTTACCCTTACCGACGTACCCGAAGAAAGTATGGTAATCGCCACTCCTTTCGCCAAAAACGGCAGATTTTATTACAACCAAAAAATTAACTGTATGACGGCAAACGGCAGTTTTTCTCTCGGTGAAAAACAGTATCCGTTAAGCAAAGAAAACGGCGCTATGGCGACTCTCGACTGGGGTCGCGGAGTCTGGACTTACGACAACACCTGGTACTGGGGAAGTTTGCAAACCGCCCTCGAGGACGGCACGACTTTCGGGTTTAACATCGGTTACGGATTCGGCAACAACACCGAAGCGACCGAAAATATGCTTTTCTACAACGGAAAAAGCCACAAACTCGACGAAGTGACGTTTAACATTCCGAAGAAATCCGACGGTAGCGACGATTTTATGTCGCCTTGGACTTTCACTTCCAACGACGGGCGGTTCTTTATGGACTTCACTCCGATAATCGACCGTTACGAACCCGTGGATATTAAGATTTTCTGTATGATTCCGCACCAAGTATTCGGTAAATTTACGGGAAAAGCCGTTTTGGACGACGGAACCGTTATCGAAATCAAAGACAAACTCGGATTTGCGGAAAAAGTACATAATAAATGGTAACGTTCGCCACCCGCTCGAAAGCCACCGCCTTTTCTTCAACTTGCTCCGCTTGCTATGTCGAGCGCAGTCGAAACATCTAGGCGATAGCCGCAATACAACGCAAAGCGTTGCCGCCGTGCCGACAGAGAAAGCATTTTTCCGCGACACACTTTGCTCGATTACAAGATACCTCGTCACGTTGCCGACAGCCTTCCCGTTGCGGGAAGGCTGTTTGATGAAAGACGTTGTGCCGAAATATTAGCCGTTATTTTGTTTAAGTTGTTCGAGAATTTGTTTTAATAATTCTTCCGTGCTTTCGCTTGTTTGGGTTTCCGTAGCGATTTGTTCGGGTTCCGCAACAGGCATTTCTACGGGTTTTTCTTCGACGGGTTGTTCTTCTTTCGTTTCTTGCGGTTCTTCTTTTTTGATGACTTGTTTCAGCGCGCTTTCGGCTTTATCTTTTGCTTTGTTGCCGGTTTCTTTGATTTTGTTAAAGAGTTTAATCAGCAAGAAAAGCACGATTGCGGTGCAAAGGAAGGTGACGATTGCGGAAATCACCGAGCCCCAGTCGAGTATAAGCGCTTCGGTAATCACGTTGCCGGCTTCGTCGGTAACAGCCGGACGAAGTACAGTCTGTAACGCGCCGGTTCCGTCCGCGCCCGGAATCCAGTTAATTAAAGGGGTGAGTATTCCCTTAACGAGAGAATTGACGATTGCGGTAAACGCAGAACCTATAATCATACCTACGGCAAGGTCAAGCACGCTGCCGCGATTGATAAATTCTTTGAATTCTTTAAGTAATTTTTTCATTTTTCGCTCCGTTTTTTCTTTTTGTCGAACTTTTCGTCCGACCGTGTACAATTATAATACTTTATTCTTCTTTCGGCAAGAAAAATCCTTTTTTTATCGACTTTTTTTGCAAAAAACCGCCGCCGTTGTGCTACAATAAATAAAAAAGGAATTTTCTAAAAAATGAAAGTCGTCTATAACCCCGACGAAAAAATCGTCGCTATCGTAAAAGAAGGTCTTCGCCGTACGGGCGGTTACTGTCCGTGCAAACGCGAACGCTCCGAAGAAAACAAATGTATGTGCAAGGAATTCCGCGAACAAATCGCCGACCCGGATTACGAAGGGTTTTGCCACTGTATGCTCTATTATAAGTACAAATAAATTCCCCCTTTCTTGTTCTTCTTAAATCAATCGTTTCGATAAAAAAAACGCCGTAAAACAATCGTGTTTTACGGCGTTTTATTCGGTTTTTTCGCCTAATCGTACAAGTCGTCGTCGCCGTTGTTTTCGTAAACGTTGGCGTTGTTTACGTCCGTTCTTAACGGCGAGCCGGTGGGCAGGTCAAGGGAAGTGCCGTTGTATTCGAACCGACATCTTCTTACCGTTATGTCGCCGGTTACGCTCGTAATTGCCGTTCCCATATTGTTGCCGAACGTGGTTTCGGTAACGTTTACTACTTTTCCGCTCGTCGTGATAACGATGCCGTCGAAGTTTCTCTCAATCGTACTTTCTCTTATTTCGAGCGAGCCGCCGGCGAGAGTTATCGCTCTGCTTACGCCGTCGATAACCGTCTTTTCCGCGTACACGCTGCCTTTGTAGTTTATCGAAGTTTCCACGCCCGTAACGTTTGCCGCCGCGCCCGACTTCGTAATTCTGCAGTTGTACATACTTACCGAGCCTGCTCCGTCGCCTACGTACAGCGCGGATTTTCCGGACTCGTCGCTCTCGATCGAGATTATTCTCAGTTCGACTATACCTTTCAGTACGCGTATGCCTTTTATCTTCGTTTCGATTCGGCTTACGTCCACTTCGCTTCCTTCGCCGCTCTTAGCATAACCTACTATCTTAAGTCTTACCGACTTGTCGATAACGATCGGGTCGTAAGCGGTTACGTTACCGTCCGCGTCCATAAGCGACGACAAATAAACTATCTTATAATCGCCGTCTTTGAGATTTGCGATATAGTCCTGAAGTTCCGCATTGCTCGAAACGCCGTCCGAACCGTCTTCGCCTTCGACTTTGTAGATACCTGCCGCCTTAACTCCGTCGGTAAACTCGTGCGTTCTCACGAAAATATTATAGTTGCCGAACAAACTTATCACCGCTTCGTTGCCGTCCGCGTCTTTGTACAGACTGCCTTCCTTGTCGAAACTCTTAAGCGAAAGTTTCGAGTAGATATAACCGTTAAACCCGTACTGCGCTCCGTCGAATTCGGTGTACGTCGCCGACGCCGCCGCAGAAGACGCAAGTCCATCGATAAACGTGTAATACGTGCCTACTTTGAAGTAACTTCCGAAAGTTATTCCTTCCGCGTCCGCCGCAGACAGTCTGAGTACGCCGAGATCCGCAAGTTTGTCGCCGCCGAGCAATACGCCTTCTTCCTGCTCGTTGCCGTCTTCGTCGTAAACTTTGACGTACTTGCTCAGGTCTTCTTCTTCGGACAGGTATTTTGCCTTAATCTCCGCCATATCGATGAACACTTTCGCCGCAGAGATACCTATGGGCTGATCGTTTATCGTTCCGTCGGGATAGTTGTTGCCGCCGTCGATTTCTACCGAGCAAACGTACGCTCCGGCGTTCTTAATTCCGCTCGTCGGGTTGGTCACCGTGGTGTTCGCGCTGTCTACGGTAACTTTATTGACTACGTTGCCGGACGCGTCCTTAACGCCTTCTATCACCACTACGAGCAGTTTTCCTGCGATAACGTATCTGTACGTCACTTTTACGCCGTACGGAACCGTTCCGTCTTTGTGCAAACCGCTGATTTCCGGGTTCTGCACGTTTCCGTTGTAGACGAGGTTCGTATCCGCAAACGCGTATCTTATGTTTTCGTCGCGCTCTATTCTCAGCGTTACGTTTTTGGTTTTTTCGCCTTCGGCGTAGTTTCCGTTTTCGTCGTCAAGGTTAATCTTAACGGTGTAGTTTCCGCAGTCCGTCGGCACGTAATCGAGTCGCTCCGTTCCGTAATAGTAAGTGTACTTAACTTTAACTTCCACGAGCGAAATGCTTGCGTCCATCTTGCTGTCGTATATCCACGCCTTAATCTTGACGTCCTGCTCCTTGTCTATTCTGTCGTAACCGAAGTTCGCTTTGCCTTCTCTGTACCAACCGTCGAGCGTTTCTTTCGTTCTGTCCGCCACCCTGTTGTAAATAACCGCGTAAACCGCCGCTTTGGCGCCTTCTTCGGTCATTCCGCTTTGGACGTAACCGTTGTACAGTCTTGCCTTTTCGCCTGCGGCAAACCAACCTGCCGGCGTAAACGCAGGCAAACCGGACGTTACGCCGAACACGTTTTCCGCGCCGTAAACCACGCTTATCGCGCCGTTTGCGTCCTCTCCGTCGAACTTAATCTTCGACATATCCACTTCGTACGGTTTTACCGTAAGCGTAAACAGTCTGTCGTTTTCGTACTCGATATAAACGTTGTAATCGTCCGTTCTCAGCCTTACTCTGATATAGTACGTCCCCGCGTCGAGTGGAAGCGTTTCGTCCGACCAGACGTCCGAACCCGCTTTCATATACTCTACGACGTAGTTCTCCGCAGGTATAACTTCGTGCGTTCCGTCTTCTCTGAGGAACTTCATTTCGTCGGATTCGGCGTTAAACGGAAGTTCGTAATACTGCGAATCGTATTCTTTTTCGATGTTCGTTCCTTCGTTCTTCGTTCCGTCCGCCTTGGTAAACCCGATTATTTTGTCCGTAACGTTTATCTTTTCGATATATACGCGTAGTCTTACCGACTGCCATACGCCGTTCTTGACCATATAATAACCGAGTATTTCCACTCCGTCGGTCGCCGTCGCGGCGTTCGGCTCTTCCACGTTCGCTCTGTTTACGTTAAGTCCGGACAGATCCCAGTCGAGTTTAACTTCGGTACCCGTTATTCTGTCTTTAACCGTCGGCAGGTCGCTTGCTTTCATCGCCGTGCCTATCTTCCAGTAAATGGCGTCGACGTAGTCGGGCGAAGTCTTGCTCTTCTTCGTCCAGGTCCACTTCTTGCCCGTTTCGTCGGTAACGAACTCTACGTCCGTCACGCTGCTCCTGTCGTAACTTTCCATCGGAACGGTAAAGTACAGTCCGCGTTTTTGCGTGCCGACCGAGTCGCAGGCAAGCCTGTTGTCCGAATCCGCCGTACCGTACGTCGCGTATACGGTAACAGTCTTTCCGATGAAGTCGTAACTTATATCGTCGGATTCCGCATTGAACGCCGTCTTTTCGCCGTTTTCGTCCACGTACAGGAAGGTCGAACCCATCGCCGCCGGCGATTCGCCCGTACCCGTCGCTTTCTTGCTACCGTCGCTCGGTATGCTGTAATAGTCGTAGTGGACGAAGTTGTTGTATCCGCCGTCGTATTCCGCGTAGTTTTTAAGGTCGATAAGTTTCAGTCTGAACGTCACGTTCGGCGCGATACCGGCAGTAACCGACGTGCTTCCTATTACCGCGTAAACTTCCTGTATGCCCGTTTCCGTTCTGCTTATCTTGTTGGCGTCTTTAAGCGCAACGGGAACTTTCTGCCAGTTGGGTTTGCTCTCTTCGTTTTCGGCAAAGTTAAAGTACATTTCGCCGTAGTTGCGTTTGAACTGCGTTCCGAAATCTCCGCCGTCGCGCATAAGATAAATCGTTCCGCCGTCCAGCATCTCGCCCATGGGTACGGTTATTTTCATCGCCTTAAACAGCACTTTTATTTCGTATCCGAGATAGTAGAAACTTGCGTCGAAAGTGTAATCCGTCGCCGCGCCCCTTCTTATGTTGTTAAGTTTGGTAAGGTTCGGCGTCCAGTCGCTTTGGCTGAGTTCTACGTTTACGCTTTCGTTGGCAAGCGTAAGTTGCATGTTTTCGGGATATTCGGGATAATAGGGGTTTATTTCCAACGAATGAGCCGTCGCGTCCGCTTCGTTTACCGAAGTCGCGTCCGCTATCTGAACTCCGCTTTCCGCGTCCACTATCGCCTGCAGAGACTGATCTTCGATAACGAGTACGGTGTTCCAGTCGATCATATCGTCTTTGCTCAATACGTAGGTCGCCGTGCCTTTTTCTTCTCCCGTGCTCTTGTCGTACGTCGTCATAGTAACGGCGTATTTGTCGTAGTCGTAAGAAATCTTGCGCGTGTTGCCGTTTTCGTCCACGTAGCGGTATTCAAGAACTCTCATCTCTATTCCCGTTTCGCCCGTGCCGCCGAGTCCGTATTTTACTTTCTTCATATCCCATACGACGTCGGTAAACTCTATCTTTTCGCCTTCGCCGCACTTAACCGCCATTTCCGCCGGAAGAGCGTAAGACTTGCTCGCGCTGAGAACCACGTTCTCGTCCGTCGGGTCGACGTATATAACGTTCTTACCGTTGGTTACGCTGCCCGTCGTATCGTCGAACAACGAGTATCTTCCGGCAAAGTCGCCGCTCGTTTCCGGTTTCGCTCTGCCTTTAAGGTACGCGTCGGTTTCGAGATAGATCTTCTCCACGTTTCTGTCGAGATAACCTACCCTTATGTCGCCTTGCTTTTTATAACTCGTTCCGCTCGCCTCTCTCACGGTGATAACGTACGCGTCGTCCGCTTTCGCCGCAACGCCCTTATAAACGAGTTTGTTAAACTCTTCCGAGTACCCGGTTATATCCACTTCGCCGAGTTTTATTCCTGCGGAATAGTCGATTGCCGCGCCGGTCTTGACGTAACCTATCGCGTACGCCTTGTCGGGAAGTTCGGGCGCAAGCGCGTCGAGCATAAGAACGTTCTTTTTCTCGTTCGTTTCCATCGCTCTTGCGTATTTAACCGGGTCGCTGTCGTCGATTACCGTTTCCCCTTTCTCGTTCACTCTCGTGGGTTCGTTGTAGGGGTTGCTTTCGTCCGCGTCGAAGAACAGGTCGATTTCCGTAAAGTCGGAAAGTTCGTATCTGAGTCCGCTCGCTTTAAGCGCGTTGGCGTAGCCGTAACCGCCGCCCACGTCGATTATTCTGTACGTTTTGCCGTCGTTGGCGATAAACACGTTGCGGTTGTCGTAATACGGGTTGGACTTCGTCGCGCCGTTCGACGCAAGCGTTTCGTCCCATTCCTTGCGGTCGAAGTAGATTACGTGGACGTCGCCGCTTTCCGCGTGGTCTTCGCTTACGAAGTCTTTAACTTCGATTATGCGCGTTTCCGTCATCATTTCGAGCGCCTTCGTGTAGTCGCCGCCCGCTTTTTCGAGATATTTGCCGAACGACAGCATACCGAACTCGTTTTCGAGTTCTTCGCTCGTTCTGCTCGTTCCGTAAAGGTTTTTGCCCGTTACTTTAACGTAAATCTTGTCGGTGTAGTTGCGTAAAGGATTGTTTACGAGCATTTCGCCGGTGTGCGCATATTCTTCCGAACCGTAAACCGAGGTGTATTCGACGTAATTAACCGCTTTTTCGAGATAACCTAAGTAGAACGCTTCTCTTTCCGCAATTTCTTCTTCGGTGAGCGCGCCCGACTTAACCACGCCGCTCGCTTTCATAAGCGCGTTCGTCATAGCGGACACTATTTCGTCGAAGTTCGCGCTGCCCGTAACCGAACCTATTCCGGTGTATTCGCACAGAAGTTTTCCTTCCGCAAGCGCAAGTTCGGTAACGACGGTGTTAAGTCTTGCCGCCGCAAGCGTAAGCGCGTGTCCTTTGCGGTTAAGCAAATCTCCGCTAAGCATAAGGTCTACGATAAACGCTTTGTACTCGTCTTCGTTGCCTGCGCTGAAGTAGTCCGCCGGAACGTCGTTTTCCGCGTCGTCCTTGTCCGCAAGGAACAAGTAAATGCTCGTCGTCATCGTTGCGTACGCGACTTCCGCTCCGCTCGCGCTAGTCAGAGTTCCGCCGGCAAGCGCGTTTGCCTGATAATACGCCTGACGGTAAATTTGTTCTATAAACGCGCGTTCTTCTTCTCCGAGAACGCCGTAAACCGACGCCGCTTCCGTGTTCGCTTTCCACCAGTCGGTAAGGCGGCGAACCGTGTCGTACGCTTCGCTCGTCACGTCGATTTCCTGTCCTTTCGCATACTCGGCGAGCGTTCTGCCGATTATTCCGTCCGCTCCGTTAAGATTTTCGCCGAAGAGTTCCTGCGCCGCGTTTGCGCTCGTCGAGCCGGTGAGATAAACGTACAGTTTGTACGCAAACTCGTTTGCGTTAAGACCGAACAACTTGATTTTGTCGTACGCTTTCGCATAAAGCGCGGTCTTTACCGCAAGCCCGATCGCGTTCTTCGCGGTGGAAAGTTTTTCGGCAAGCATCGCCTGTTCCGCTTCGTTAAACTTTCTTTCGTCAAACGCCGCTTTTCCAGCGCCTTCCGCCGCTTCCGTCGTTTTTTCGTCGGTTATTTCTTCGAGAACGGATCTGTAAACGTAGTTTCCGCTTTCGCTCTTAAGTTCGTACATACGGTCGTAAGCGTAGGTCTTAGCCGCACCTTCGAGCGCGCTCCTTACCGCTTTTTCGTACGCGTCTTCGTACGCTATACAACTGCTTTCTGCGGCGGTAAGCATTTGCGCGAGGATTTTTGCCGTAGCGATTTCTTTTGCGGATACGAGCGTTTCCCCTTCGAGCGGCGCGCTTTCCGCTTTGCCCGAAAGCGAGTTCATAAGTCCGGTAAGACGAGTGATTTCCGCAGAATACGCCGCGTTTCCTTCGATTTGCGAGGTTTTCGTGGATTTAATCTTTCTCGTCGCCGCTCCGCGCGCTTCATTTAACCACACGAAGTAGAATCTCGCTTCGATTTTGCTTATTTCGTCCGAACCGAAGTCGCCTCTCGCTTTAAGTGCGTCGTAAATCTTGACGCCGAGTTGTCCGGGCAACTTGCTCGCCGCCGCAAGGGTGACGAACTCCGTTTCCGCGTCGCCGCTTATTCTCGACCCGGTAAACGTCGCCGCAACTTCTTCCACGGTCGCCTTGCTCGCCGCGTCGGCGGTTTCGTAATACGCCGCTATCGCGCGTAAAAGCGTGTCTTTCATATACGCTTCGGTGATCGAGTTCAACGCGGAATCGCCGTAAGAAAGCCCTTTCGCTTCGATTATCGCGATAAGTTCTTCTTTAAGGTATTCGATATCGTGATAGTCGTCCGAATAATCGTTTATCGTAAGGTATCCGCCTTTTTCGAAGTAATCGCCGTAATAGTTCTTCGCGATATAACCTCTGCCCGTAACCGACGAGTCGCTTTGCGCCTTGCTCGATTCGTAGTTCTTCTTGATTTCGTCGAGAAGTTCTTTCGCTTTGGTATATTCGTTTTCCGAAACGTATTCTTCGACGAACGTCCGATACGCTTTGCCTTCGGTTCTGCCTTTTTCTTCCGCTTGGCTTACAAGTTCGATAAACGCATAGTAAGAAAGGTTGTTTTGCGCCTGCGTTTCTTTATCGTAGAACGAAACCAACGATTTTTTGATTTCTTTGCCGGATTCGCCGTTGCTTTCCAACGCGGAGAACAATCTTTCCATCGCTTCGCCGCCCGTTACGTAACTCGACTCGGATTCGTATGCGGCGTAGTAATTGTCTTTTTCCTGTTGGCTCGCTCTTGCGTAAAGCGTGTCGTACAGTTTCATTCTCTTCAGCGCGACGGTAATTTCGTTTTCCGTCATTCCTATAGCGGACGCTTCGCTCTTAAGCGCGTCGAGATAAACCGCGTCGGGTTCGGCGTAATAAAGCAGACAGTTTGCCGCAGGCAGTCCGTTTTGCAGCGTTTCTATTCTCGCCGCTCCGTATCCCGCTCCCGTCGGATTGTTCATCATCACTCCGTAAGGCGAAGTCTTGCCTTTTGCGTAACGGGTAAGGAAGGTGAAGTACGTTTCCGCCGCTTTGCGGAGTTCGGTATCTTCGCTTACTCTCGCAAGGAAGGCGACTATCGCTTTCTTCTTCAACTTCGTCGAGTGTCTGTCGCACAGATTTACGAACGCTTCGTTGCTCTGTCCGAAAGTCTTTTCGAGCAAGTCGTACATAACGTCGGTAACCGTCGCCGGGTAGGAATACGAGAACAATACGGCGTATCCGACTTCCAACTCGTTCGAACCTGCTTCGCTTGCCGCGCTGCGTGCGGCTTGTTTAAGCCCCTCGTCCGCAGAAGTGGTGACGAGAAGGGTCTGAGCAAGCGTGGTCGCTCTCTTTTCTTTTTCCGCCGCATTGCGCACTTCTTCGAGTTTGGATACGTTTACGTCGTTTTCCACCAGATATACGGCAAGATCTCTTACCGCTTTGTTTCTGCCGACTTCTTCGTCCGTATCGTTGTTCTTTTCTATATAACTCAGTTTCGCAAGCGCGATTTCGCGGTACGCTTCGCTGCGGAACCTGACGCTGACCGTATTCCACATCTCGGAAGTAACTTCGTACTCGTAGTCCGTCGCGTACGTTCCGCTGAGTCCGAGTTTTATATACGCGTCGGTGATCGTCACGTTCAGTTCTTCCGCAACGATCGTCGCAAGGTATCTCACCGCCTGACGGCGTTCGTCGGAATTTTCGAAATCGTACCTGTTTTTCGTATCGGCGATTATTCCGTCCGCCATAGACAGTATTTTTACTTCCTTAAACGCGGAAACCACCGCGTTCCATTCGGGTACGGACACTTTGAACGCAAGGTTGTCTTTTACGTCGTCGTATCCGTCGGCGGAACGCAATTCGCCGACGTTGCTCGTGATTATGCTTATCGCAGAGTCGCTGTAATACTTGACGAGAGCGTTCCAGAACGACGCGTAACTTGCCTTGTCGCCGCCCTTTATCCACATATCGTAGTCGAAGGCTTTGCCGGCTTTCGTTTTCAGTCCGTCGATTACCGAATAGTTGCCGTCCGCGTCCGCTTTCTTCGGCGCAGTCGCGTTTACAGCGTCTTTTATCGCGCGGATTTCGTACTCGGAAAGAACTTCGCCTTTCTGTTCTTCTCTGTAAGACGAACGAACCGCTTCTTCCGCCTCTTCGAGCATTCTCTTGTAAATTTCTTCGTAACTGAGTTCGAACCTTACCGTAAAGGTCTTGTCTATGCTTTGGAAGTTGAACTTGTTAAACCTTATCGTCGTTCCGCCGCCCGTAACTTCTATGGACGAGTACTTGATGACCGGTATGCTTACGTCCGCGTCCGCTTTTTCTCCTTTTGTGCCGAGAGAACTCATTCCTTTGACGTCTTTACGGAACAGGTCGCTTGCCATACTCTTTCCGCTTCTTCCGTCGTCGCCCGTCGTGCGATATTCTTCTTCGTACTTGTCCATCGCTTTGCGTTCTGCAGGATTGGCGGCGGCGTAAACTTCGTCCCAGAGAGCGGAGTTCTTGTTGACGTAAAGGGAAGACGCTATCGTCTTTTTCTTCGCGTCGAGAGCGGCTTTTTCCGCCGTGTTGAGCGCGCCTTCCTTGTTATAAACTTTCAGGAAGTGTTCCGCTTTCAGTTTTTGGTTCGCGCTGACGTTTCCGCTCGTCTGTACGTCCGCCGCGCGGTAATCTTTGATACACGACGTCCAGGCTTCGTATATGCGTACCCTTACGGTCTTGTTTCCGCCCGAAACCGTCCATTCGTCGTAACTTTCTTTCGTCGCGAGATACGTTCTGTACGCAAGGTACTTCATATCTTCTTCGTCGTTTTTATCGTACATTTTTTGGTCTTCGGCGTTGATTATCTGCAATATCGCGTCGATAACGGCGCCGGTAAGGGTGATCTTGTCGTCGTCGCTAAGCGCTTTGCCCGCCGCTATCTCGTCTTCAGTGCCGACTTTCTTCGCCACCGTCAGATAGTTGGCGTAAACGACTTCTTTTTCGAGTTCTTTCGCCTCGTTTTCGATCGCTCTTCTCGCCGCGTCGCTGTACGAAGAAGAAACCGTTCCGTCCGAAAGGAACAAGGTATCCCACACGAGAGCGTTTGCCAAACGGTCGTATTCGGCGTCTTTTTTAAGTTCGTAATAACCGAACAACGCCGTTATTCCCGTGTCGTAACGATAAAGATTGCCGTCAATCGTGCCGACGAAACCTTTTTCGACGAGTTGTTCGAACAACGTGTCCGGAACGCCGTCGCCGTCCGTGTCGTATTCTTCCGACCAGAGCATTTCCGGCGAAACCGCGTGGTTGGTCGCGTTGCCGCTTTCGTCTTTTCTGCTGAATTCGCCGCCTTCTTCGAGTACGAATCTGTACGTTCCTTCGCCGCTCGTGCGTTTTGCGTCAACGGAGAACTTCGCCGAGTATTTGTCGTAATCGACGAACGCGTCGTCGCCGAAAAGTTCGGGTATGTCTTTAAGCATCGCCGCTATCGGGTCGGTGAAATCGTAACTTACCTTGTACTCGTCCTTAAGTATCGCGCTCGCACGCAAAGAACGGTTAAGCACTACCATAACCACATCGAAGTACTGACGTTCGTCGCCGACGCTTACGTATCCGCGCAACGCGTACCCCTGTCCTTTATAACTGTCTTCCGACGGGTTGAAATAACAACGTCTGTTGCGTCCGTTTCCGTCCGTCGTCGAATAGAACCTCGTAAACGAACTCGGATTTGCGCCGTCTTTCAACTCTTCGAAATCGACGTACGCGGCTTTGCCGTAATCGTAATACTGCCAGCCGGATATAGCGTACTCAACGTACGTTCCCGCTTCGGCGGAAGCAAACTCGAACGACGCTTTCGTCGGCAACGCAAACGTGGACGAATTGTACGGATCGACGAAATAAACCGGCATTCTGCCTTCTTCTTTCGTTCCGTTTCCGTCGAACGTAAACTTTGCGTAAGAATTATACGTCTTCTTCACCGGGTCGTCGCCGTCGTATTTTATCTTGCCGTCAACGTCGGTTTCGTAATCGTAAGTACCGTCCGCACGGTATACCGAATTCGGCATTGCGGTATCCGTAATGTTGCGTTTTAAGAATTTTACGTTAATTCTTATACCGCTGTCCCTGCCCATTTCTTCGGAGTAACCTCTTACGTATACCCTGAGTTCGAGCCAGGTCGGGTCGGGCGTATAATCAAACGTGAGTTTATGTCCGTTTTCGTTGTAACCGATCGTCGAGATATCTCTTTGGTACGCTCCCTGAGAGTTTACCAGACCGTAAACCACGTTGGAGAATTTGTAGGTTTGTCCGGCGTTGAACGAAAGCGTAAGGGTGGTGGGCAGTTTGAAGTTGCCGTTATAACCGTTTACGTCGTTGTACGGGTCGATTACTATGGTGTTGTAGAGTTCGTCTTCGCCTTTGTTGGCGTGGGCGATAACCGTGAATTTTTCGTCCGCAATCGCATAGAAACGCATAGGCGCGAGCACGAGCCTTAATTCGAGCGTTTGCGTAACTTTGTTTCTCGACGAGTCGTAATAACTGTCGAACGAGAACGTGGCGATAAGCACGCCGTTTTCGTCCGTACCCTGTCTGAAGATTTCTTCGCCGAAAGACGTTCTCGGATTGCCTTCTTCGTCAAGGAAGTTCCACTTGACCGAATATACGTCGGTAAGTCCCGACTGATAATTCTGCGCGTCCGCTATCATTCTTACGACGGACGGTATCGCGCTTAAGTTAATCGAATATTTCTTATCGCCTGCGGCGGTCGAGTCGTACGTCAGGAAAGCATACGAGTTTTCCACGTAGATCTTGCCTTCGCTTATGTCGTAGGACGAAGTTTGTCCCGAACCGTCGAAGTAAATCGAGCGCACGTTCTTCTTGCGGAAACGAACGTTGTAGTAGAACGTCTTGTATGCGGAATTCGCGTCGTTCATATCCGGCAAAACGTAACTGAACGTGTAGTTTGATCCGTCTATTATATTGATATAATTTGCCGGGATACTCTTTCTCGCGCCGAAACCGTCTTCGAAGTAGTCAAGGTACGGCGTCCAGTCGCTTACTCTGTAAAACGCGTTGTAGGCAGTGCCGTCCGCTTTTCTGAATCCGACGGATACTTTTTCGGGCAGGTCGAATTTTTCGGGATAGACTTCGTTAAGGTCTTCTCCGAGCGCGTCTATATAGTCTTCGAGTTGTTTATCGTCCACGGTCGCTTTTTCCGCCGCTACGATAACGAGCGTGCGATCGAGCGCGGAGCCTTCGCTAAGACGTTCGAGCACGATAAATCCGTACCCGGTAGGAACGCCGTTTTCGCTGTATTCTTCGCCGAATCCGAGTACGTTTTTGTTAAAGTACGCCGCGTCTTTTCCGCCGTAACTTATCGACGCGGAAGCGTTTGCGGTAATGGTTTTTCCGCTCGTAAATCCGAGTCTTATCGAACGGAACAGGTATTCGAAGTATTCGCTCGGCGAGCAATAAACTCCGCTCGATTCTTTGCTGAGTCTGTATACTTCGCTTACGCTGAAGAACAGAACGTTTTCAAACGAGTTGTATTCGAAAACTTTGTCCGATCCGAAGTATTCGTCATAAATATCCGCGCGGTAGTACGCTATGTCGGTAAGGCGTTTGCCTTCTCCGCCGTCGGTAAGCGTTATTTTTCCGTCGCCGTCTTCGTCGTTTTTAATCGTGTAAACGCCCTTGTCCGTCATCGTTTCGCCGGAGATAAGTTCCATCTCGGTTACGCCGGAAGTAACTTCGTCTATGCTTATAAGCACGCTTATCTGCGTTTCGTTTATCGTGCCGAAGTTGATCGTGCCGGTAAGGACGAAAGACGTGGTTTTTATCTTCTTGGCAAGTCCTCTTTCGACTTCGCGCAGTCTTTCTATGCTCCAACGGACTTCTTTGGCGTACAGCACCCTGGGATCGTCTATCTGAATGAAGGAGAACCCTGCCACGCCTATACCGCCGTTTCGGATAAGTTCCGCTATTCTTTCGTACAGCGTCGCGCTGTCCGACGTGTAATAACTTACTTCCGTATAGCCTGCTTTTGCCGTTCCGCTATAAACGTCGCCGTCCGCTCTGCCGGTAGCGAATACGTCGATATAATCGCTTATCTTCGCGTCGCCGTCGCGTTCCGACCTGACGGTACGGGAAGAAACGTTGACCGTAATATAAATGTCGTTTCTGACGTCGCCGGACGCAATCGTCATTTTGAGTTCTGCCTGTCCGCCCGCGCGGGAGAACAACAGGTATCCGTCGCTGCCGTAATACTTGTCGTAGCGGGCGTCTTTGTACTTCGCGCCGTATTCGGAGTTTCTGTAAACGGGGAATTCGCCGTAGTACCACTCGGTTTGTCCTCTTACCGTTTCTCCGCTGCCGAGTTTCGCCTCGAACCGCGACGGAAGTACGTCTTCGTAACTAAGGTACGGGTCTATGGAAACAGCCTCGTCTTTATCCTGCGCCGTGCCGTCTTTTCTGTACAGAACGTAGTCTTTTACGTTACTCTCCATATTAAGCAAAGCGGTGGATATGATTATCTGCCGTTTTGCGTCGCCGGAATTACCCACTACGCCGTAAACGATGAGTTTGGTTTCTTCCGTTCTCGGATGTGCGAGAACGAAATATCCGTCGTCGTTCTTCTTTATAATGTTAAGTTCTTTTCCGTCCGCGTCCGTGGTAAGCCAGTTGACGGGATATTCCACCCATTCTTTGGTCGTACTCGAACCGGTATCCACTCCTGCCGGCAGATACAGCCATATCGTGTCGGGCAAACGCGCGGATTTGTTGTACGGGTTTATGCTGAAATACTCGATTTCCGTAACATCGTCTTTCCCTTCGGGCGCGGTAAACCTGACTTTGTTTACGCTTACCACGGACGGGGTCGCAGGCTCGCCGCTTTCGCTCATACTTCCTACCAAAGTAACGTCGAATCTGTCGGTCGTGGCAGGGTTTCTCGTCGGCGCGATTACTGTAAGCGTCACTTCCTGCGTGCTCATTCCGAGAACTCCGCCGAACGACGCGGTCGTCGTGTTCACCGTTTGCATTCCTTCGCCGAACAATCCGACGACGCCTTCGAGTTTAAGCCTTTCTTTCGCCGTTTCTCTTCCCGCCCAGTCGAGTTCTCCGTAAACGTACTCGGAGCAGTATCTGTCCGTGCTTATAGCCGCCGGACGGGAAAGGGAAACTATTCTTTCGCTGCCGTCGGCAAATCTGATTTTAACGGTGTGTTCGCTCGTCGTGGTCGTCGGTATGTCGTACGTTTCTTTCTTCAATACGTCCATTACGTACGTGCCTTCGCTGCCGTCGATAATAACGCGATCGACCTTTTTCTCTTCTACCGTGATAAGAACGGCTATTTTTACGCCGCAGCCGTTTTCCGCGTCGCCGTAAGTCGCCACGGCGTAACGGGTTTCGCCGCCGTAATAGAAGTATTCGGCGTTTTCGCCGGCAAATTTCCAGTCAAGCCCGAGTTCGGTAAGGAACATATAATTGTACCCTTCGGCGTCGTAATAAAGGGGTTTCTGCACGATACCGTTGCCTTCGTCCACGCTTTCGTATCCGTAAAGGTTTTCGAAATTAAGCGTAACGTTCTGCAAAACGATGTTTTCCGCAAGGAAATCGTACTTTTCGCCGCTTTCTTCCATTACTCTCTTCGTCATAGCGTAAGTGTACGGATCCGCTTTGAACTGCGCCACTACCGGGATCTGCTCGTTACCAACGACGTACGTAAGTTCTTTGCCGTCGTTGTCCGTAACGGGTTTAACCGTGCGGTTAATAACGCCGACGTAGATCTCCTGTTCAAGACAGGCTATACTGTTCTTTCCGATAACGAGTTTATATTTCTTTATTCCGTCGGTTTTTCCCGCAAAAAGGGCGAGATTGTATCCGCTGTGCGTGACGTTGCCGCTCTCGAACCCTTCGATTTCACATTCGAGCGTGCCGTACTCGCCGCCTTCGTACATAACCTGTATCGTGTCGGGCGTTTTCGAGTAGTACGCAGGGTCGATTACCCAAAACGGCGTTTTCGTTCCGTCCGCAGCCGTTATTTCTCTGTCTATAATTACGTTTTTAACGTTGTACGTACCGGTAGTGCTTACTATTTGCAAAGAATAACCGAACTCTTCGCCGAACAGTTTTGCCGTCGGGGTGTACTCCGTCTTGCCCGTGACGATTTTTATACTCTCCGGGTCGTAAGTGACGTACATATTTATTCTCTTGTCGGATACGGTAACGGCGACGGTTTCTTTCCACTTGCTGCCGCTTGCGTAAATGCCGCTCGCCGACGCGTCTTCGGGTTCGTGAATATACGGCTTGGAATATTTTTCCTTTTCCACTCCGCTTAAATCCAACGGATCGAACCCTATTTTGCACTTGACGCGCGCGTTGGTGTTCTTGATTCCGACAAGTTCTTCAACCGGGTCGCTGTCTTCGGTGACCATAAGGTCGACGCAGAAAAATCCGTCGTCCGTGTAAGTCTTCGCGTTCTTGTCCGCCGCGTTGTAGATAGCGAGAAACGCGCTCAGTCCGGTTTGTCCGGCAAACACGCTGTTCTCCGAAAGCGTTCCGAGATTTCTCGCCACTTCGTCTTTGTCCATAACGAACGCTATTCCGCTCTCGTTGCTTATATCTCCCACCGGGGTGAACAGTTCGATAAGCACTTTCGACAAATCGTCCGAGTCGGATACGATCGACATAAACTTCGTCGAAGTCTTGTTGTTTTTGTCTTCGAGGAAGAATCCCATATCGAGAGAAGTAATCGCTTTCTTCTTCCCGTTTGCGTCGACTATGTAGTATTCGCTCATCTTCCCTTTCGCCACGACGTAACGCCCTTCGGTGATTATATAAGGCGTGTTCTTTCCGGTGGCGTCGCCTAAGAACGAACCGATGAATTCCGACAGGCTCACGTTGCGCGCGCCGTAAGGATTAAGTTCTATTTCGTATTCCACAGTGACGATTTCGGGTTCCTTAAACTCGGTATAGTTGAGTTCGTTAAGATCGCTAGGGAAAATAACTCCGACGTTTTCGACGCGGTAGAGATCGGTGGTTACGAGAAGTTCCGTACCGTTGTAGATATCCACGGTCGCTATTTTCGTTCCGAAGTTGTAGGTAATCACGACTCTCATATTGCGGAAGAAGTCGTCGCCCAGGTACTGTCGGAGCAGTTCTTCTTCCACGCCGGTTTGTTCGGCGAGAATCGTCATAAGGCTCTTTCCGTCGCCGCGGAGTTCTTTAATCAGGTCTTCGGTGACGGTGACTTTGATTTCTTTTTTGTCCACGTCGCTTTCCACGGCGTTTACGATCGCTTCGAACGTTTTACTCTTGACGTTGAGCGTTCCGCCGCTCGTCATATTCTCGGCGGTGCGTATCATATCGGTGTATACCATAGTAAGGAAACCCGACAGATCGAAGTTTTTCAGATAAACTTTGGGAAGTCTGAGCGCGCTGAGCGCAACCGTCGTTCCGATAAAGTCGTACGCGCCCTGAGTGTTTATATACGCGAGCGCGTCCTTATAATAAACGCTTATTATCTCGTTTATTTGATCGTACTTGTTCACGCCGGTGTTGTCGCCGCCCGTGGACACGTCGTCGTATATTCTCATAGTGACTTCGTTCTCGGCGTTGTCCGAAGGGACTATATCGTAATCGAGCGCGAAGTCGAAGTCGCTTTCTCTCAGTTCGGGTATGGTGGTTTTGCCCGCAAGCGAACCTTTGCCGGGAGAAACTTTTTCGTAAACGTAAGCGTTCGGCAAATTCTTTGCCACCGCTATTTCTTCGGTTTTTTCGTCGTGCGAGTACCTTGCTTTAAGGAAGTACTTGCTTTCGTCTATCGTGCCTCGTACGTCGATTTCTTCGGCGTTGACCATTCCGTTCGTCAAATTGAACGAAACTTCGTTTACTCTGCAGGATTTAAGTTTGAACATAAGAATTCTGCTCAGTCTGAATCCTAAGTAGTTGTCGGTGATTGCGTCGAACGTCGTGCCTACGATCGAGTTGTAGGCGGCGAAGCGGTCGTTGAACCTACCCATTATCGATTCGAGGTTTATCCCCGAAGCGTTGACTCTTTCACCGTTTTCGCCCACCTTTGCATAACTCATATCTTTAACGCCTATGAGCGCGCTGAGTACGGTGTTGGGGGAGAAAAGTTCTTGCATTTCCGCACCGTAAGCGTAACTTCCGGTGTCGAGAATATCTATTGCCGAAGCAAACGTATCGAAAAGAAGGAGCGAACCGAACTTGTTTATGACGTAGTGCTTTTCGCCTGCGGTAACGTACAAATCCGCGGCGTCGTAGTACACTGTCAGTCTGTCTATCCCGTTGCTGTTGTCGAATACCTTAATATAGTAGTTGCCGTCGCGTTTGTTCGTTTTGTAAACGGCTTCGTAAGTAATCGTGAGATTTTCTTCTCTCGTCATCAAGGTATATTCGCTTGCAACGTGGTAGTCCTTAAGCGAAGCGAGATTGCTCTGCCCTTCTTTAAGCCCGGCGTTCAGTTTTTCCATATACTGAACGAACGTCGTTTCCCTATCGGGCGTCGGCGCAGGCTCGTCCGGGTCTTCCGTCGGTTTGTTCTCGCAGGCGATCAAGGCAATCATTGACACGACTACCAGTATCGTAAACAGCAAAATCAATAATCTTGTACGTTTGTTTCGCATTTCTTCCTCCGCTTTTCGAAAGCGTTATTTATTTTTTCTTCCGCCGCGGACTAAGCCGCGGCTTTAATACCGTTATTTCAATATAAGTTGCAACAGGTTGTACTCGTATACCGTTCCGTCAAGCGTGAACTTCTCGGACGATATTCTGCTCGTCTTTTCGTCGTACGCCCACTCGATGTCGGTTATCTTAACGAGAAGTTGTTCGTTGCCGTCCGCTCCCGTTATCTTTTCGTGGGTTACGCCGTATTTCGCAAGCGCGGTTCTTTCCGCGTAGACTTGCAGAAGTTTGTACATATCGTCGCCGATTTTGTCGTAGTGTTCCTGCGCTCCGTCGGTGGCGTAACGGGATTCGTTTTTGTTCTCGTTCCAGTACTCTTTCCTTACCGAGATATAAATTTCGGGACAGAACGGTCTGCCGCGTTCGAGCGCTTTCAGATACTCCGCTTTGCTCAGCGAAGCAACCGATTCGTACACCGAACCTTTCTTTTCGTAGTAACCTATCGGCGAGTAGTCGGCAAACAGCACTTTTACGTTGGTTTCTACGCTGTAAATTTCCGTAGAGCCTTCCACTCCGATAAGAACGGTCACTCTGACGTTGTTGTTGCCGCCGCCTCTGAGTCTTTCTTTCTCTTTCGAGTAATCGAACCTTTCGTTGATCGCAAGCAATGCGTATGCGTCGCGCGTGCAGAGTTCTTCGGTGTACGCCTCGCCGCGGTAATCGTTAAGCGCGCGTTCGTACGCTTTCGCGTTCTCGATTATTTCCCGTCTTTCGCTTTCGCTGATTATATCCCAGGTCATAAGCAAGTTCTTTGCGTACGTTCTTATCGACGCGTCTTCGACGTCGTGGTATGCGTATCTGACGAAGGACACAAGCCCGTTAAGAACCGCGTCGTAGCCGTTGTTCCACAGATACCTTACTCTGAGTTCTTCCTTGCGGTAAGAAACGTTGATTTCGTTAAGTTTTACGTCGCCCGTCGTCGGGAAGTAACCGTCCGGAGAGATTACTACCGGCGCTTGTCCGCGTTGCGCCAAAACCGTTGCGCTTATCTCTTCGAGCAGTTTGCACGCGCGGTTTTCGCACTTAACGGTAACGGTTTCTCCGACGAGTTCCGCCGTGAACGCTACTTTGCTTCCGTTGCAGGCGGCGTTTCCGCAGACGAGTTTCCACTTGTTCGTTCCAAGCACCGCCGCGGCGGTTCTCGCTCCGCATTCCGAGCAGACGAACTCTCCGCCGGCGACGTCCAGAACGTACGTCACGCCCGACTCTTCGCAGGTAACCGTAACGGTATCTCCGTCGATTGCCGCAACGTGTTCTCCCGCCGTAACGAACGACATTCTGTCTATCGTCATTCTTTCGCAACCGTAGGTCGCTTTCGTCGGAGCGGTGTTGTCGCCGAGCGCTCTTAGCCCGTCGAGAGAAACTTGTCCGACGTCGGAGTTGCCGAGAGAAATATTGCAGCCTCTTACGGTGGTTTGTCCGCTTATCGCCTGATTCTTTCTCATCGTTTCCCAATATATTACGTATCTCTTTCTGCCGTTTACGATTTCCATAGACTCGTCGTCCAGTCCGTATTCGAGCAGTCTGCTGTCTTCGGGATAGAACAGTTTTCTTACGAACCCGTCGTCGCTCGTGCGGATAACCGCGTCGTAAACTTCGCCGTTCTGTTCGAACACTATTCTTCTTACCGCCTTAACTCCGCTTGCGTCGGGCATATAGATCTTGACGCCGAACGTCATCAGGTAGTAGTCTTCCGCGGAGTAAGAACTGTACGCCGAGAAGTAGATATTCAGCGCGCCCATATAAACGAACCTTTCCACAGCCGAATCCACGACGAACTCGATACCCGTTTCTATCTCCGTCCTGCGGTACATACCGGCGTACGACCACTGCGCGACGTACATATTCAATTCAACGGTTTGTCCTGCGTCGCTGCCTATTCTGCCGCTTACCGTCGCTTTTCCGCCGTCGGATACCGCCGCAACGTTGCCGGTAGGCTGTACGCTGACTTTGTCCCATTTTATTTTCATCGACTCGCCGCCGATTACCATCGCCGAAGGCATATCTTCTTCGGAACGGAACTCGAACGGGTTAAACACGTACATCGACTGCGCGCTTACGTTGCCGTCGTCGTCGTACTCGTTGACGAGAGAATAAACTATCGTGCTCGTCGAGTCGTACCCCGAGAACTTGTTGATTTTCTTAACGCCGTTTCTCGTCGAATACGCGAGAATATAGCGCACCGCGCCCGGACGCGCGTTTCCGCTTGCGTCGTATTCGTACTCGTAGAAGAACACGATGTTGGCGCTTGCTCCGCCGCCTTCTTTCATAAGGTATTTCTTATCCGAAGTCGGTTCTTCGCCGCCCGTTTCTTTCCTTGCGTACGCTATTCCGTCTTCCGCATACTGCGTGGTGACGATTTTGTCTTTATCTTCGAGCAGTCTTGCCGTAACCGCCGCCGCAACGTAAATCGCTTTGGTTTCGCCCGTAACCGGCGCGGTTATCGTACCGGCAATAACGCCTTCTCTTCCGAGATAACTCGTCGCTCCGCTGACTTCGTCCGTCGTCCATTCGATCGTCGTTTCGTACGGTCTGCCGCTTTCGTCGTCTACGGAATCGTCGCCCGTGAAGAATACGATTATCTTGTGCGGAACCGCTCTGTACGCATAGTACGGTTCGATAACGTACCTTGCCGTGTACTCGTCGATAAGTTCGTTAAACTTCTCTACCGAATATCCGCCTTCGTACTTGTCCGCAGCGAGTATCTGTCCGTTGATCGACTGCACGTCCTTAATCGCGTTCATATACTCCGCTTCGAGATACACGTTTCTCGTATAACTCTTTATTCCCGCGGCGATAAGGTTGCGCAATACAGACGTAATCGAAGTTCCGCTCGTAAGGCTTCTTCTTATGGAATTAACCGTGGTAGCGTAGTTGTCTATATAGTTATACGAATACGCCACGACGCTGTCCGAAAGCGCGACGAATTCGCTCCAAGCCGCTCCGTCCGTTTCTTTAGACTCGGTAAACGTCGCCGCTTCTCTCATAACGTTGGTCAGATACTTCCGCATCGCTTTCTTCGAATACATAAACTTCTGCGAACCGTCGCCCGTAGCGTACGCCCAAACCGACGCGAAGGTGTCTACCGTGTAGGTCTTGTTCTTCGCTCCGGCATAACTTTCTTCCGAACCGCCGCGCGCCGCGCCTATGTCAAGACGATTTTCCAGCAGTTTTATCACCGTTTCTCTGATTACGGCGAAGTTTTCGTCCTTAACGCTCATAAGACCGTCCGCATACTCGTACGCTTCGAACAACGCCTGAACGAACGCCGCGTAGGCGAGTTTTTCATAGGTGTATTTCTTCGTCGCGACGAGCGTGTTGCCGTCCGCGCCTTGTTTATACAGTTTTATCGACTTGCCTCTGCCGTAAGTCACTCTCGCGTCTTTTTCTTCCTGTCTGAGGCTGTCGTATCTTACCTTTCTTCTGTCGATAAGGTAATCTTCGTACACGACTTCGAACCCGAACCCGTCCGCCTCGGCAAGGGATACGTCGATTTGCTGCAACGCAAGAAGTACGTCGGTGCCGGCGTTTTTAAGCGAACGGAGTTTATACACGTCTTTAAGCACTTCGTCCGCGTCGAACCCTGCCTCTATCATATTCTTGTAATAGATTGCGTCGTTGTAACGCTCGTCGGTAAGTCCGCTTATCTCTTCGCCGAGAAGTTTGGCGTATTCCCTTTCCACGAGTTTGCGAATAGCCGCATTGTATCCGTTCTGCGTGAACGTATCGAAGTAAGAACTTACTCTTTCATCAATCGCTTTCTGTTTTGCGGTCTTCGTGCCGCCGCCGTCTATCGTTTTCTTAATCGCTTCCACGACTTCGCCGGCTTTACCGGTAGACGCGTCGTAGTACGCAAGCGCGGTCGCTTCTTCTATAAGACTTGCGAGCGCGTAGTTATAACTTTGTTCCTGCGAGAACGCCTCGGTCTTCGGCAGTAAGTTTTCGTTATAACTGCCCTTATAACTTACCGTCTTCGTCCAGGCAAGCAGTTTTTCGCTTATTTCCGCACTCGAAGTGCCGGCGTTCGGTTCGATTCCCACGTTCGTCGCGGCGGAACGTATCGTGCTCTTTATCTCCTGCGCCGCGGAAATAACCGATTCAAGGTTGGTTTCTACCCTTATCGTGTTGACCTTGCCGAGAAGGGATATCTGATAAAGCGTAAGGTCGTTTTCCGCGTCGGAATAAACCGCGTTTCTTATCGTTTCGTCGTCGAGATCTATTACCGCCGAAACGTCGCTGTAAACGAGTTTGGTTTCCAACGTGTATATACTTCCGTCGCGAACGAACCTGTACAGCCCCGTTCCTTTAATCGTTTCGCTCTTCTCTTCCGCGGTAAGTTTGTCGTACTCTTTACGCGCCGAATTGCCGTTTACGTCGCGTTCGTAATACTGCTCGCGGTAGTAACTTACGTTTGCAACCATCGCAAAGCCGTCTTTGTCTTCGGTAAAAGTCTTTACGTCGCTGTCCGCTATCGTAAGCGCTTTGTTTTCTTCGCTCAGCAGCGCGTACTTGACGGCGTTGCCTTCCGAGTCGGTGTAGCGGGAGTAAGTAACCAACGGCGCAACTTCCTTTACTCTCTTGTTGTAGAAACAGAACCTTACGGAAAGTTCCTGTCCGAGTCCCAGGTCTACGGAAAGGTCGAGTCCGCGTTCGGACAGCATCGTTGCGTCCACCGACGTAAGATCTCCGTCTTCGCTCGTCATATATTCCACGTTCATTCCGCGGTAATCGAAGTAAATCTTGCTTACTTCTCTCGTGCCGCCGTAATAGTATCTTACCTTAGTGAATTCGAACACGTCGCCGCCCGAATACATAGCCGGGATTGCCGTAGGCAATTCCACGAACCACAATCTTTCTCTTCCGGTGACTATCGAATCGTCCCTGCGCACAACTCCGCTTCTTACCGCGTCGCTGTCGTCGTAAGCGTCCACGTAAACGCGGTACGTAAGTTTGCCGCCGTCGTTAAGGGTTTCCGTAGCGAGTCCGTTGCCGTACTCTTCGCTTTCCCACGGCAAAACCGTGACTTCCGCGGAGTTTACTTTGATATAAACGGAAATCCTCGTCGCGCCGTATTTGCCGCCGTTTCCGTCCGAACAACCCAGCACGTCCGCCGTCGCCATAACGTATCCGCTGCCCGACGTTCCTTTATAGGTAAGTTTGCTCAGAACGGAATCTTTCGCGCCGTACCAGGCGGAATTTATCTTCCACTCTACGTTGCCGACCGTGATTTGTCTGCCGTTTATTCCGACGGTAAGCGTCGTAGGCAGGTAATCCACGCTTCCGAGATACTCGACTACGCTCGGCGAAACGAGATCGTACACGTTTTCTACCGTGATAAGTCCGTCTTTTATCGCAAACTTTTTAGTTTCGGCAAACGGAGCGTCGGGGTTGCCGCCCGAGAAGTTGCCGGTAAGCGCGCCGGTGAGTTCTTCGAACTCAACGTGGATCTTTATTCTGAACCCTTCGCTCGTCAGCGCGCTGAGCGTGATTTGTCTTGCTTTGCCCGTCGAGTAAATCGCCGCCGCGGGTATGTTTTGTATTACGTCGCCGGCGCTCACTCCCGTGATGTTCATCGGGTTGCCGTCAATCGTTTCTACGTACCAGTTTTCCAGACGTTCGTCCGACGCGCTGTTGTTATAACTGAATATCTTCGTGTTGCCCGTTCCGTCGTTTACCACCGCGGTAAGCGTCATCGAAACGTTGTTGCCCAAAACGTAACCGTTTTCGTAAGTAGCCGCGCCCGCGGTCGAATAGACGTTTACTTTTATCGTGGTCGTACCCTTGTCGTCGCTCGTAAGGTAATATCCGCCGGCGAAACGCAGGTTCGCTTTCATATCGTAAGAACTCGTTCCCGTCCCGAGAGAAACGACGTATTTGTCGTCGGGAGCGGTCGAACCCGAACCCACTAACATATCGTTTACGTCCATTATCTTGTAAAGGTCGTTTATTTCTATGCTCTTGCCGGAAAGCACCTTTTCAGTGCCGCTTACCACTCTCGTGTATTGGTAGTATCTTTCCAGTCTGTAGGTAAGTTCTTTATAGGAAAGAACGTAGGTCGTTCCGTCCGAACTTCTGAGTTCTATCGTTCCGTCTTCGGTTATGCCGAGTTCGGCGTCGTACGCTATTTTTTTCGTGTCGGAGTTGTAACCGACGAACACGGACAGATTGTCGTTAAACGGATTGCCCGAAGTGCCGGTACTCTTGCCGTTTACTCTCACTACGCGCATATCGCCGTACTTAACCGCAAGGTTCGCGTTGATCAGATACGACGCAAGTTCGGCGTAGGCGATCTTTCTCGTCGAAGTCGCCGAATATATCGTCAGTTTGCCGTTTTCGTCCGTATCCGCAAAGAATTCTTCGCCGGCGGCGGTCTTATATCCGATGGAAATCGTCATAAGATCGGATCCGTCTTTGTACGAATACGCTACTTTCGCCGCCAGAGAAAGCGGATAGTTTGCCGTCGTGCCGAGTACCGAACGCATTCTTACCGACAGGTCGTTAATCGACTCGTTTTGTCCGATTATCGACTGTTTGTCGAAGTTCATCTCGTTTTTCGTTAGTTTTAACGTCGCTCTCGAATAAAGCGTGGAAATAAACTCGTACAGTCCGACGCTCGTTTCGAATATGGGTCTGCCGCTCTCTTCACCGAGCGAATACAACGCTATTTCGCCGCCGGCAACGTCGTCCGACGCCGCGCCCGTGCTGACGTGGATATACCAACGCTGCGAATCCTGCATATAGTATCCCAACTCCCTGTAGGACACGTTGAACATCTCTTTTATCTGTACTTTTTCTTCCCGTATCGTGCCGCTTTCGTTTTCCACGGTAACGTAGTACAGTCCGAACTCGTTGTTGACTTCTATGTCCGCAAGTTCGTAATTCTCCACGCATACGACGAGATAAATATCTACCGTAACGCCGCCTTCCGTGCCTATCGTGGTAACGAGCGTAACCAGCGAATCCGGTCTGAACGAGAAACTTCCGCCCGTTTTCGCCACTCTCCAGGTAGGCGTGTAATCTCTCGTGTGTCCGACGAACGTCGCCGTAAGACGAGAAGGCAGTTTGAAGTTTTCAAACGTGTTTACGTAGTAAGTGTAATAAGTAAGTTTGATAATCGAACCGCCCGAAACGATTTCGGTTTTCGTCTTCGGCGTGTCCAGCAGGTTGTTGCCGTCGTCGTAGAAATCCACGTTTAAGGGGTCTTTGCTCAGTATCTTAACCGCCACCGAAACTTCTCTGTATCCGCTTACCGCGTTGCCGATCTTGAACATCGCGCGGAACACGAGTTCTTCCGTTCTCGTTTTTACGTCTATCGCTATCTTATAACGGGTTCTGCCACCTTCGTTTACCACGTCTATGAGCGGTTTGACCGAACCGTCTTCCTTGTCGACGTAGGTATAAACGGGGTTGCCGTCGGCGTCGAAGTACGCGCACCACTCCAGTCCGGAGAATACGTGCGAAGACGTGAAGTTCTGATACTTAAAGAACACTCTCATACTGTCGGGCAGATACAGCGTTTCCGCGTCGAGCGGATCTACTCTGTAATACCCTTGCGCTCCGCCGCTTACCGCCGGGTTGATTTCTTCCACCCTGTTCATAGTAAACGTTTCGCCGGTGAGTTCGTCGTTCTCTTCTTCCGCTTCGTCGACGTCGAGTTGCGGACAATCCGCCGATATTCTGAGTTCTATCAACGAGAAGTCGGTCGCTCCGACTGCCTGATCGTTGAGTTTGTCGGGTTCGATTATTCCGTTGGACAACGTGCTTATCGCGTAAAGTTGATTGTCGAGCGAGAAGTACAGCCTGAACAGGTAGTACAGGTCGAGTCCCGCGGTGGTCACGTTTTCGGTAATATCGGTGTTAAATCCGTATTTTGCGCGCATTTCCGCGTCGCCGCTAAGGTATTTTTCGTATTCCTGTTCGTTAAGATAAACCGCCGTCGACGGATCGAGTTTGTCGTAGAAGTAGTAGAACGGACGGTTGATAAGTTCGGTTTCCCCTTCCACGTCGGTGTTTCTGATCATCGCGTAGCCTTTGCGGTCGGAAGAATACTTCGTCGCTTTGCCGGTGCCGCACTCGGTCGTAAACACCGTTCCTTCAAGCGCGGTCTTGTCAAGTCCGTATTCGCTCGTCAGTTGCGCGTACTTAACCTGCGAGCGTTTCATCGCTCTGCCGGACGAGGAATTCTTGATATAAAGGTTTTCTTCGGTCACTACCGCGCTGCCGCCGGACAGACTTATAACCTTGACGAGTTTCGTCCTTTGCGCGTCGGTAAGCGCTTCGTAGCGAAGTTCGAGTTCGGTAAACGATTTGTCGTACAGATACGAGTATCCGTATTCGGCGTAGCCCGAACCGTTGCTCGTGACGTTGGTTACGTACGGATTTCCCCAGGAAAGGGAGTACGAACTTTCCACGCTGTACGCGCCGGAGTAGGTTTCGTCGCTGTTTTTAAGCAGTCCCCTGACTACGCTCATATCGAACACGTATTCGTACTCGGACGCTCCGTCGGTGAACACGAAAATCGGTCTTCCGTCGATTTTATAGGTGCTTGAATCGTAGTAATTTCCGCGGTAAAGTCCGTTAATCTTAACTTCGTCGTCGTCGGAATTGTACGTATTCGGATCGAAATCGTCGTCGTCGTAGAACTTAAGGTGGGAGAACTCTCTCTTGCCGATATTTACTTTAAGGGCGATCAGTTGTCCTTTGAAAGCGGTGTGCAGATAGATCGTTCCGCCGGACGGAGATATGCTCAATTCTCTGTTTTCGCCGGGTTCGTTGTCGAATTCCCAGTTGTATTTCGTGATAACGCCGTTGTCGTTGCTGAGATATTTCTTCGCGACGTATTTGTCGCCGACGTTGTTGACGAAGAGATAACTCTGCATCCACAAAAACGCTATCTCGAACGCGTATTTGTCCTGCGAGAAGTATTGTTCGGAGAACTTCTTCACCGCTTCGGCATAACCTTGCTCGGTCGCTTCTCTGCTGTGAAGTACCGCCGGGTTAAAGTTGGACGTGTCCGACAGATACGCGTATTTTTTCATTGCGTAGTCGTACGGATCGACGTCGATTTCGTCCACGACGGGCGTGCTCGTGCACATTCCGTCTTCGGTGTACACGGTGACGTAATCTCTCGTGTCTATTTCACGGTTGGTGACGATTATTCTCACCGGGAAGGTCATTTCGCCCATCATTCCCGGAGCGATTATAACGTCGGTAACCGTCATATAACCTTTCTTGTCTTTGGACGCAACGTCCCAGTCGATGACGTATTGCGAGTTAAACGATTTCAACTGCGTGGTCATTCCGTCCGTCATTACGTTTACTCTCGTCTTTTCGGCGAGGGGTTCGCACGGTTCCATTACGTACAACGAAATAGGCGTCTTCGTACTCGAAATAAGCACGCCGTCCTTGTCGTAAACTTCCACCACGTTTTCTTCGTCTTCTTTGCTGTAATATTGCGGATAACCCGTGCTTTCGTCGTAATAAAGCGTGTCCACTTTACCGAGTTCGCCGTTGTCTTTGCTTTCGAACACTACGAAGTAGCGTCTTACTTCGCCCATAAAACTACCGTTCGTTCTCGGAGCGTACTGCGTTTTGCACGCTTCGGTAACCGCCACCGAGTCGGGATCGTATTCGAACAACAGGTTTCTGTCCGTTTTCTTCGATATGTAAGCGTGGTTGCCGTCGGCGTCTTCTATCGCGCGGTTTCTGTCGAAATAGTAGAAATTCGCTCCGCTGTCGTGGAACAGAACTTCGGTTATTCCCTGCCAGTAAACGTACACCGTGCCGTCCGCGCCGGTTTCGATATACTCGCTCTTTACCTGACGTTGTTTTCCGTAATAGGTACGGTAATAGTACTTTCCGTCCGTTTCGTAAACGAGCATATTGTCTTTGACTTTTTCTTTCGACGGGTCGAGCACGAGTTCGTCCAAGACGAACTTCGTTCTGTAAATGTCCTGATTGTTGTCGTCTTCTTTGTTAAAGAACGAACTCGAACCGTAGTCTATGGTCTGACGGGCGACGGATCTGCGCGCGCCGAGTTGATACAGATAAATCGTACCGGCGTAAATCGTGCCGGCGTCGTCGTCGAGAACTACGCTGTCCTTGTAAACGAGGAAGTCGTACTTAAGCGGATCGTATTCGTCCATATAGTCTTCGTAGAAGTACACCGGGAGTTTGTCGTGCAGCGCGGTGTCGTACGGACTGTTGCCTACGATGTTGTCGAAAAATCCGACTTCGTACATATAGTACTGAAGTCTGATGGATTCGAGCCCTTTAACTCTGTAATCGAACCCTGCGTCTACTTTGATGTTGCCGATAAGTCCGTTCACGCGGAACAGGTTTTGCAAGGTTTCGTTCGAAGACGTTATTTCCAGTTTGTCCGCCGCCGGTATAACGTACGCGTCTTTGCAGAGCGCGGTGATGATACTCGTAAGCGACAGGTTAAAATCGTTGTCCGCAAAACTCATTACGTCGTCTTCTATCGACGTCTGATTGTTCATATAAGCGGACATAGACGCCATAAAGACGTCTTCTCTTATTTTTACCTTCGGTATGACCTGCGTGCCGTTCTTGGTGACGCACGCTATGTTTACCCAAACGTAGCCGAGTTCGGCTTCTCTTGCCGGCAGGTCTTTATAAACTTCGTTGTCGAAACAAACGTCGTCCGACGCAAGACCGATTATTATCTCGGATTCGTCGCTGCCCGTAAGCCATACGGTAAGTTCGAACGCGCTTCTTTTCGCCTTTTTTAACCTGCCGTCGACGTATTGATCCTTAACGAACTGATCGTAAATGAGATTGAACGTCAGTCCGGCGTTAGTCGCAAGGACGTACGGCGTGTTCAAGCCCGAACTTTCGCCTATGGTGGCGGATAGCAGTTTGCTCAGATCCACCGTTTCCTGAGAACTGAATATAAACGTGCCGCGGAGCGTGCCCGAATAGGTATATATCTCTCTCAGCGGCTTAAAGTTGCTGAAATCGACTTCTTTGATTTTGACGGCTTCGCCGAATTTGACGGGAACGAGTTCGAGAGAGAACAGCATATTGCTCGGTTCTCCCGCGGCGATACCGACGTTGGTAAACATTTTTATCGTGAACTCTTGTTTGTCGACGTCCCAGGTAAGGGTGAAATACGTCTTTTCGAGCATTATTTCCGCGCTCGCTATACCGAGCATTATCGCTATCTGATCGAGCGTGTAAGGCAGCATCGAGTCGAGAATGTTGATGATCTGACGGGTGGAGAACGTACCCACGCCCGTTTCTTCCAGCATTTGTTTTATGAGTTCGATATCCACTTGCAGAGTTTCGCTGTTTATCGAGAAAATGTCGTCCGCTATCTTTTCGGTAAACGAGGTCTTCGCCATCAGGTATTCCAGAACTTTGTTCTGCTTGTCGCTCGACGCCGGGTTCAGTATCGAGTCGACGATTTTCACTATCATATCGTTGCACATTCGGTAGAACTTGCCGAGTATTTCCGCAAGATCGAGATGCTCGTCGTAAACCTGCGGAAAACCTAACGCTTCGACGTCCACCCAGCCGTACATATACGACAGTCCGGATATATCGAGCCAGGACCGCTCTTCGCGGTAATAAACGCCGATCATAAGTTCGCCGTTGGCAATATCTCGGAACTCCATCAAAACGTTGTTGGTGCTGTTGTCGTGCTGCTGCATATCCGTTTTGATTTCCGCGTCAAACTGCGCGTCCCAGGACGGAACGTACAGCAATCCGTCGAATTCGTACTTACCGTAATCGAACGGCGTGTAGTAATCGGTGTCAAGCCCTATCGTGTCCGGGTACGTCCAGCCGTAGTCGAACCGTATCTTCGAAGTGTAGGTATACAACGTGTCGTAACTGTTTACGACCCCTCTGAAGTCGAATGCGGCGTTGGTAAGAACGTTGGTTACGCCGCTCTTGTCCGGCGAAACTATCGCCTGCATATCCGCGTCTATCGTCTGAACGAGCGCGTTTGCCACCGTGCTGAATTTGAATCCCAAAAACTTGTTCGTCATCGGGTCCCATTTTTTGCCGAATACGCCGAGAAGTTTGTCGATCATATCGTTTACGTTCTGCGCGATTGCGTCGAGCGTAACGGAGTAGAAGTAAAGGCTTATCTGATCGTCGTTTACGACACGCTTATAGTTCTGACCGATAAGGCTGACCATAGTCGAGTTTATCGCGCCGGTACCGGCGTCGCCCTGAAGTCCGAGAGATTCGAGAAGTCCTTCTACGGAAAGATTGACGAGAAGTCTTATCATCTGTTGATACAAAACCGTATCGCCGAATTCCGGGAAACTGCGCTTATACCCCTGCACGTTGGCGTAAAGCACGTTGCCGGGGTTTTCTTCGTTGCTGTTCACGCCGTCGAAATAAAGACCGATAAGGACTTCGTTCGTCGCGCCGTCTTTCCACTCTATGGTAAAGTCCGACCTTTTGATCGCCTCGTTGTGGATTTCCAGCGCGGAAACGAGAGTACGAGTACCTTCTTCGTTGTTTTCGTCGTAGAACACGCCGTTTTCGTAATATTTGTAAATGGGATTGCCGTTTTCGTCTTCGTAGGGATAGGTGTACAGGTACGCTTTGACTCCGAGAGTGAAGTGTCCCGCGGTGTTGCCGTCCGGGTCGAGAATATCGATGTCGAAGTCGACGCCCATATAATAACCGCTGTCGACGAAAGACTCGCTGTCAAGGTATTTTCTGAGCGCCGTAATCGAATCGGTAAATTCGTTTACCGCCTGCTCTCCCGTGGTATGGTCTTTGTTGTAGTAGTTGTCGTTGTTGTCGATAATTTTATAAACGTCGCCTTTTACGGGATCTTTGAGTTCGCACCCCGTAAACACAAACGCCAAAACCAACGCGAAAATCGCGCACAGGAAGATTTTTTTGAAAACACCTTTATTCGTACTCATCGAAAAGTACCTCCCGGGGCAAAAAGAGCGTATTATACCCCTTTTTGCTAATGTAATAATTATATATACGAATACTGTTTCTGTCAAGGCGCGCGGAGCCGATAAATATTATTTTAAGTAATAAACATTCGCGCCCGGCGGCGTACGGCGGCGGACGAGATCGCGTACGCGAAGATAAGGCGTTTGCGTGCGTCTTTTTTGTTGATTTTTGTCCGCGTTTATGCTAGACTTAGGCAATATGTCGATTATTGAGATTAAAAACGTCGATTTTTCCTACAAAAACGACGATATACTCACTTCGGGGGTAAAAAACGTAACGCTTTCCGTAGAGGAAGGCGAGTTTTTCGTGCTGCTCGGTCACAACGGCAGCGGCAAAAGCACGCTCGCCAAGTTAATCAACGGCTTTTTAACCCCGGACAGCGGAGAAATTCTCGTAAACGGGTTCAAAACCACGGACGAAGACCGCATTTTCGACCTTCGCTCTTCCGTCGGAATGGTTTTTCAGAACCCCGACAATCAGATGGTGGCGTCGATTATCGAAGACGACGTGGCGTTCGGCTGCGAAAATCTCGGCGTTCCGCCGGACGAAATCCGCGTCCGCGTGGACAACGCGCTTAAAGCAGTGGGTATGTACGACCACAAGGACGGCACGCCGTTCAAACTCAGCGGCGGACAAAAACAGCGCGTCGCAATCGCCGCAATCCTCGCCATGCTCCCCAAAGTCCTTATTCTCGACGAAAGCACTTCGATGCTCGACCCGGAAGGAAGAAAGGAAGTACTGGACACCGTGCGCGCCCTGAACAAAGAACGCGGCGTGACCGTAATTTTAATCACGCACTATATGGACGAGGCGATTTCCGCCGACAGAATAGGCGTAATGAACTGCGGAGAACTTATTTATACGGGCGCCCCGAAAGACGTGTTCGGGCAACCCGAACTCTTAAATAAAGCAAAATTAGACCTGCCGTTCGCGACGGCGGTTTCTTTGGAAATGAATCGGCTCGGATACCCCGTGTCCGTTTGTCTCGACGACGAAACTCTGACGGAGGAACTATGCCGATTATCGTAGAAAAACTTTCTTATACTTACGGCAAGAGATCACCGTTCGAAAAAAAGGCTCTCGACGACGTTTCCTTTACGATAAGCGACGGAGAGTTCGTGGGGATAGTGGGCTGCACGGGCAGCGGCAAAAGCACGCTCGTACAACATCTCAACGCGCTAATCCGACTTACCGACGGCAAAATCGTCGTGGACGACGTGGACCTTACGAAACGCAAACCCGACCTGCAGAAACTACGCAAAAAAATCGGTATGCTTTTTCAGTATCCGGAATATCAACTGTTTGCCGAAACCGTTCTCGACGACGTTAAGTTCGGCCCGAAAAACTTCGGAATGAAAGACGAAGAAGCGACCGAGGCGGCAAAACGGGCGATCGAACTCGTCGGACTTAACTTCGACGAAATAAAAGACCGCTCCCCCATAGAAATAAGCGGCGGTCAAAAACGCCGCGTCGCCGTAGCCGGAGTTCTCGCATACGCGCCGGACTTCCTTATTCTCGACGAACCCACCGCGGGGCTCGACCCTTTGGGCAAACGGGATATGCTCGACCTGCTCGCTTCGCTCCGCTCTTCCGGCGCGGTAAAAACCATAATCACGGTAAGCCACAATATGGACGAAATCGCGGAATACGCCGATCGGGTAATCGCTCTCGACCACGGCAAAATCGTCGCAGACGCAACCCCCGAAGAATTCTTCTATTCTTCCGCCTGTCCGGCCGCGCTCACTCCGCCGCACGCCGTTTCCGTCACGAAATCCCTTGCGGAAAAAGGAATAATCCTTCCTTCCCGTCCGCTTACGAAAACGCAACTCATCTCCGCTCTCGACGATTACTTCGGCAGAGCAAAGGGGGGTAAAAAATGAGTAAAGACATCGTTTACGGTCAGTACTACCCTGCGTCGTCGTTTATTCATAAACTCGACCCCCGACTAAAACTTTTTGCGGCGGTGGTGTTTATCGCGGCGATATTCGTATGCGATACTTTCTATTCGTACGCCGCTTGCTATGCGTTTTTGTTTATCGTAATTTGGGTATCCAAAGTTCCGCTTTTGAGCGTCCTTAGGACAATTAAGGCTGTGCTTTTTATCATAATATTAACCGCCGTCATAAACGTGTTTTTTTATAAGGACGGCACTATTCTTGCCGAGTGGAAGATTTTCCGCATTACCGACGCGGGACTTATTTACGCGGCGAAAATGGCTCTCAGGATATTGTTTCTCGTAATTTCGACTTCAATGGTGAGTTTTACAAGCACGCCGATGGCTCTTACGGACGGAATGGAAAGTCTGATGAAACCGCTTAAACTCTTGCGTTTTCCCGTCCACGACGTGGCGGTAATTATGAGTACGGCGCTGCGATTTATCCCCACGCTTATGGAAGAAGTCAACAAGATAATAATGGCACAGAAAGCGCGCGGAGCGCATTTCGACAACGGCGGTTTGCTTAAACGCGCGAAGGCGCTTTTGCCGGTGCTTATACCCTTGTTCGTGTCCACGTTCCGCCGTGCGGACGAACTTGCGATGGCTCTCGACGCAAGATGTTACAACGCCACGCCCCACCGCACGAAAATGAAACCGTTGCGTTTTACCTACCGTGATTTAATCGCGCTTATTTTGCTTGCGATTTTTCTTACGATAATAATACTTCTCAAAGTCGGATTTTTCGGACTTATACCGCAAGGAACGATATGACGCGCATACTTCTCACCGTCGAATACGACGGCACGGACTTCTTCGGATGGCAGATTCAGCCCGAGAAACGCACCGTTCAGGGCGAACTCGAAACCGCCCTTTCTTCCCTTCTCGGCGAAAAAATCACCCTTAAAGCGAGCGGAAGGACGGACGCAGGCGTTCACGCCCTTGAGCAAAAAGCGCATTTCGACACGGTTTCCGAGATCCCTGCGGACAAACTTTGCTTTGCCGTCAACGTTCGTCTTCCGCGCGACGTTTCGGTAAGGAAAGCGGAAGTCGTTCCTGACGACTTCGAAGCGAGATTTTCCGCAAAGAAAAAAACGTACGAGTACCGTTTTTATTTCGACAAAATCACCCGTCCGCTTATCGACAGATACGCGGCGAGAGTGCCTTACTCCAAAGAAAAATTCGATGAAAAAAAAGCGCGACGCGCTTTGGAAAAAATAACGGGAACACACGATTTTTCGGCGTTCTCTTCTACCGGCAGACCCGTTCTCGACGCCACGCGCACGATTTACCGCGCTTCTCTCGTCGAAGAAAACGGCGTGTTCGTCCTTTCCGTCACGGGCAACGGTTTTCTTTACAATATGGTTCGTATCGTCACGGGAACAATCGTCGAAATCGGCTTAGGTCTTATCGACGAAACGAACGCCGAAAAAGCGTTGGTTTCGCCCGACCGCACTCTGCTCGGCAAAACTTACCCGGCGCGCGGACTGTGTTTGGTTTCGGTAGAATACACCGACAGATAGACCGCGTTATTTAAGTTCGTTTTTACCGAAGTCAGAACACGGTTTTGACTTCTTTTCTTTTTGCTATATCTTTTTTAATATCTTTCCAACCCCAGGTAAGACCGATCGCGTGAGCGATGATTTCGCCGTACACCATAATCGGACAGAACGTCCACACCCACGGCCAATAAAAATCGCCCTGCCTGTACCCGAAGCCGTGTTTCATAAAATCGGGAACGAGTACGGTAATAAACTTTAATTTTTCTTCGAGCGCGGGCGTAAGCCCGAAGATGTAACAACTGTTTCTTTCCGTCGGATCGAGTATCATATCTTCGAGCGTCTGGTCGGTGAACCCAACGGCGCGAAGAACGAGTTCGTTAAGCGCGATTAAGCCTAAAATCATAAAAAAACTAAATGGAATTTTCCACAGCCTTTTGTAACTCGGTCTGTGCAGTCCGTACGCGAACGCGTACGATCCCTGCATCAAAAGCAAGACGTGCGACAAATAAAATCTGATACTTTCCAATCTGAACGGTTTATACCCCCACGCCCCTGTAGGCACAAAGATCGCGGCGAGTCCGCCGATCACGCTTAAAAACACGATATAATCTTTTGCCGTATCCGACTTGCTTATCATAACGAACGGAAAAATAAGCACGCTTACCGCGCAGATATTTTCAAACGTGCATTTTCGCCAACTCATCGGATAATCGCCGCGGTATTCCGGCAAAAGCATTTTCAAAAAATGCACCGCCAAGTTAACGAGCGACAAAGCCATAACGAAAGCGAACTGCGCTTTTTTGCTCGCCTTGCGCAAAGGAAAGTAGCACCCTACCGTTACGCCAAGGCAGACTACTACGTAAAAGCAATACCAGAGATTGCCGAGTTCTAAAGTCGAAGGCATAATTTTCTCCTTTTATCGTTTATTGTAAATCCGTAATTTATCCCCAATCAATATACGTCGCGCTTGTTCGTCACGACGAAAGAAGCGACTATCGAAGCAATCCACCAGAACAATACGACGGCGAGCGAAATAAAGAAATTACCGTTCCGCGGCACTTCGTTTATCCCGAAATACACGGAAAAGTCAAGCGACGTAGACAGTAAAAACGCGCTTATTCCCGTTTGTCCGAGGAAGTTCCCCACGTTAAACATTATCACTATCGACGGAACGATTCCTGCAGTCAACGAGCGAGTTACAGTTGCCAAACCGAAAGATAAGGTTGCCATAACAATCACGTTTATAAAATTATTCATAATCATTCCGAACGTTACCGCGCCGAGGGTCGTCATCGAAGCGGTCGTTGCGTTGAAGGAGGAAATTATTTTGGTAGACGCTTTCGAGCCGAACGCTATGCCGCCGTAAGCGAACCCGATTAAAGCGGGTATAAAGAACATCGCGGCAAGCACGGCGTACATCGAAAGCAGTTTTGCCGCGGTAACGCTCGTTTTCGTGACCGGGCGCGTCATAACGAGTTTTATCGTGCCGCTTTTATACTCGTTGCAGTACATTGACGAACCTAAAATAACGCCGTAAATTAGTACGATAATAGTAACTATACTGACGTAAATTACGGTGAAGCCCTCTGCGCTCAAACTCATCGTGTCAAAATTAAATCCTGCTATTTTGACGGGTTTGTCGTAATATCCGTGTTCCAGAGCGTATTTAAGCGAGATAATTTGACTTTTTACTTCAAACCGCGCCGAGTACACGTTTTCGTCTTTCTTTTCGCGTTCGTCCAGTTCGGTTAATTGTTTTTCGCCCGACGCTATATATTGAATAATTTCTTCCTTGGTAAGCGGGCTCTCTTCAGGTCTCACAGGTCCGTCCATTCCGCCTTGCAGGCCTTGAAACAAGTCGCTAATCGAGTTGTACGCGATAGCGAACAGCACGAGTAACGCTATCATCGCCACGCCTATTCCGATAATGGCGTTTTTCTTAACGTTTTTCTTTATTTCCCAAATAAATAAGTTTTTCATTCGTTTTTACTCCCTTCTTCGCTTTTTTCGCCATGTGTTACGCGCATAAAGAATTCTTCGAGAGTGGTTTCTTTGCGAGTAATGCCAAGCACGCTTACTCCACTTAAAATGAGGTCTTTTGCTATGTCGTTGACGGGTTTTTCGGTGGAAAACTCGATTCTGCCGTTGCCGAGAATTTTACTGTCAATGCACATTTCGTCTTTAAGCACGTCGCGCGCTTTGATTACGTCGTCGGTGGTAAGCACGATCGTGTTATCTCCCCCTACCGAAGCGACGTCGGCGGCGGTAAACACGCCGGTTATTTTCCCTTTGTCGATAATAACGTACTTATCGCACATCGCCTGTATTTCGCTAAGAAGGTGACTGCTAACAAGCACCGCCATTCCGTATTCCTTGCTGACTTTGCGCAAAATATCCCTTACTTCGGATATTCCGCTCGGATCGAGCCCGTTGGTCGGTTCGTCCAGAATAAGAAGGTCCGGGCGCATAAGCAACGCCTGCGCTATGCCCACGCGCTGTTTCATTCCCAGAGAATACTTGCGTAAAGGGTCGTTTCTTCTGTCGTAGATACCTACGGTTTTTAACAGGTCTTCCGCTCTCTGCTTTATTCTCGCTTTCCTTTCCGCGCCCTTGCCGAACTCTTCTCCGCCCGACAAATCCGCAAAATATTCGAGATTTTTCATCGCGCTCCACTCACGGTACAAATCGGGGTTTTCGATAATGCAACCTACCTTTTCAAGCGCTTTTACACGCTCTTTTCGTATGTCGTATCCGTTTATCCTTACCGTTCCGCCCGTCGGCTCGGCAAGCCCCGTGGCGATTTTAAGCGTGGTACTCTTACCTGCGCCGTTTTGCCCGATAAAACCGACGATTTCGCCGCTTTCTACGGTAAAACTAACGTTTTCCGCCGCAACTATCGTCCGTCCTTTACTCTTGTAAGTCTTCGTTACGCCGTCTACTTCCAAAACAGCCATTTCTTCCTCCCGTTTCCGCTCTCGGCGGTCTGATTTTATTACTTTATTCGCAGCAACGTAGGACGTTGCATCCCTTTACGCAAGCAACGTGGGACGTTGCATCCCTTTCCTTTACGCAATAAGTGTATTACGCGTATAAGTCTATCGCACGACACAAATAATTACTTATAATGCGAGCAAAGGCACTTTGCCGGCACGAGCGGACGCGCGCCGTGAGTGCCGCCCTTATGGGGATCGAGCAAGGGGCAGCGCCCCTGCGAACTTCGCTTTTAAGCAAAATGTGTCATTTTGCTTCCGTGGTAGTCCGACTTATGCGGATTAAAAATTTATCCGCGCGTCGGCGTTTTCGCCGACCGCGAGTAAATTTCCGCATAACGTTTGGTCGGATACCTTTATCTCGCTGTCGGATTCGCCCACGCCACGAGCATACGGAAAGTAATCGCGATATTTTCGTTGTTTACGTCGTAAGCCTTGATTTCCCACGCATAGTACGTATTGTCTACGAGCGGTATAGCCTCGTTGTTCCAGGTTGCTCCCGACGTCACGCCGTCGTCGGTCGTTTTTCCCGTCGGACGATAGAACGTCATATCTTCGTCGCTCATAATTTCGGTTTCCCCTTCGTCGGGTGCCCACGGTTTAACTACCCCTGCTATCTTATACTTCTTTCCGTCGAGTTCTACGTAAAGGTACTTCGTTTCGCCCGTCGTTACGTCGATTTCGCTTTGAGCGTACAGTTCCGTATATAAATCGAGCGCGTCCTTAACCGTAGCGTCTTTGCCGTTTACGGTGACGTCGTTGCAAAAACTTCCGCCGCAGACAAGACATTTCCTTTCGAGAACGGTAACTTCCGTTTGCGCATATTTTTCGCCGAACAAACCTTTTGTGAAAGCAAGCCTGTAAACCGCTACTTCCGTTCCGTCCGCCTCAACTTTGGTTTGCGGAACGTGTTTAAGCGTACTGACGAATTGTTTTCCGCAATGAGAACAGAAGTGTTCGGTTTCCGTCCCTTCTTCCGTGCCGCAAACGAAGTCCGCGCAAACGTGTTTTACGAACACCGCCGCAGACAAATCGCTTCTCGCTTCCGCATCGGCAAACCTGAGATAGAACACGTTGTAGAGCGTTCCGTCAGATTGTTCCGGATCGAGAATTTGTCCGTCTTCGTCGATTGCAACCACTCCGCTGTACGCTCTGAACATAGCGTCGTCGCGCCAGCCGTTGCCTACGTCCGCAGAAAGTTCGGGAACGACGGTTTTGCCGTAAATCACCGTTCCGTCGTACTTAACCATTCTTTCGATCGAAACGTTAAGCGCGCCTACTTTCTCTCTCATTAAGGTTACGAGCGTGTTCTTCGCTCTGTATCCGCGCTCCGAACCCTCGGAATACTGTTCGTATTCGATTTGTTCCTTTCCTAAATCGAACGTAACCGGTACGACCTGATCGCAGTGTTTGCACGGTCTTCCGACTACGGTCGTGCCGAAGTAGTCCGCTACGACGTAATCTTTGCTTTCGTCCGCCTCGTGCGCTCCGATATCGGCAAACTCGCCGCAAGCGGAACATCTGTGCGCAAGCACGCCGTCTTTGTAATAAGGCATATACGTTACGCAAATATGGTTTATTCTTACCCTATAACCCGTCAGCGACGTTTCTTCTTTTCCCGTTTCCGCATTCGCAAAAACCACGGTTATAAGGTCGTATGCCGCCAAAAGCGTATCGCCCGCACCAAGAACTCTTTCGGTTTCTTCTCTCAGGTCTTCAAGCGGCGTAGCCTTGTTAAGAGTGTTGGCTTTGGCAAAGTACGCCGTGCCGCCGATAAAGAATACGTATTCCGACAACGCCTCGTTAAGGTCTTCCGCCGTTCTCGCTTCGCCCGTTACGGTAAACTCCGTGCTCGGCGAAGTCGTCGTACATTTATCGCATGCGTGCGACAAAATCTTCTGATCGGTATCGACCTTGCCGAATACGTATCCCGGCAATCCGTCTTGTCCGAAGGACGTAGCGGTTATTTCTCCCCGTTCTTCGCAAGCGTGTTCGGGTTCGTACGCCGCCTTACAAGTCTTATCCTTACAAACGAACTTGCCGCTCGTCTTGTCGTAAACGTACTTGCAATCGGTGTGGTCGTGCAAAACGCCGACTATTATCGCGTTGCCCGAACCGGTAATCGTCGCGCCCAGTCCGAAGTATTCTTCTCCGCCGAACACGAACATAAACAGGTAGTTTTCGCCCACCGTTCCGCTCGTCTTATCGAGCGTGATACCTTCTCCGCTAAGATCGATCGAACTTACTTCGGCAGAACTTCCGTGCGTTCCGCCGTTTACTATACCGTACGATTCGCCGCAATACTCGCATATATACTCGATTGCGTAATAATCCTTGCCGCCGAACGAGCGTACGAACGTTTGTTTCGTCGCGGTGTTTGCGTGAACGCTGCTCGATTGCTCTCCGCAACCTACGCAAACGTGTTTACCGTTTTCGCAGATATAATAATGATTGTCTTCGTTGTGTTCGATAAGAACGTACGCGTCGCCCGTCGTTCCGTAAACGTCTATCGGCACGGCGTAATACGTCTTCGATTTATCCACCGAAAGATCATGGTTTTTGAGATAAACGAGTTTTCTCTCCGCATACTTAACGATAGGTTCGTCCGTGTCGTACGGGAAGGAAACTTTGACGAACCCTTCTTCGCCGTCCGCGGTAACGCGGCGTGTGTATTGCTTTGCGTTAAATTCTTTTCCGGTAAGGCTTATCGGAAGAATGAAACCGTTTTCGGTCTTTTCGTGCGCGCAATAGTCGCAACTTTCGCCATATATCGCCAGCGCGTTCTCGGTTTCGTCGCCGACGAAAGCGGCGTTGCCTATTCTCGCAAACTCGTTGTTATTATAGGTATGCTGTTCTTCCTGTCCGCAAACTCTGCAGTAGTGTCCGATGCCGTCCGAATTCGGCACGAAGTCGTGCATACCCGTTGCCGGGGTGACGTTCTTCCTTTCGTGACGAATTTCAAACTTCGTTCCGTCTTCGAGCGTACCCGAATACTCGTAAATACACCTGTCGCCGCCTTCTTCTCCGCATGTCGCTCCGTGCGACTTGTAAGACGAGTTGGCGCAGTTGCTTAAAGTGATACCGCTCGTTTTTCCGTAAACCTTGCCTTCAAACCTTACGACTTTTACGTTGGACTTAGTAATCTTTCCGCCGGAACTGCTCTTAACGAAAGAATCCGTACCTATCTTGTCCGCACTTGGCAGGAACATCCAGCCGCGGTTTTCGATAAACAGTCCGGCACGAGCGATTTGTCCGGACTCGCCGGTTTCCACTCCGGATAGCGTAAGCGTACCGGAATAATACTCGATTCCGCCGTCGTTCATAAGATAAACTTCTTCCGCGTAAACGTCCGCTCCGTCAAGGAACACGAGCCTGCCCCGGCTAAGTTGATCCCCGTTTACGATTACCTGTCCGTACTGTGCGGATTCTGCGCCGGAAACGAACTCGGTTTTTGCGTTGAATTTGATTTTCCCGTAAGCCGAAACCGATTTGTCGGTGCCGGAATCGATCTTCGTTTGTCCTTCGATCGCAAGATCGTAACGTATATCTCCGCTCACTTTTATCACGTTTCCGTCGCCTTTTACCTTAAGCGCGTTTATTTCGTCCGGTTTTTCCGTAACTATTCGTCCGTTTATCACGACTTTTTCGTTAAACGTTGCGTTTGCGCCGAGCGAGAGTTTTTCTTGTATGGTGAACAATCCGTCAAACTCGACGTCCGTACCGCTTATCGCAACGGTTTTTACCGTGATTTCGTTGACTTTCGGATTCGTCACCGGATCTTTTTCCGCTCCGTCGTCGTTTCTCTTGACTTCGAATACGGCGTTTTTCAGCGTAAGATTGCCGATAGTCGCGTCTTCGTAAATCGTAAGCGTGCCGCCGTCCGTTTCTATCGTGCCGTCTATCGAAGAATATTCGATGTTTATTTCGTTCGGATCGTAGTGTGAAGAACCGATCGTAAGCGTGCCTTTGTTTAATACGACGCCGCCTTCGGACAGGCTCAGTTTTCGCCCGAAGTTTACGACCGCGCCGTCGTTTATCGTCATTCCTTTCGCAAGTCCCGCCTGCGCCGATTCGCCCTTAAGTACGAACGAACCGTTTACGACGAACTCGCTCTTTCCGCTTTCTTCGTTTATTCCCAGAACCCGTCCGCTTGCCGACGCCGCTCCGCTTACCGTTACCGTACCGCCGACTATGCCGAGCGTGCCTTTAACTTCGCCGCCGAGCCACTCTGCGTCTTCGCATACGATAAGCGTTTGTCCTTCGTTTACCGCCACGGTTCCGCTTGCGCTGCCGCCGATAGTCGCTCCTTCGCTCGTTATTCTCGCATAATCGGACGAATCGAACGCCGAAAGAACGGTTTCTCTCGACGTAACGTAACGGACGGTTTTGTCCGAACCGGGCAGATATTCTAAGGAAACGACTTTGCTGCCGTCGATAATTCTCGTTCTTTCTCCGTTAAATTCGTAAAGACCATTTCCGCTCTTTTTAAGCGTAATCGTTCCGTCGTCGTTTATTTCGTAAAGTTCTCTGTCCGTCACCTGTCCGGCCGTTAAGTCAAAAACCTGCACGAACGCCGCTTTTCTTCCGTCGATCGTCGCTCCGTCTTCCGCAACGAGCGTTTCTCTCGCGCTCGGATCGCGCGAAACGTTTTCTTTTCCGTATCCTACGTAAAGTATTGCGTCGCCGTTTCCGTTGCTTATCACCGCGGTCGCCGTCAGTTTTACCGTGACGTTTTTTCCTGCGGAAGATAATTCTTTTTCTTCGATAACCAGTGCTCCGACGTAAAGATTCGCCGCGTCGAACGCTCTCTCTTCGGTAGATACGACCGTGCCGGAAATAACGTAACTACCCGTTCCGGCAAGTACCGCACCCGCTTCTTCGCCCGTTATCGTACTGCCTTCTTCCGCAACGAACGATCCTTCTTTTCCTTCGCCTTCGTCGGTTTCGTCGATATATACCGCCGTTTTGCCGATTATTGTACCGCCGGACAGAAGTATTACGTTGAGAAGAGAGCCGATCGCTTTAACCGCCGTGCCCGAACCGCTTTCCACCGTTCCGCTTATCGAAATTGCCGCGCCGACTTTTTTGTCGACGAATATTCCCGTCAAACCGCCGTTTATTCCGCCTTTTATCGTCGCTTTAACGCAATCCGCCGCAACGCCGTTTACGCTGATTATCTCCGCTTCGCTTTCCACTGTCAGTTCTGCGTCGGTTCTTATTACATCGCCGTTTGCTTTGATCTTTCCGCTCTTAATCGTAACGAAACCCGTAGTCGTGCCGCCACTGATTATCGCAGCGCCGTTGTCGGTTGCGGTAAAGTCGGCGTTTTCTATCGTAAATCCGCCGCCGAGTATAAATCCGCCGCTCGTTATCGACAAAGAGTGTCCGTTAAAGTCGAGTACCGTGTTTACCGAAGGCGTGGTTACCGAAAATGTTTCGTAAGTCGCGTTCTTTTCGAGCATAAGCGTTTTGGATTCGTCTTCGCTGTCGGCAAAACCTCTTTCGATAGAACCGAAATAACTCTTCACGTCGTTTCCGAGAGAAGACACCGCGGCGTTAACCGCCCATTTGGCGTTTTCCTTCGACTGAGCGAACCCGTTCAATCTCAGTATCGCGTCGGTTTCCACCGTAAGGAACGCTCCGTCTGCCGCAGAGTAGGACGAAAGCGTCGCCGTGTGGTCTACCGCAAGGGTCGCTCCGCCGTCGACGACGATCGAATATCCGCTTTCCTGCGCGTACGTATCCGCGTTTATTCTGAGTTCGCCTTCGGTGACTTTATAAGTAATCGTCGTGCCGCCCGAAGAAATTTCCGTCGTACCGCTCGTTATTCTCAGTCCGCTGCCGCTTTCGTCGGCAAAGTTTGCGCCGTTGTTGAGAAGTCGTTTGCCCAAAACGAACACTTCCGTTCCCGCCGTCGCTTGCAGCACGCCGACGAGTTTACCGTTCGCAGTCAACTTTTTACCGCTCATTACGCACTTTGCGTTGGCGGCGGTAACTACTTTGAACGTGCTTCCGCTGCCGTCGCCGACGACGTATTCGAAATCGCCGCCGAAAGTAACCGTCGCGCCTTCGTCTACGGAAAACTCTTTGCCCGTTACGACTAAATCTTCCGCAAAATCGACGTCGCCGACGATCGTTTTGTGCGTGTATTCCGCGTATGCGTTTTTCTCTGCGAAATCGTCTTTATTGAACGCAACCGCGCGGAAAATCGTTCCGTCGCCTTCTTTAAGGACGGTCGAGCCGCTTTGCGGAAGGAATTTACCCCTGACGGTGGTTTCTCCGTCGATAGTCAGCGTCGCTCCGCTTTCCACCACGAGTTCGTCCTCTCTGTCTACGGTAACCACGTTCTTCGTTCTTATCGCTCCGCTTATCGTCGCTCTCACGCCGATTTCCGTCTTAACCGCGCTGAATTTGCCGCTTTCCGCCGCAAACCACAGTCCGCTCATCGTTTTACCGAACGCGCTGACCCTGTTAATCGCCCCTTTCGTGTCGCTTAACGCGTGCGCTCCTATCGTCACTTCGGCTACGTTTTCGTTTATCGTAACCGTCGTTATCGGTGCGGAACGGAACGCATACTCGCCGATTTCGAGCGATTTTCTCAGCGGCACGTTTACGCTCGCTATTCCCGTGTCCGAAAACGCGTTCGCTCCGATATAAACGGGTTTTTCTCCGTCCGCTTCGATTGCGAAACTCGTAAGTTTCGTCGTTCCGCTGAAAGCGTAGTCTTTTATCTTCGTTACGTTTTTGCCGAAAGTAACTCTCATTCCGTCGTCCGAACCCGATCCGAAGAACGGTTTCGCCGCGTCCGACATCGTGTAAGAATCCCCTTCGATATCGAAATAGATTTCTCTTAGAGCGTTCATATTGCCGAACGCAAGCGCGCCGATACTCGTTACCGTCGAAGGAACGGTTACTTTCCTTACCATCGCGAGATTGTTGAACATTCTCGCGGGAACTCTTCTTACGTTTTCCCCTAAAGTAAGGGTGATTTCGCTTGCGCTCTTCATTGCTATAAAGGGCGCGCTCTCGGTAGAACTTACGTCGCCGCAGGTCTGAATATCGTAAACTATGCTCGTTATTCCGCTCGCTCCGTAGAATACTTCCACGTCGATATTCTTCGCGCCCGTGCCGCCCAAATACAGAGATTTTACCGAAGCCGCTCCCCTGAACGCCCATTTGCCAAGGATTGCCACGCTCGGCAGTCTGATTTCGTCCGCCGGGGCGGCGTTTTCTTTTTCTTCTATCGAAGTGAACCGTCTGAGCGCGCTCGAAGACGTCGGTCCTTCGAGTGCAAACGCTCCTTCGCCGATACTCGTCACGCCGTTTTGTCCGCGGTAGTATACCGATTCGAGATCTTTGCATGCGTAAAACGCGTTTTGTTCTATCGAAGTCACTTCTTCGGAAAGGATTACCGTAACAAGTCTGCTGTACGAGAACGCGTTTTCTTCCGCCGCCGTAAGTCCGCTTCCTTCGAAATCGAACTCGGTGAAGTTTTTACATTCTCTGAAAGCGTTTGACTTAACGCTTCTCAGTCTTCCGTTCGGTTCTATCGTCCTTAGTCCCGAATACGCGAACGCAAACCTGTCGAGAGTTACGGACGAGGCCCTGCCGGGTTCGAACACGACTTTCGTCAGATATTCCGCCGTGCCGCCGCCGTCGCAACCGAACAGTCCGCCCGGAACGACGGTAACCGCCGAACCTATCGTAAGGGTAATCTCGCCCGCGTTTGCGCCGGCGTTGCCGAAAACGCCCGCCCCTGCGGAGAAATTCGTCGTCGTTTTGGAATTATAGTAAATATTCGCCACGTTTACCGCGTCTTCGAACGCCTTTGCTCCGACGCTTGCCACGAGCGGACCAAACGTGACTTCGGTAAGCGAAGAACAACCTTTGTATGCGCTCGCGCCTATCTCGGTTATTGCCGAAGTAAGCCCGGTTTCCTCAAGGGAAATACAGTTTTCAAACGCTCCGCTTCCTATTATCGTCACCGTTTCGGGCAAGGTTACTTTTTTAAGCCCTTTCATTCCGTTGAACGCGCCGGCGGCTATTTTCGTGACGGTTTTGCCGTCCGAGCCTGTTTCAGGTATGGTTATTTCGTCGTAATGCGCCGCAAAATAGTTGGCGTAGTTCGGTACGTCCTTTATCGGATTGTTGAGTTTCCCTTCGCCGTTATACGTTTTTACCAGTCTTATAAGGTAGCAACTGAGGTATACGTGCGCAGCGAACTCTTCCCCTTTCTTCTTTGCGTGGGTGTAGTTCCACGTTCCGTCGGCGTTCGCTCCGGTCGATTTGAACCCTGTGCCTTCGGTATCGTCGGAAGTAAGGGCGTTTTTCTCGTACCAACCGCTGTACATCGTGCCGGCGGTTTCCAGTCCGCTCGCCGCTGCTATTTTCTTAGCCGCTTCTTCGCCCAAAACGGACACGGTTTGTCCGAGTTTAACCGTATAATACGTTCCGTCTTCCGCCGTGCAGGTCGTAGCGTAACTGTTGGCGCTCAGTCCTTTAAGCGAATCGGCGGCGGTGTACACGGTATAGTAAATTCTATAGTTTATATCTTCGACTTCCGCTTTGACGTAAACGTCGTGCGTGAATTCGTCGGTTTCTCCTTTCGCTTCGGGGTTCGTACTCGTACCGTACGGGTAAGAAAGCGTTTCTTCGTCGAATCCCGTGTTTATGCTTTGTTTTACGTCGGTCATATCCGCCGCGCCGGAAAGGACGAAAGCGGTTACTTTTTTGCCGGAAATCGCCTTATCTCTGCAAGAATACCTTACCTGCAGTCTGCTGCCGTATTCGAAAGTCACGCTGCCGGAGTATTCGTCGCCGTTTTCCGCCGCTATCTCGGTTTCGTCGAGAGAAATCGCGCTGAATCTCTTCACGTCGAACTCCGCTTTTACGCTGCAGTTTTCGGTAAGGAACAGCGTAAACGTATCGTCGTCGTTTACTCTGTACTTAATCGTGTACTTGCCGGAATAAGTGACGGCGGAAAGAATTGTTCCTACGGGCGCGCCGCTTACGTCCACGTCGGCGTAGTCGGTTATGCCCGAACCCGCGCTTATTCTCCATTTGGTGAAGTTATACCCGGTGGGGGAATGTTTTTTAATGGTGTATTCGGAGAAATACAGTCTTTGCGTAACGGCGTATTCGCCTTTTTCGTAGTCGGTTTCCGTGCCTGCTTCCACGACTTTCCTTACGTCGGCGGTGTTTACCGGCGCGGACGGGTTGCCGTCGAAACGGAACGTGTCTTTTTCTATCTCTACGGTGTATTTTTTAAGGGTGAGAGTTCCGTACGCCCATATGTCTTCGTCGGGTACGGTTTGTCCTAAATATCTCTCTTCCCCGACCATTCTCGTCCAACCGCCGAAGTCGTAGCGCGCCTTGCTTGCGTCGATAAGTGCGTCAACGAGCGTTTGGTTATATTTAAGTCCCGTTCTCGTAGCGTCCTGCAAATATCCGCTTTGCCCTACCGCAACGAGTTTGTCGAGTTTGTAATAGGTGTTGCCGTCGACGATTTTTACGTCGCTTTCGTCGATCTGAACGCAGCCGGTAAGCGGATTGTCGGCGTCGCTTTGCTCGAAGTCCGCTCTTACGTAATAAACCGCGACGAAGGTTTGCTCTTCGGACGAGAAAGAATAAACGACGTTTTCTTCGGCGATTTTCAACTTGAACTTCGCCTCGATACTGTATCTGTCCGCAGGGTCTACCGTGTAGCGGTAATCGTCGCTGCTATCGAGAACTTTACTGTTTGCTTGCACCGCGCCGAGCGAACGACCTTTTTCGAGCGTTACGTCAAACGTAAATTCCGATCCGTAAGGAACGAAATAAACTTCTTCTCCGCCCTTGTAATCCGTCGGATTCTTTCCGTTTATCGTCCTGATCGACGGCACTACCCCTTCTTTGAGAGAGAACGTGACGTTGTGGTACTTAATCGTACAAACCGAGCGCACGGTGACGTCTTTTTTCGGCATGGTAAACTTGCCGCTTACGTCCAGCCCTTCGCCGTCCGCCACCCAGTCGCTGACCGTCCAGTGCTCCCCTTCGTACACGAGCGAAAGGTCGTACGAAAACAGTCCTTTTTCCCTTATCGTGTATTTCGGGTCGAGAGTAACCTGCTCGCCGTACTTTTTGGCGGTTTTCTTCACCGCGTAGTCTTCTCTGTAAGTGTTCGGCAAGAAAAACGACTCGTCGTGCGTAACGTCCTTTCCGTCGTACATTATGCTGAAAATATAGGTTATTTCGTATTCCCTGTTGGCAAACACGCAGGTAAACTTTTCTTCTTTTTGTACCGTGTAGCGGAAAACGTAGGTGATTTGCTCCGCTTTCACCGTTTCCCCTTTGTCTATGACTCTGCCGCTTGCGTCGAGTTCGTCTTTGTCCTGCCACTTATAAAATTCGTACCCTGCGTATGCGGTGACGTAAAATTCTATCGTACTGCCGTAGGCGTAATAACCGCTCTTCGTGCTTCCCGCGCCGCCGATTTTCGCAACGCCGTTGCCCGACGGACAAACGAGTTCTATAAGGTGTCTTTCCGCCGAGAACGAGCCTACGACCGCCATATTGTAGTTGGGCATAGCGGACGGTATTTTAACCCCGGAAATCGCGCTCTGCCAGCCGCCGAATTTGTAATGCGCTATGCTCGGCACGACCGCGCTCGCGATCGATTCGTTGTAGTTGTAGTATTCGACCTTAACGAACGTGCCGTTTTCCCCTTTGGTAAATCCCGCCGCGATCAAAGCCTTTTCTCCGTCTTCGTCAAGGAAATAAACGCCGTCCACGTTGCAGTTAAGCGTGTAAGTAAACGTATAATCTTTGTCTTCGAACCTGCCTCGTATCAGGGTGTTCGAGCCGCCGGAAACGGTTATGCCGAGTTTTTCCAGTTCGGCAAGGGTAAACGTACCGCTTTCGGGTATGCTCGTCAAATTAAGTTCGGTTGCGGACACGATAACAGCCGCTTGTTCTTCTTCGGAGAAATAAACCGCTTTTTGTTCTTCGCCTTCTTCGTAGACAAGGCAAAGCGCGCCTTTGTCGGTACGTGCGAGAACCGCGGTTTTGCCCGAATACGATATCGTCCAGTCAAGGAAGTTTTTGCCGGTGGGAACCGCGGCGATCAGGACGATGGTTTCTTCCTTTGCGTACGCTCCGCCGCCGCTGCCGCTTACTATCGTGACTTTGTACGCTTCGCGGTATTTTGCGTAAAACGTGTACGTCTTGCCGGGAACGACGAAGTCCTGACTAAGGTTAAAATAGAACGACGACGCGCTCGAAACGCTTTGTCTTATCGTTTTGTCGGTTTCGTTTTCTCTTACGACGTAGGATATATCCCACCCGGAACAAGCCTTGTCGATAATTTCGTCCGCTTTGATTGCCGCCGAACCGTCTTCTACGTAGACTTTGTTTTCACGCTGCGTTTCGTCCGTGTCGGAATTTTTTATCACCACGTAAACGAACGGATTTTCTTCGTATTTTGCTACGAAAACCGTGCTTTCGCCGTCGTAGGGTGCGAGAGATTTGCCGTTTTTGTCGGTAACGGCTTTATCGCCGACCGTCCAGCAAACGAATTTGTATCTGTTTTTTACGGGAACGGGCAAAGTATAGCGGTATCCTGCGAGCAACGCTCCGTCGTAGGACGTTTCCGTGCCGAACGCGGTAACGGTGATCGTTTCGTCTTCCGCTTTTCCGCCGTCGTAAGACAAGGTGATTTGTTTGTCGTTTGCGTAAACCGCGCGAACCACCGCATCGCCCTTTACTTCGTATTCTACGTTCTTTTCGTAAGACAACGGAGTTTCGTTTTCTACCCAGCAAATGAATTTCTGCCCGGCAAGCGAATCTGCCGAAAAGTTTATTTTCGTGCCTACCGCGTACGATCTCGTCGTGTTCTTATCGCCGTTTATTACCTGCACGGTTCTTATCGAGTCGGAAAATACGCTCCTTATCGTAACGTCGGTCGTAACTTTATAAACCAACTTCTTTTCTTCGGAAAAACGCTCGCCGTTTACTTCCCAGTACTCGAACTCTTTGCCGTCGGCGACCTGCGCCTCCAGAATAATCGTCGTACCGACGTCGTAAGTTTTCGTTTCGCTTATCGAGCCGTTAATTACGGTAACCGTCTTTTTGCCCGACATATCCTGCCGCGTACACGCCACCGCTCCGAATACGAGAAGCGCCGCCGCCAAAATCACGAATACGACCGTCAGTTTGCGTTTCATAGTAAAACCTCCGTGCACGGGTAACACCCGCCTACGCGCGCGACTTGCGCCCGCGAAAATAGTCTAATTTAATATTATAATATAAATCTTAAAAAAGTCAATCCCCCCAATGGCAACGCAGTGCGTTGCATCTCATTTCGCAAGCAACGTGGGACGTTGCATCCCTTTACGCATTAGGTTATTACTTATATAGGTTCATCGCACGACAAGGGGGGACTGCTTTTAATATGAAGAAAGGCTTCCCCCCAAGGGGAAGGCTTAACCGAGTGGAATAATTGACTTGATTTTAATGCCGAATGGTATTATCATATTGACGAAAAAAGTAAAAACGGAGAATTTATGGACTTAAAACAATTTTTATCCGATTCCCTTACCGCGTTCCACGCGGTTGCTCTGTCGAAAGCGTATTTAAGCGAAAACGGCTTTGAAAAACTCGACCTAACCGAAAGTTGGTCGCTGAAAAAAGGCGGAAAATACTTCGTCGAAAAAAACGGTTCTGCCTTAATCGCTTTCCGTATCGGCGAAAACTTCGCCTTTAACGTCGCGGCAAGCCACACCGACTCGCCGTCCCTTCACGTCAAGGGTTCTTCCCTTATCCCTTCCCCCGAAGGAATGAGATTAAACGTGGAAAAATACGGCGGTCTTATCCTTTATTCGTTTATGGACGCGCCCTTAAAAATAGCCGGCAGAATTCTCGTCGAACGCGACGGCGCAGTCGCCGTACGCCTTGTCGAAAGCCCCTATCTCGTCACGATTCCGTCGCTCGCAATCCACCACAACCCGAGCGTAAACGAAGGGTTTTCGTTCAACGTCCAAAACGATATGTTGCCGCTTTTGGGTTCCGTAACTGACTTTTACGGTAGCCTTACGGACGAGAAAGTGTTGGACGCGGATTTATACGTCGTGCCTTGCGTCAAGCCGTACGAAAGCGGCGTAAAAAGCGAATTTTTATCTTCGCCGAGAATAGACAACCTTACGAGCGTGTACTCATCTCTTATCGCGCTCAACGATTGTTCTCCTTCTTCGATTGCGGTTTGTTGCTGCTTCGACAACGAAGAAATCGGCAGCGGAACCAAGCAGGGCGCAAACTCGGTTCTTATCGAAAGAATTCTTAAAAAGATTGCTTTCGGTTTGGGCAAAACCGAAGAAGATTATTCTTCCGCTTGCGAAAAAGGGTTCGTTTTGTCGGTGGACAACGCGCACGCAACGCACCCGGCGCACCCCGAAAAATCCGACCCCGAACAAAAGGTTTTGCTTAACAAAGGCATCGTCGTAAAACACCACGTAAACTACTCGACGGACGGCGTTTCTTCGGCGATTTTCAAAGCCGTTCTCGACAAAGCCGGCGTGAAATATCAGGACTACTTCAACCGCTCCGACCTGCGCTGCGGCAGTACGATAGGACTTATGCTGAGCGCAAATCTCGGTATGGACGCCTGCGACGTCGGTCTTGCGCAACTCGCTATGCACTCCGGAGTGGAAACCGCGGGCAAATTCGACGTGGACGAAATGACCGCCGGTCTTACCGCGTTTTTCAACGCACAAATCAACAAAACCGACAACGAATTTACCTTTTAACACAGTATAAAAAAACGAGCGAAAATTCGGTTTTTCTGTATTTTTCGCTCGTTTAATTTTTGTCGGTTTTTATCGATTTTGCGACGTAAGAAAAATTACTTCGTTATCGTCAGTTTGGTTCCGTCATAAGTGTATTCGTATTCGGACGCGTTCCACTTCGCGCTGTCGGTATTACGCGCGTCTTCTCTGTGGAAGTGGAAAATAAACTTTCCCGTGCCGTCGGTTTTTAAGAAGTAATCGCCGAGTCTTTCAAACTTTATCGAAAAATTCAACTTGCCGTTTTCGGCGTTTTTCAGATCTTCGCCGTTAAACGAGAACAAAATTTTCTCGTTATACGAAGTCGCGTAGCGCGCGTCGAAAGAAAGCGAGAAAATAAATCGGCCGCTTAAATCCGCTTTGGATTCCGCGGTAAAATATCCTTTTAATTCGTATCCGTCTTTTATCGTTTCCGCTATTTGGTAATGGCAATTTACCGCGTCGTCGGGAACGTTGCCGTCGCCTATCGGCAAATTTACGTCGTACACGCTGCCGCAAGCGGTAAGCGCAACCGTACAAACGACTACGGTAAGAACTATGGCGATTATCGTAATAATTTTTTTCATTATGCTTTGCTCCTTGTTTTTTTTCGTTATTGTATCATTATATTTTCTTGTTGTTAACGGTACTGCACGGTTGTTTTACTTGTTATTTACCGCAACGAAAAAGAGCGCATAGGGCGCTCTTTTCGTTGTTTTTGGGATATTTTTTTTACTCGTCGATAAAGTCGAGCGTTCCGTCGGCGTTTATTTTCACCATTTGGAACTCTCCTTTTATTCGGGAAATTATTACCTTGATTTTGCTTTCGTCTTCTTGTATCCGTTCGTAAGCGGAAGCAACGATAGGCTCGCTCCATTCTCCGGTCTCGACGTTAAGGAAAGAAACCATACAGTACATCGCGCCGTTATCGCGGAAAGAATAACTCTCTTTCCCGGTTTCGTCTTCCAACCTTTCTTCGCGATATAATTCGTTACCTTCGAGAATACGCGTAAGCACGTTGTTTTCGATTATATTGAATCTTCCGTAATATTCGATTACGATTACGTTTTCTTCGGGGCGATAATCGGCATAATATCTCTCTATATAGAACTTCTGGTACGTTGTCATTATTTGGATAAGGTATATGGATTTTTTCAAGAAAATCACGTCCTTTCCCTCCGGTTTGATTTGCACTTTTCATAATTATTTTATTAAATAGTTTTGAGTTTAATATGCATATCAAATATCCCAAATGCTCACCGGTAATAATGTAACGCTTATTATTGATATATACTTCATCGTCGATTATGCAGGCATCCATCTCATCGGATATTCCCCGATATGCGATTGTCTGTTTAGAAAAATCGTCCGTTTTTTATTAACCTTTCGGCAAAGACGGCGTAGCGCCGAGAAAAGCACTTGTTGCGTAAATGAAAAAAGAGCCAAACTCAATAGTGAGTATGACTCTTGGTATTATTAAAG
>CAJLYQ010000002.1 GCA_905210905.1 uncultured Christensenella sp. | reverse complement strand
ACTCGTAGTATTTCAAGTAACATTTCAAGAATTTGTACGCATTGACAAATTGATACAGCTTCGTTTCATGGACGACTAATGCGGACGGAACTGGTACATCTTATACGAATGGTCAGAATGTAAGTAATTTGTCTTCCGTCAATAACGCAGTTGTTATTCTCTATGCGAAATGGACTGCAAATAATTATGACATATCTTTCAATGCAAATAGTGGAACGGGAACGCAAAGCAATGTTTCTGCGACATATGATTCCGCTATGCCTGTTATTACTACAATCCCAACGAAAACGGGCTATACTTTCTTGGGTTACTTTGACTCTTCAAGCGGTGGTAAAAAGTATTACAACGCAGATCTGACGAGTGCGGCTAATTGGGATAAGACTTCTGCAACAACGCTTTATGCAAATTGGCAGGCAATAACTTATCAGGTAAGGTTTGACGGAAACGATGCTACGTCCGGTTCGATGAGCAATGAAACGTATACTTATGACGCGTCGAAAGCCTTAACGACCAACGCATATACAAGAATGGGATATACGTTTGCCGGTTGGACGACTAATTCGGACGGAACAGGAACGTCTTATACGAACGGACAAAGCGTGAGCAACTTGTCTTCCGTTAATAACGACGTCGTTATTCTCTACGCAAAATGGACTGCAAATACGTATACTGTTACTTTGAGCGAAACAGAAACTTATGTTGATCTTGATCCCGTTTATACGGTTTCCTTTAACTTGAACGGCGCAAGCGGAAGTATTCCTTCGCAAACAGTTACGACCACAACTGGCTTGACGTATCCGAGCATTCCAACGAGAAGCGGTTACGTCTTTGGCGGCTGGTATACAACAAGCAGTTGTTCTACTTTGTTTGACTTTACGGCTACCGTAACGAGAGATACGACCGTTTATGCGAAGTGGATATCGTATAGCGGAGCAGGTGTATTGAGTTTGAACGGAAGTATTTCAGGTATTTCCGCACCTTCTAAATCAAGGACGACTTCATATAAATACTATGCGTTTGTTCCTTTAACCAGTGGAAACATTACATTGTATTCTACCGGAAGTAGTGACAGCTACGGATATTTATATAACAGTAGCAAGTCTTGGTTAAAATCAGACAATGACAGCGGAAACGGTAATAATTTCAGCATTACCTATTCCGTAACGGCAGGAATATTGTATTATATTGCACCATGCGCTTATAGCGGTAGTAGTATAACTCTTACACTTTGTATGTCCGGTGCGGCTACACCTGCTGCCGGTGGTAAAGCGACCGGTTCCGGCGTTGCGGCGATTACCCAAAACGTTACTTACGATTCTGCCTTTACTCTTTCAACCGATTGCGAAAAAGAAGGTTATACCTTTGCCGGTTGGTACGATGGACTCGGCGGAACGGGAACGCAATATACCGATAAAAACGGTGACAGCGTAAAAGTTTGGGATAAAGCGGCAAATACAACGCTTTACGCTAAATGGATTGCTTATACCTTGACTACCGAAAAGAATATTGCAAACGCCGGCACGGTTTCCGCTTATGACAATACAAACGTGACTGCCGGAACAAGCAAGACCATAACTGCAACAACGAACGTCGGCTATACTTGGATTGGTTGGTTTGACGGGGACGAATTGTTGACGAACAATCTGTCCTACACTTTCACAATGCCCGAAGAAAGTATTGTTTATACGGCAAAATGGAGTGTCAACCAATACACGATTACATTCGTTTCCAACGGCGGAAGCAACGTTGCTCCCATCACGCAAGATTACGGCACGGCGGTAACCGCGCCTGTTAAACCTACGCTTGAAGAAAAATCCTTCGTGGGTTGGTTTGACAGTTCTTTGACGACTGAATACGTCTTCTCTACAATGCAGGCAGCAGACATTACCTTGTATGCAAAATGGATTGATTATGATGTTTCTTTAACTTGCAATAAGAGGACGGAAATCAGTATTAACGATGCAATAGTCGCCGAAACGTTCAGTGCGACCGCAGTGGATACCGACGGAAATCCTGTTGAAGTAACGGCACAAATTACAGGCGGTTCAAAAGTCGTTGGCGGCAAGATAACCGTAAGATTGGTCGCTATGGGACTTTACGATATCTATGCTGTTGAAACGATATCGAATATCAACGTTTACGGCGCGCCTACGCTTACATACAACACCGAAAAAGACTATTTCAATATGTCCGATACGATCAACGCTTCGCTTTTCGGCGCAAGCGCGATTGATACTCTCGGTGATGCCGTGGCTGTCAACGTTTCGGTAAAAGAAGGTACATATAATGGCGGTGATATCGTTACCGTCGTTATTTCCACGACCGATAAAACGGGTAATGAGACCGAAGTTGAAATACCGAACGTGAAAGTTTACGGTACACCCGTTATTACACGGAATATCGACGTTGTGGATATAAAAGCGTCGGATACTATCGGCAATGCATTATTCGGCGTTTCCGCAGTAGATAGTTTCGGCGCCCAGCTTGACGTTACCACCATTCAATACAGCGGAACGTTCTCCGGCGGCAACACAATCACTATCAAGAGTTCTACGACCGACAGCAAAGGCAATACGAATTACGTTACGTATTCTGTAAAGGTTTATGGATTGCCCTCTATCAGCGGTGCTTCGACGACCAACTTTAAGGTTGAAGATGAAATAACGCTTGAAACTCTCGGTATAGTTGCAAAAGACAGTTTTGCAAAGACTTTATCCAACGTGACTTTGGAATTGATTTCAGGCTCGCAGATTTCCGGTGCAACGCTTACTTATCTTGTGACTGCAACCGACCATCTCGGCAACGTAAACACGAAAGAAATATCGGGCATCAAGATTTACGGAACGCCGACGATCACGTTTGATACCGAAAAAACTTCGATGAAAGTAACCGATACCGTAAACAGTGCATTGTTGAACGCTACGGCGAAAGACAGTTTCAACGATAATTTGAGCGTAAGCGTTGTTCTGAATAGCGGTACGATTGCGGCGGGCGGCAACGTCGTAACCTTCAAACTTTCTACGACGGATCATCTCGGCAATTACTACGAAGTGATTTCGCAAAACGTTAAAGTGTATTCCAGTGATGATATCACGTTGACGTACACAACTACGGCAAACAACATCAGAAAATTGTCTGTCGGCGAAGAATTCAATGCCCAAGCCGTAAACGGTTTCGGTGAGACTTGCGAAACGTCTATCGTAGCGGCAAGTGGATATACCCTTGCGGGCGGAAACACGATCAATCTTTATATCGTTGCGACCGACGCTCTCGGGAATACCACACAGAGCGAATTGATTACGGGCATTAAGATTTACGATATGCCGACGCTCGTCTATTCGAGAGATTATGACTATATCCAGAACGGTGATAGTCCTTACGCGCTTTTTAAAGTTCTTGACAGTTTCGATAAAGAATTGTTGTTTAACGTTGAAACGCTTTCGGGTTCTCTTGAAGTAAACGAAACCATTACTTACAGAATTACCACAACCGACAGAGTCGGCAATGATTTCTGCCAAGAATATACGTTGGTCGTTCTTGATACCGATCAATCTATACTTGAACTGTATTTTAACGGTTTATATATAGGCACGCAAAGGGTATATAAAGGAGATAATTATTCATTTTGTAATATGTTCGAAGGCTATACTTTCGTCGGATGGCAATACAACAATACTCTTATTACAGACAGTAACGGCGATAGCCTCTTTGCATGGGATAAAGATTCCGGCATCTATCAATTGACGGCGAAGACGACGATCATCACCTATACCGTGACCTACAATCTGAACGGCGGCACCAACGGGAACAATCCTTCGACCTTTACCATCGTGAGTGCGGAAGGCGGGATCGCGTTGAACGATCCTGCGAAAGTGACTTCGGAAACGACGATCAGTAGCGAATATCTCGGAAACGGCAATTATCGTATAACGAAAGAAATAACTGAGTATACCTTCCTCGGTTGGTATACGGAAAGTACGTTTGATAACGAAGTGACGGAAATAACGTACACGGGGGATAACGTCGTACTGTACGCCAAGTGGAGCGAAACTACGTCTACTACTAATACTAATTCGCGTGAAGGAAATTATATTTACTTCGGAGAATATCCGCAAACCATAAAAGCCAATAACGTGACCATTACGAACACCACGAACGAAAAAGGTTATTATCTCGGTTCCGACGGATATTACTACGCCATAGTTTCGGCAAGACCGTTTCAAAGTGGTTATATGTTCTCTACCGGAGCAAGCGTGACGAGCGGGACGGTATACTACTTTAAGGTGGAACCCATTAAATGGCGTATTCTTTCGGAAACGAACGGAGAGTTGTTTATCCTATGCGAAAGCATAATCGCAAATCATAGATATGCTTCAAATAGCAATAACTATGCAAACAGTGAAATCCGCGCTTGGTTGAACGACACGTTCTACAACACGGCGTTTAACGATTTGCAAAAGGAAATTATTCAACTGACAACCGTAGATAACAGCGCGAGAAGCACGAACCCGAACAACAACGCAACGGCATTTACCAGCGGAAACAATAGTTACGCTTGCTCGAATACACAGGACAGGGTGTTCTTGCTCAGCGAGCAGGAAGTAACGAACAGCGCGTATGGATTTAATGCCGATTACAGCAATTATGATACGGCAAGATGTATGCAAACAAGCGATTACAGCAGAGCTACCGGCGCATATATGAATACGTCTACAGACGATTATGGCAACGGTTGGTGGTGGCTCCGCTCGCCGGGCTGTTATTATAGTAGTCTCGCGCGCGACGTCAAGTACAATGGCTACGCTGATAGCAGCAACGGCGTGAGCAGCCCTAGTTATGGGGTCGTGCCCGCTTTGCGTATAAAGCTGTGAGGCTGTGGATAACCCGAAACAATAAAAAGCAAATTGCCTCACAGTGGCGATACGCAAAGGGCTCCCATGCCGCAAGGCATGACTCCGCAATCAAGGGAAGAGATAAGCGTTTTACGCCTCTTCCCGCGATTGCCTGAAGCGAGGGATCGCGCGTAAAGCGCGACGAAAATTTTTTTTGGAAATGCAAAAAAAGAATAATTTGTTCGTGATCACCAAGACGAAAGATTTGGCGAAATACATAATAACGGTGACGGAAAAATCACCAAAAAAATTCCGTTTTACGTTGGTTGTACGATTGCAAAATTATATATTGGACGCGCTGGAAGAGGAGTATTTGGCAAACAGCAGTACGGAAAAGGAAGAAAGGCTGATTCATCAAAAGAAGGCGAAAACGCTTCTTTCCATGTTGGATTATTTTTCCGGTATTGCCTATGAACAGGAGTGCATTTTGCCTAAGCAATACGAACAGATCAGCAAGCAAGTGGCGGAAGCGCTATTATACTTAAATAAATGGATTCAAGCCACAGGCTCTGCATAATATGGTATCATCCGCAAAAGAAGCGGTAGATATGGGAAAAGGTTACGCACGTTTATGCCGGTTTGTTTGCCACCCCTGTTGGTGGTGGCTCCGCTCGCCGAACTATAATAATAGTAATAACGCGCGCGAAGTCAATAACAATGGCAACGCTAATAACAACAACAACGTAAACAACACTAATAATGGGGTCGTGCCCGATTTGCTCCTATCGAAAGAGAAAAGGTCGGAGGGCGAAGGTACGTACTTTCGTTGCGTACTCTGAAGCAAAGGAATCTTTTCCCGGGGTCGTCCACAGGACGGCACAAATTTCAGTCGTCGGTAAGAGTTACGGAAATTATTTCTTTACCTCTTTGCGAACGAAAGTTCCCGACGACTCAAAGTGGCATAAGTGTGTTGATTTTTTATAAAAACGGAGCGTAGGCGTACTGACGTACGTTAGTCGACGTTTTTATAAAAGCCGAAGAAAATTATGATTATAATCCGCTTTATTTTTTTAACGATTTCATATAGTTTTTCTATTTTTTGATTATTCCGTTTTCTTCGGCGCAAATAAATGCGCTTTGGACACTTTCCGACGACTTTATTTATTGGCATTATGAATGAATGGGATACTATGATCGGTTTTACCGGTTTGTATAAAGCGCACCGAAGGGCGCGACTAAGTAAAAGACACAAAAAGGAAGTGATAGAGTTCGAAATGAATCTGTCCGAGAATCTTTGGGCGACTCATTACGACCTCAAATACGGAAAATACCGGGTCGGCGGGTATCACACTTTTATGATCTATGATTCGAAAGAACGGGAGATACAGGCGATACATTATCGCGATCGGATCGTACAGCACACTTTTTGCGACAACTTTCTGACGCCGCTCCTCGATCGTCATCTTATTTACGATAACGCCGCTTGTAGAAAGAATAAAGGCTCGCATTTTGCAATCAAGAGACTTCGCCGCTTTATGACGGAACATTATAAAAATTACGGAAAAAACGGATATTTTATCCAGATCGACGTGAAAAAGTATTTTGCGAGCATCGATCATACGGTTTTGAAAGAAAAACTGAAAAGAATAGTAAAAAGGGATGATGTTCTTGGTTTGCTGTACGATATAATCGACAGTTATAATAAAGAAGAGGATAAAGGCTTGCCGATGGGAAATCAGACGAGCCAATGTTTTGCGCTGTTGTATTTAAGCGACGTGGACAGATTCATCAAAGAGAGATTGCGCGTAAAGCATTATCTTCGGTATATGGACGATATGATACTTCTTTGCGGAGAAGAGAAAGAAAAGTGCGCCAAGTATTTGGAAAAGATCAAAGAAATGATCGTCCGCGACAAAATTTATCCCAATAGAAAGACCCAGATTTGCGCAGTGAAAAACGGTATCAATTTTTTAGGATGGCATATCTTTTACGGCGAGAACGGAAAAATCGTCCAGAAACCGCTGAAACAAACGAAAAAGAGAATACTTTAAAAGGTAAAGTACAAGCGATATTTATACGATATCGGGAAACTGAAACGAGAGGATTTGAAAATCGTTTCCGTAAGTTACCACGGACACTTAAAGCATGGAAACGCTTATAAATTCTTGCAAAAGACCAATCGTGAATTGCTTGGGAAACGGGTGAGAAAAAACAAACGTAACGAGTGGGGTTTATAATCCGTCACTATTCTTTGGTTGCCTTTTGCGATATCTATCAATTTGCTGACCTCGGCAAAATGATCGGTCACTTCCTGCCGACTAATTTTGCAAGCGATTTAGGCTATTGAAATAACTTTTTGAAATAACGGATAAAATCAAAAAACAATGTTATTTGCTGGGTTAAGGGATATATTTGAACTTAGTGATTATATGAAAAAAGCCGAGAGCAAATTGTCTTCACTCCCGGCTTGTTCTTTTATATAATAGATTCTTTATTGGGTATGTAAATTGATTCATTCACCTTTACGGCATTATATTTTATGCCGTCCACCTCATACGGAATAAATTCCGGTCGACCGTGTTTCGTGGCTCGGATAAAGATATGTTCTTTGTCGTACTCCACACGTTTGATATTTCCATCGAGGAAATATCCGTCTTTCGACACGGCAAGCACGGTTATACCTTTATCGCGCATATAAACGCTGAATTGCCACAGTTTTTCAAACTTTCCGAAGTAATTTATAGATTTAGATTATAAATAATGGAAGAGATATACCTTATTGTCCCTATAACGGGACATAAAAAATTGAATTCAATTGTGAAAAATTGTATAATATGGATATGAAAACGATATTATATACCTTTGCCGATGGGCATAAAGAAGAATTGGAAGTAACTGACGAAGTTGCGGAAGTGTTCTACGAGCTTGAGAAGTACGAGCAGAAAGTGAACAGGAAAGAAACGCGGCGGCACGTTTCTTTAGATATGCTCGAAGAAGCCGGTTTTGAGTTCGCCGATCCGGAATCGGATATTGAAATCGTGTGGGAGAAGCAGGAAGCGGAAGAACGGGAAAACGAATTAGCTTGGCGCGAATGCGAGCGACTTGAGCAAAAACAGAAGTGGTTGGAGTCGCGGCTCACGGCGCGGCAAGCACAAGCCTATTTCAAGTTCAAGTATTTCGTAATGAAGAAAGTCGATATAGCCAAAGAGATGGGCGTGACGGAAGGCGCCGTCCGCAAACTTATTCTGAAGGCGGAAGAGAACCTTGAAAAACTCCGTCAGCAAGCCATTGAAGCCAAAAAAGAGAAGAAACGGCAGAAGAAAAAGGAAGCTCAGAAACGTAAAAAAGAGCGCGAGCGCGCCTTAAAACAAACTGAAGAAGAGTTGGCTAAGCTACGTTTATTAAAGGCACTTTTCGGCAAATAATCGACATTTTTAACAGGGGGTACGATTTTTCAACGCTCTCCTGGCTATATTATGGGAGGGTTAGCAAGTGCTTGCACAATTGCTCACCCGATCGTAATCTATTCGCCCCGCGAATATATTATAGAGGGGAATAAACGTTTTACTCGACTAACTGAATAACGCAACAAAGGCGGGAGTCTGCACAAGGCTTCCGTTTTCGTATGCTATGAATCTGACAAGGAGATGTAATTGATGATGTAATAAAGATAGCGACAACCACAACTGAATAACAAATATCAAAGTCGGCGGTAGGATATATCGGCGGCTTTTTTATACCCTTTTGTGGGCGAATCAATCAAACGGGAGGTGATGCCTATGCGTTACTTATGACGTGCCGACGGTCGTTAAACGTCGGCGACAACAACAAAACGATATTAAAACAAGGAGGAAAAACAATGAAAGAATTTACATTTTATGATCTGTACTATGACGCGATCAGCCAGTTATCGGATAACGAAGCCGGATTCTTTATCAAACGGATTTGCAATTACGCCGTGTATGAAGCGGAAGACGTTCCGTCCAAAGACGAACAATCGAACGTACTTTGGGAGTTGATCTATCCAACGCTACAAAGCGCGACAGAGATAGAGAAAGCGGGAAAGACGCCGTATTATCTCAATCGGAAGATGAAACATTTTACATTCCACGAGAGCTACGCCAATATGATCCGGACGATGGTAAATAACAAGAACGCCGGAATGTACGTGAAAGCGATGTGCGAATATATGTTTAACGGCGTTACGCCGACAGGCTTGCCGCCCGAATTGCAGGGCGCGTTCAACATTTTCAAGAAGACGTTTGACATCAGCAAGGCACGGAGTGAAAGCGGAAAGAAAGGCGGACAGAAGAAAAAACCGCCGATGACGCTTGCAAAGATCCGAGAGGATTTTCCTGAGATCACGGGAAACTTGCACGAGAACAATCCGATTTTAGAGGGCGTGAACCTCAATGAACTTTACAAATTCATCAAGGAAAACGAGGAAATCAGACGTCTGAATATGTACGGAATCGTGGAGAAATTCAGAGAAAAAACGAGATGAACCCGAAGCAAACGTGCAAGCAAAGAAATATGATTTTCTTGGCTATCCGGTGCATTTTTAGAGCAGGATAAGAAAAAAGTATTTTTTGTTGCAAAACACTTTTTTGCTTGTCCGCCCGACGGCGGACGTACGAGCGGGAAACCCGCCTCGTTTTGACAACGGAGAAAATGAAAAGGAGGAAATTATTATCAGTAATCAACCGGTTATTTTTAACATCAGGTACACACCCTACGCCTTAAAGAAAGGGGCGACGGAAAAAGAGATCGAGAAGCACAGACAAGAGCGCGCCTTCTTCGATATGTCCGGAGAGAAGAACGTCTACGAATACATAAACGCGGGGAAAAAACGACAAGGGAAGGAAGCGGAAACGGTACAGGAGTATTTCGAGAAGAACCACGGCGTATTTAACGGCGACGGCTTCCTCTCGCCTATTCAGGTGGAAGAGATGAAGAAACGCGCCCAAGACGGCAAGAAAAACATTTGGCACGGGTTCGTATCGCTGAACAAAGAAAACTCGTTCCGTATAGAAACGCCCGAACAATGTATGCGCCTCGTCAAACGTAACTTCGGACAGTTTTTCAGAGAGATGGGACTGGAGCCGAAGAACGTGGATTTACTGTGCGCCTTGCACCTCGACAGAGAAAAACACTACCACATTCACTTCGCCTTTTGGGAGAAAGAGCCGAAATGCAAGTATCGGAAAAAGGAAATGGAATACCGCCACAAAGGGAAGATAGAGCAGAAGGTCATAGACAATATGCGCGTGCGGTTATCCTTATACGTTACGGGCAAGACGGACGAAGTGCATTATGCAAGGGACGATGCGTTACGACGGCTCAGAGCTATAACGGCGTTCGCCGGTTCCATGTATACCCAAGACGATATTAAGAAGGAACTATTATCGCTCTGTAAAGATTTACCCAAGGGGATACCGTTTGAGTACGGAAGAAAAGAAATGCAACCCTATCGAGCAAAAATCGACAAGGTCGCTACGATGCTCTTTTTGAGGGATCGTGAAGCGTTGAAAGCCGACGAGCGGGTGAGTGAGAAGTTCGGGGAGATACGGCAACGGTTCAAAGAGATATGCGAAGGCACAGCCACGGACGAAAAGTATCACTTCAAGATCGATCCCGATACGATAACCCTTGTGGACGTACTGGAGAAAGACTATGACCGCAGAGTGGGGAACATTGTCTTACACGCGGCAAAGTTTATCAAAGCCGAACACTATGAACGTAGCCCGCGCCGGAAGTACGAGGTCAACGACAACAAGCTAAAACGAAGTCTTGCCATCTCGGAACGGAACGTCGCCAAGAGGTTCGATTCGCTCTTTATGAGTTTTGCAACGAGCATACTCGACTTGGAACGTGACTTTTCGCACAGACTGCAAGACATCGAGGAAGAGATCGAAGAAAAGAGGAAAGAAGAAGAGCAAAAGGCGCAAGCCGAAGAACAACGACGCTCCCAATATTATTGGAGCAAATAAATAAGAGGTAAATCGACTTTTCTATCCCATAGACCTTGACAAATATGCCAGGGATGGATATAATATGTATTGATACGAAACAAACTTGTGTAGTGGTTAGATTGCATTATTTTTCCGAGAAAACGGAGCGTCGGCGTACTGATGTACGGTAGTCGACGTTTTCGCGGAAGTCGACAAAACTAAGATAATATATCCGCTTTTGCCGATGGATAACAAAAAATGTTATGTTTCTGATAATTCCCGTTTTGTCGATGTAAAAGAATGTGATATGGACGCTACATATTTGGGAGGCTGTGATGGAAAGAAAGGAAGATACCCCTGTGCGCAAAGCACGCAGGAGATACGAGGAGAAAGTGAAAGAGAAGAGAAAGCAAGCCAGCGGCAACTTCGGGACGATGATACCGAGACCGTTATTTGAAGAGATAAACGCTTTCCTACAAGAGAATCGCATCACAAAGGTTACGCTTATCCGCGAGGGATATGAAGCCTTGAAGAGAAAGAAAGAAGACGGCGAAAGGAGCGTCACAGATTGAGTGGTTTACGTTCATAAAACGAAATCGAAAAGATGTCTTTGATTGTTTTTACTGCTTAAAGCAAAAAAGCGGACAGAAATAAGAGTTTTATGAACTTTCGCAAAAATTTCACTTGCAGTAGTCTACTACAGCTAAGTTCATTTTCGCGAAAAATTTCACCAACTGTGTCACTCCGACAAGTAAAGCCGTAACGTATTTCTTTGCGTTGCTTTGCCAAAACATATTTTTTTGAATGAGGAGGAAAAGCAATGAAGAGAGAACATAGTATTCAGCGCAATAAGGACGCGAAATAGAATTTCGAAAATAGTCCGAATAAGTGAATTGGGTACGAATAGAAAGAATGAGACAATATATATTGTTAAAGCGGAGGAAATGAATGGAGCGAAAGAGACGGCGTATGAGATACTTCGCCGGCTCATTATGAAAACGGCGATAAGGGAAATGGAAGAAAATCTTACCGCGCGGAATGAACGAACTTGCTGTTTGGGAACTAACGGAGGTAAAGAAAAATGTTAGATTCACAAAGAGCAAATAAAATAAACAAATCAAATGACGGAGGTGAAAAGATAACCGCATTATACTGTAGGTTAAGCGTTGACGACAGTATAGACGGCGAGAGTAACAGTATTACCAATCAAAGGGATATTCTCGGGAAGTACGCCAAACAACACGGTTACAAGAACACACGGTTTTACATCGACGATGGTTTTTCGGGGACGAACTTCAATCGTCCCGACTTTCAAAGAATGATGCAGGACGTGGACGAGGGAAAGATCGGAACGATCATCGTAAAAGATATGTCGCGGCTTGGGAGAGATTATCTGAAAGTGGGATATTTGACGGAAATAACGTTTGCGGACAAAGATATTCATTTTATCGCCATCAACGATAACGTGGATAGCGAAAGCGGAACGGAAAACGAACTCATACCGTTTAAGAACGTCTTTAACGAATGGCTTGCAAGGGACACGAGCAAAAAGATACGCGCTGTTATGAAGAACAAAGGAGAATCGGGAAAACCGCTGACGAACACGCCGCCGCTCGGATACAAAAAGGATCCGGAAGATAAAAACAAGTGGCTTGTGGACGAGGTATCCGCGCCGACTGTTCGGGAAATATTCAGATTATGCCTTGAGGGATATAACCCGTTGGCAATCGCAAAGATATTGACCGAAAAAGGATTCGATACGCCGAAAGTTCATTATATGAAGCAAGGCAGAAATATGTATCGGAACGACGTGGAAGCACCGTTTATATGGCAACGGAGTACCGTTCTCGGAATCATCCGAAACAGGAATTATATCGGTCAGATCGTGAATTTCAGAACGACGAGAAAATCCTATAAGAATAAGAGGTTTGTGTACAAAGATCCGTCCGAATGGAAAATCTTTGAAAACCATCACGAACCGCTTGTGGACAAAGAAACGTTCGAGCTTGCACAGGAACTGACAAAGGTACGGAGGCTGGAGATTGTTCATGCGGACGACGTGGATATTTTCGCAGGATTATTGGTTTGTCCCGATTGCGGTGGAAGCGTCGGAATCAAAAGAGTTACGAAAAACCGAAATTACGATTTTTATTTATGCCGGAGATATAACAAGAGAACGGAACGGGAGTGTACGCAACATTCTATCGTCCGGAAACGCCTTGAAGAGATCGTACTTGCCGATATCCACAGAGTGATGGAAGAAGTAAAGACGCACGAAAAGGAGTTTATCGAGGAGTATCGTAAATGCACGGCGAAAGAGATGTCCAAATTGCAGTCGACGTCGAGAACGAAGCTGAAAAAGGCTACTTTGAGAGTGGAAGAACTGAACAACGTGATCGCTAACCTATATGAAGATAAGGTACTGGGGAAGATTACGGAAGAACGGTTTGAACTGCTTGCTAAAAAGTACGAAACCGAGCAAACGGAACTGAAAGCGGAGATCGCTGGCTTGAAAGAAGCGTTAGCCGAAGCCGACGACGAGGAAAAGAACATACAGGCGTTTTTGAAAATCGTAAAGAGTTATACCGAAATAGATAAATTGACCGTGGAGATTTTACACAGTTTAATTGATAAAATCTACATTGGAGAAAGAACGATCGTGGACGGTATCCGCAGTCAATCAATCCGAATCGTGTATAAGTTCATCGGCGCAACAAGTACGCACAGTTACAAAACACGGGGAAACGGCGTAATCGAAATGGTTTAGGGATTACGCCAATATCCCCCTCGTACACTCATCCGACGACGAACAGGAAGGTGACAGCAACAGCATCGTACATCAAAAAGAAATATTGAGCAAATATGCAAAAGAACACGGTTTCCGCAATCTTGAAACGTTTGTGGACGACGGATATTCGGGTACGAACTTCAATCGCCCCGACTTTCAGCGTTTAATGCGTAAAGTCGACGCCGGCGAGGTCGGTACAATTATTGTCAAGGATATGTCGAGGCTCGGCAGGGATTATCTGAAAGTCGGCGTGTATACCGAGATAACCTTTCCCGAAGCGGGCGTAAGATTTATCGCGGTCAATGACGGCGTGGACAGTGAAAGTCAGGTAGACAACGATTTTACCCCATTCCGTAACATCATCAACGAGTGGTACGCAAAGGACACAAGCAAGAAGATCCGCGCGGTATTCCGTTCCAAAGGCAATTCGGGAAAACACCTGTGTACTGTTCCGCCTTTCGGTTATCTGAAAAGCCCCGACGACAAGGAACAATGGATCATCGATGAAGAAGCGGCAAAAACGGTAAAAGAGATTTTCGCTCTCTGTATGCAGGGGTTCGGTCCGACGCATATTGCACGGATTCTCAACGAAAGAAAAGTTGAAACGCCAATCTGCCATTACGACAGACTCGGCATTAAGCACCCGGCAACATCACCCATGCCTGAATTATGGTGCTCGGATACGATAAAACGAATCCTGAGCAATCCGCACTATACGGGCTGTACCGTAAACTTCCGGACGACAAAGAAGTCCTATAAGTGTAAGAAGAAGGTATGGAACGATCCGTCTAAATGGGTTACCTTCGAGAATACGCAGGAAGCGATCATCGACAAACAGACGTATGATACCGTACAGAAAATACGCGAAGGCAGACGAAGACCGACGCCGATGGGCGAGATGAACGTGTTTTCGGGAATGGTTTACTGTGCGGACTGCGGAAAGAAAATGTATCTCTGCCGCTCATCTACTATGAAGCAAAAGGAATATTTTAACTGCTCGTCCTACCGCAAGCAGAAGAAATCGACCTGCACTTCGCATCAGATAACCGTAGAAGCCATTGAAGAAATCGTTCTGAGTTACTTAAAAAGAGTTTCCGACTTTGTCATCGATCATGAAGGAGACTTTGTCGATATTGCCATCCAACACTCCCGATTGCTGTCAAGAAAGGAAGTTGCGAAGAAGGCAAGACAAGTATCCGAAGCCGAAAACAGAATAAAGGCTCTGAACAAGATCATTCAAAGCCTTTATGAAGATAAGGTTATGGGCAAGATAACGGAAGAACGGTTTGCTTTGATGTCCGAGGCATATGAGCAGGAGCAACGGCAACTGAAAGAAACGGTTGAAAACAGTCAAAGCGAAATCGACCGATACGACGAGATAAATGATAACATCAATAATTTCGTTTCTCTTGTGGTCAAAACGGGCAGAATCAAGAAACTAACGCCCGAAATCGTCAGACTGCTGATCGATAAAGTCATCGTTTCGGAAAAGGTAAAAACGGAAGACGGCTATAAAAGAACGGTAACGATATGTCTAACGCACGTCGGAGAGATAGATTTACCGTAAAAAGGCAAGAAAACAGGCGCAAGCTATTCGCCTGCGCCTGTTTTCCCTAATGGTAACACCCTTAAGTTCGTCTTTTTTTGTTTGGCGCACCCGATTACCGCGAATCAACGACACCCAAAAAGAAAATAACGTAAAAAAATGATCGTTGGTTCGCAAGTTTGCAGTGCGTAGCGCGCAAACCTGACGAGCGAAGCGAGTTGCGCTGTTTTGTTAATGTAAACTATACGCTGCAGTCGGAACTATTTTCGACCGAGAATTATGTTCCGTTCGTTGACAACTCAAGTCGCTTATGATATACTGACCGCACGAAATCGGAAACGGCGGATATTCGGTAGGGTTTTCGATTGGTTTACTTATGACGATCAGAGAATTTGAAAAGCAAGATAAAGACGAATTTTTACAACTATGCAAAGAGTTTTATTCTTCACGTTCTACGATAAAAAATTATTGTGAAAGCACGTGTCTGGTTACCTTTGAGAGAGTGCTTGAGCGGCACGAAAACTTATGGGGATTTATGCTGTTTGACGGTGTTACGAGCGAGGCGATTGGGTATGCGCTTACTTCGTCGTACTGGTGCAACGAAGAAGGCGGTTCGGTACTCGTACTGGACGAATTGTACATTTGTCCGACGAGCAGACATCACGGCTACGGCGGACGGTTTTTGAAATGGTTGGAAGAGAGATTTAAGGGGAAAGCGGTATCCATCACGCTTGAAGTACTTAATACTAATCAGGACGCGAAGTCGTTATACGCAAGAGACGGGCTTGTTCCCGACGGATTTGTTACTTTAACGAAAAATATTTAAGTTTTTCGGGCGTTTTGTGCAAAGCGTAAAGGCGTTTTACTTGCAAAATCCTTTTTCGTAAGGTAAAATATAACTAAAAGAAAATTGCGGTTTTATCGCAAGGAGGAATAAATATAATGCATTGGTCGGAAAAATTGGCTAGGCAGATTATCGAGAGAAAACCCGATAAAGAAGAGTACGTCTGCGCTGCCGGTATAAGTCCTTCGGGCTCCATTCATATAGGTAATTTTCGCGATATCGCGACGAGTTATTTCGTAGTTAAAGCGCTTAGAAAACTCGGTAAAAAAGCGCGTTTGCTTTTCTCGTGGGACGAATTTGACAGAATGAGAAAAGTGCCCGTAAACGTAGCCAAAGTTAATTCAGATATGGAAAAGTACATCGGCTGTCCGTACGTCGACGTAATAAATCCTTTCACCGATTCCGACGCAAAAACCTATGCGGAATATTTTGAGAAAGAATTCGAAGAATCCATCGTTAAGTTCGGAATCGATATGGACTATCGTCATCAGGCGGAGATGTACAGAAACGGTAAATACACCGATTACGTTTTGCTTGCGTTGCAAAAGCGCAAGGAGATTTTCGATATTCTGGACAGTCACCGCACGCAGGACGCGACGGAAGGCGAACGCGACGCGTATTATCCGGTCAGCATTTATTGTCCGGAATGCGGAAGAGATACGACCAAGATTACGTCTTTGTCGGACGATTGCACGGTTGCCGAATACGAATGTAAATGCGGTCATCACGGAACTTTCGATTTCACGAAAAATCACAACTGCAAACTTGCCTGGAAAATCGACTGGCCTATGCGTTGGCTTTACGAAGGGGTTGACTTCGAGCCGGGCGGAAAGGATCACGCAAGCGCGAACGGCAGTTACGATACGGCGAAAGACATATCCCGTAAAATTTTCGGATACGAACCGCCGCTTTTCCAAGGATACGAGTTTATCGGAATAAGCGATAACAACGTTTCCACCGGTAAGATGTCGGGTTCGAGCGGACTTAACCTTACGCCGGGAACGTTGCTTAAACTTTACGAACCCGAAGTTCTGCTTTGGCTTTACTCGAAGAACGAACCCTTAAAGGCGTTTAACTTCTGTCTCGACGACGGAATTCTTCGTCAGTATTTCGAATTCGATAAAATGCTTACCGACGTAAGAACGGGCAAAGCGAACGAGGCGACCAAAGAAATAATGGAACTTTGCCAAATCGAAGGAAGAGAAGTCCATTGCGTGCCTATGGGACTTATCGTACAACTCGGCTCGGTAGTAGATTTTAACGTACCGATGCTCGAAGTGGTTTTTGAAAAGATAGGAACTCCCTATAAATATGCGGAATTCGGCGACAGACTGGAAAGAGCGAAATTCTGGCTGGAAAAATGCTCGCCCGAAAACGTAAATACCCTTTGCGCAAAACGTAACTGGGAAGTTTACGAAACCCTTGACGAGACCGAAAAGAAAGAGATAAGCGACCTTCACTCCTATTTAAGCAAGGGCGGATACACGCTTGACGAACTTCAGACCGAACTTTACGCTATTCCCGCGAGAGAACACGGTTTGTCCAAAGAAGACAAGGCGTTAAAACCCTTACAGGGCAAGTTCTTCCAAAATGTTTATAAACTGCTTATCGATAAAGAAAAAGGACCGAGACTTTATTTGTTCTTATATGCAATCGAAGCGGACAAATACCTTAAACTTCTCGACTTCTCTACGCCTATGACGGAAGACGAAATGAAAAAAGAAGAGGAGATAATCGAACCTGTCGAAGAAACCAAAGTATACGGAGATCCGGACCCCGTCGCACCCGTTAAAGAAGAAATAGATATAGACTTCTTCTCGAAAATCGATATGCGCGTATGTAAAATTCTTAAATGCCAAGAAATAAGAAAATCGCACAGTTGCTACAAACTTACCTTGTTTGACGGTATCGATCAAAGAGTGATAGTTTCTTCCATTAAAAACGATTACAAACCCGAACAACTCGTCGGTCGTAAAATTATCGTTATCGCCAACCTTAAACCGTCAAGAATTACGGGCGTAACGAGCAACGGTATGTTGCTTGCCGCAACGAACAACGCTTGCGGTTGCCAACTCGTTTTTGTAGACGATATCGTTCCCGAAGGAACGCCTATCAAATAATGGTAAACGAATAATTCTCTTATTTGTATCCATAGCAACAAAAAGCCGCATTTTTCGATGCGGCTTTTATTATTGTTTTTTTTCGTTTCGGTTTGGTTACTCGTTTTTTGAGTTCGATTCTTCGCGCAACTGTACTCTGCGGATTTTGCCGCTGATCGTTTTGGGAAGTTCGTCTCTGAATTCCACGATACGCGGATATTTATAAGGCGCGGTATTGGTTTTTACGTAATGCTGAATTTCTTTTTTGAGTTCTTCCGTGCCGACCGTTCCTTTGGTAAGAACTATCGTTGCTTTTACGATTTGTCCGCGGATGGGGTCGGGAACGGGGGTGATCGCACATTCGAGAACATACGGAAGTTCCATAATGACGCTTTCGATTTCGAACGGTCCGATGCGATATCCGCTGCTCTTGATTACGTCGTCGATTCTGCCTACATACCAAAGGTAGCCTTCTTCGTCGCGCGTCGCCTGATCGCCGGTATGGTAAAAACCGTCGTGCCATACTTCGGCTGTTTTTTCTTCGTCGAGATAGTATCCGGTGAACAATCCGCAAGGAATTTTATCTTTCGTTTTTATACATATTTCGCCGACTTCGCCGTTTTTACATTCGTTTCCGTCCGCATCGAGTAAATGTACGTCGTAAAGGGGACTGGGTTTGCCCATCGAGCCGATTTTTGGCGTCGATCCGACGAGGTTCGCTACCGAAAGGGTGGTTTCCGTTTGTCCGAACCCTTCCATTATTTTAAGTCCGGTCGCTTTGTAGAACTGATTGAATACTTCCGGGTTTAACGCTTCGCCTGCGGTGGTAGCGTATTCTATAGAACTTAAATCGTATTTCGAAAGGTCTTCCTTAATAAAGAAACGATACATAGTGGGGGGAGCGCAGAACGTCGTTATGCCGTATTTAGCAAACATCGGAAGGATATCGTCCGATTTGAACTTGTCGAAGTCGTACGTAAAAATCGGGGCTTCGCAAAGCCATTGTCCGTAAAGTTTGCCCCATAACGCTTTGCCCCAACCGGTGTCGGAAATGGTAAAGTGCAGTCCGTTCGGGTTAACGTTGTGCCAGTATTTTGCGGTAACGTAGTGTCCGAGCGGATACTTATAGGAATGTGCGGCGATTCTTGGATAACCGGACGTACCCGAAGTGAACAGCATAAGCATATTGTCGCTGCCGCAAGGAGAATCGGCTTTTCTTTCGTATACGTCGTCGGCGAGAAGCATTTCGGTATTGAAATCGTGCCAGCCCTCGCGTTTCGATCCGACGATAACTTTAATCATATCGGGGAATTCTTTGCAGGCGTTCTCCGCGTGAACGGCGGTGTCGCCGTCCGAAGTGCAAACGATTGCTTTGACTTTCGCTTTTTCGTAGCGATAAGTGAAGTCGTGTTCGACGAGTTGGTTGGTTGCAGGAATAACCACCGCACCGATTTTATGCAGAGCGAGAATGGAAAACCAGAACTGATAATGTCTTTTCAGCACGAGCATAACGCAATCGCCGCGTTTTATGCCGAGCGAAGCGAAGTAGTTTGCCGTCATATTCGAATAGCGTTTCATATCGGCAAAAGTGAAAGCGTGCGATTTGTGGTCGGCGCTGACCCAGAGCATAGCCGTCTTGTTCGGAGATTTGGTGGCTAGTTTGTCCACGATATCGAAAGCAAAGTTAAAGTTTTCTTCGTTTTTGAACTTTATTGACTGTAAAACGCCGTTTTTATCGACGGTCGTTTCGATAAACTCGTCCGCGACCGAGCGCATTTTTTTGCGTGCGTCGCTTTTTGCCGGTTCGCACGGGAATTCTTTTATGTCGATGTTTTCGTCCTTATCGGATTTAATAACGATAGCGTACAGGGTGCAGTCTTTGCCGTCGAGCGCGCGGAGCGCGTGCGGAAACGAACTGTTGTAATAAATCGTGTCGCCGGGGTTAAGTATCTCTTTGCTGTCGTGGATTTGAATTTCCAGTCTGCCGCTCACGACGATGTCGATTTCCTGTCCGTTATGTTTGGTAAAAACGGGTTTTTCGTCGGAGTAGGGGATGTTTACCCAAAACGGCTCGGCAAGTTTGTTTTTGAAAGACGGGGCGAGGTTTTCGTAAGTGAAACCCGTTCTTCTCGTAATGGGAAGACCTTTGCCGCCGCGGACTACGGTGTACAGCGAAAGGATAGGGCTGCTACCCGAAAGAAGGTCTTTCATTTCTACGCCGAAAGTGTCTGCCGCCTTATAAATAAACGTAAACGGGAAGTCTTTTTTGCCCGATTCGAGTTCTCGGTATTCGGCAAGAGAAACTTCGGTTTTTTCCGCCGCCTGTTCTTCGGTCAAACCGCTGATTTCGCGTAACGCTTTGATGCGCGCGCCGACTTCGCGAAGTTCGTTTTCTATCATTATTTAATCCTCCCGACGGTTTTTGTCGATAAAAAAACCGCCTCAAAATAAACTTTGAGACGGGTTCAGCCCGCGGTACCACTCAAATTGCGCAACGAAGTGCGCCTCTCTACGGCTCAATCAAGCCCTATGCTGTGACGTGCATTCACGGAAACCGTCTACTTGCGCTTCGCGCTTTCTTGGTTTCGGCTCGGAAGTGATAGGTTTGTGAAAATCCGCTTATCCGCTCGCACCGACCGCGGACTCTCTGGAAGCATTTTTTTCGACCGTCTTCGTCAAAGCCTTTTGTTGTTCGACTTTTCAAGCATAACATTACAAAAAATCGTTGTCAACGAATTATAAGGAAAATATAATTCTTTTTTTACGGTTATTTTATCCGCAAAACGAAATACCGCGTATTTTTTTTCGACGCCATTCGACAAAACGATTTTTTTTAGAAAAAGATATTGCCAAAGCGTGTTTGTTATGGTAACATATCTTTTGATATAACTATATATCATTACGGATTTTATCACCGGAGGTACATAATGGGAAGAATTAACATCAGCGACGTTCCTTTCGCGGGAACTGCGGAACAAGAAAAAGAACTGCGTTCTCGTCTGGTTTCGATGAAAGATATGGGCGGCGCGCTAATGCCTGCTTTACAAGAAGCACAAGCAATCTATGGATACTTACCGATAGAAGTTCAAAAAATGGTAGCCGAAGAACTCGGATTATCGCTTGAAGAAGTTTTCGGAGTATCCACTTTTTATGCTCAGTTCTCGCTTAATCCGAAAGGAAAATACGCTATGGCGGTTTGTTTGGGTACGGCGTGCTACGTAAAAGGTTCGGGCGACATAATGTCCAGACTCGAAAGAGAACTCGGACTTGTCGACGGCGCGACCAGCGCGGACGGGAGATACTCGCTTTGCGCGACACGTTGTATAGGTTGTTGCGGATTGGCTCCCGTTATGACGGTCAACGGCGACGTTTACGGCAAAATCGTTCCCGACGATATCCCTGCCATTATCGCTAAATATCAATAATTTTTTGCGGTTATAATTTTAGGGAGAACAAGCGTGAAGATAAAAGACATAGTCAAAGTTTTGAATGCCAACGTGTTGTTTGCGGACGACGCGATGATGAATACCGAAGTTAATTCCGCTTGCGCGTCGGACATGATGAGCGACGTTTTGGCATTTGTGAAAGACCAAGCGGTACTTATTACGGGATTATGTAATCCGCAGGTTATACGTACGGCCGTAATGATGGATATGGTATGCGTGGTTCTCGTGCGAGGAAAAGAGCCGGATTCCGTTATGTTACAACTTGCAGAAGAAAAAAGAATAGCGATATTGTCCTCGCCGCTTAGGATGTTTGCCGCGTGCGGAATGCTTTATGAGGCGGGACTGAAATCGGAGGGCTGATAAATGCTGGGCGCTCTTTGCTTGGAATTTGACGTCGCAGGCAATAATTTTACTTCTGCCGGGGCGGCAACTAATCACGTAAAGGATACGCTTAAAAATTTAGGCGTTTCGAATCACGACGTCAGACGTATCGCGATTGCCATGTACGAAGCGGAAATCAATATGGTTATACACGCGTGCGGAGGTAAAGCGCGCGCGGAAATTTATACGGACAGAATCGAAGTTTTCCTTGAAGACCACGGAAAAGGAATTGAGAATATAGAACTTGCAATGAAACCCGGTTGGTCAACCGCAAGCGACGACATAAGAGGGTTGGGGTTCGGCGCAGGTATGGGTTTGCCGAATATTAAAAAATATACGGACGAATTCAAAATCGAGAGCGAAGTAGGAAAAGGGACAAAAGTATATCTGAGAGTTAATTTCGGTTAAGACGACGAGGGAGGAACTGAAAGTGCCGAAACACAATACCGTTATTCTTGATCCGAACAAATGCAAGGGTTGTGTCACCTGCATGAAACGTTGTCCTACGGAAGCGATTCGCGTTAGGAACGGTAAAGCCAGCGTAATGTACGAACGCTGTATCGGTTGCGGCGAGTGCGTAAGACTTTGTCCGCATCAAGCGAAGTTGCCGTCGTATGACTCGCTCGAAGTGATAAAAAATTACAAATATAAAATCGCGTTGCCCGCGCCGTCGTTTTACGGACAGTTCGATAATCTCACAAACATCGACTACGTGCTTAACGGATTGTTGGAAATGGGGTTTGACGACGTATACGAAGTAGGCAAAGGTGCAAATCTTTGCTCGGAACTTACTAAAATACTTTTTGACAGAGGCGCGTTAAAAAAACCGGTAATCAGTACCGCGTGTCCGGCAATACTGGATTTGATTTTAGTACGGTTTCACGATTTGAAGTCGCATTTATTAGAATTGCTCGCACCGGTTGACGTTGCGGCAAAACTTGCGATAAAGAGGGCGTTTGACAAAGGAATAAAAAGAGAGGACATGGGCGTGTTTTTTATATCTCCGTGTCCTGCAAAGGTTTTTGCGCTTAAACAGGGAATCGGCGTAGACAGTCCGTACGTGGACGGGGTATTGTCCGCAAGTGAAGTGTATATGCAGTTAGTACCTATAATGAAAAACGTAGAGCCGAAACCTATGACAAGACTAAGCGCGCAAGGCATTTCGTGGGCGTCAAGCGGAGGAGAATCCGGAAATTGTTCTCGAGAAAAATATCTTGCTGCCGACGGGATAGAAAACGTCATAAAAGTGCTTAACGCGCTTGAAGACGGGCAACTCGGCAACGTGGAATTTATCGAACTTAACGCATGCGTCGGAGGTTGCGTCGGCGGAGTAATGAACGTCGAAAACCCCTTCGTAGCGAAAGCGAGAATAAGACAGTTACGAAAAAAACTGCCTATTAAATATAACGAACTTGCCGACGAGGGGCAAGGGTTGGAATTCTATATGTGGGAACGAGTACCGGAATTAAAAGACGTATATTCGTTATCTACGGATAGAGTAACTGCGATGAAGAAAATGTTGGAGATAGAAAAAATCTTTAACGAGTTACCGCATCGCGACTGCGGAATGTGCGGAGCGCCTTCGTGTCGCGCATTTGCCGAAGATTTGGTAAACGGCGTTATACCGCCCGAATCGAAATGTACTTTTAAGGATTATTGTGAATAAGATACAAGACGTAGCGAAAGCACTTAACGCGACAATATATAACGTAGGCGATCCCGACAGAGAAATAAGCGGCGGCTATGCCGGAGATTTTCTCAGTTTCGTTATGGGCAGGGCGCCGTCGTCGTGCGCTTGGTTCACGGTAATGACGAACGTAAACGTTTGCGCGGTCGCAACGCTTGCCGACGTCGGGGTAATAGTCCTTTGCGAAGGTTGCGAGCCTATGCCGCAATTACTTGAAAAGGCGAAAGAGCATAACGTAAATATGTTGGGGACCGATCTTGACATATACGAAGCGATAATAAAGTATTCGTCGAAATGAAAATACGTTATGACTGTCATATCCACAGCGCGTTGAGCCCATGCGCGGAAAACGATATGACGCCCGTCAATATAGTCGGTCAAGCCAAACTTAACGGGTTAGACATGATAGCGGTATCGGATCATAACGCAATCGACAACGTTCCGACCGCTATGAAAGCGGGAGATGCGTTCGGCGTAACGGTCGTACCCGCCATTGAAGTTCAAACTGCCGAAGACATACATGTGCTATGTCTGTTTGAAACGTATGAGAACCTTGAAAAATTTTACAAAACTTTGGTTTTCCCCGAAATCAAAAACAAGGAAGAAATTTTCGGAGAACAACTGATTATGGACGAGGACGATAACGTTATCGGTAAACGCGAAAACCTTCTTTTGGTATCCGCAACGGTGTCGTCAAGGCACCTACCGTCAGCAGTTAAGAAATACGGCGGTGTGGCGGTTGCGGCTCATATCGATCGTGAAGCGAACGGTATGGTGCAGGTTTTGGGGATGGTGGAAGAAGGTTACGAAGCGATTGAGTTGTCTTTGTCGGCAAAACGTGACGTAGTAAGTCATTATGCGAAAAAATATAAAGTTCTGGTTAATTCCGACGCGCACAAAGCGGAAGATATAGGAAGTTCGAGCGAAATCGAACTTGAAGACTGCTCGGCGAAAGCGTTGCTGGATTACCTGACGGGGAAATAACTATGCGTGAACTTGCGTTGAACGTGCTCGACATCGCGGATAACTCGATTAAAGCCGGGGCAAAGAACATAGAAATAAAAGTTATAGCGGACAAAGGACTGCTGACGATAGAGATTACCGACGACGGTTGCGGAATGAGCAAAGAGTTCTTAGCGAAAGTAACCGACCCGTATACGACGACGCGTAATACCAGGACCGTCGGACTGGGAATACCGCTGTTCAAGATGGAAGCGGAAATGAGCGGAGGAGAATTTGCGATCTACTCGACCGAAGGCGTCGGGACAAGGGTCTTTGCGTCGTTCGTTATCGAAAATATAGACAGACCGCCGCTCGGAGACTTGTCAGAAACGATTATAGCGTTGCTACCGGCATGTACGGATATCGAACTGAGATTTTCTTTCCGATACAAGGGAAACGAGTTTGCGTTCGATACCGGGGAGTTAAAGGAGCAACTCGAAGACGCGCCGATTGACGAACCGTACGTGTTGCGGTTCGTAAAAGAAACAATACAAGAAAACATACAAACAATACTAGGAGGAGTAGTTCTATGAAAAGTATCGCCGATATAAAAGCAATACGCGAAAAAATGCAGTCTCAGATTATATTGAGAGATAATCCCGACGCACAGGAAACGAGAATAGTGGTCGGAATGGCGACCTGCGGTATATCCGCAGGCGCAAGACCCGTTTTCAACGCGTTGGTGGACGAAGTAGCGACAAGAAAACTTACCGACGTAAAGGTAAGCCGCGCCGGTTGTCTGGGAATGTGTAAACTGGAACCGATCATCGAAGTTTTCGTTCCGGGGAAAGAAAAGGTTACTTACGTTCACGTTACGCCCGAAAAGGCCAGAAATATTATTGCCAATCACATCGTAAACGGCAATATCTGCACGGAATATTTAATTACCAACGAGTAAGGAGGCAATAATGTACAGAAACCATATATTAGTTTGCGGCGGAACGGGCTGTACTTCCAACAACAGCGGAAAAATTCACGATGAATTTGACAGAATTCTTAAAGAAAAGGGACTGGAAAACGATGTACAGGTTATCAGAACAGGTTGTTTCGGTCTTTGTGCGGTAGGTCCCGTTATCATCGTATACCCCGAAGGCGCGTTTTATCACGGCGTCAGAGTGGAAGACGTAGACGAAATCGTCTGCGAACATATTATTAAAGGCAGAATAGTAACCAGACTCCTTCACCAAGAGAAAAACGAAGCGGCGGTTAAGTCGCTCTCGGATACGAATTTTTATAAGAAGCAAACCAGGGTTGCGCTCCGTAACTGCGGCGTAATCGACCCTGAAAATATCGACGAATACATAGCGCACGACGGTTATCAGGCACTTATCAAAGTTCTTACGGAAATGAAACCGCAAGAAGTCATCGACGTAATCACCAAATCCGGACTCAGAGGAAGAGGAGGCGCGGGATTCCCGACCGGTAAGAAATGGCAGTTTGCGTATATGCAACCCGGACCGGTGAAATACGTTTGCTGTAACGCGGACGAAGGCGACCCCGGAGCGTTTATGGACAGGTCGGTTTTGGAAGGCGATCCGCACGCCGTACTCGAAGCAATGGCTATTGCGGGTTTTGCAATCGGATCCCATCAAGGTTATATATATTGTCGCGCGGAGTACCCGATTGCGGTTGAAAGATGTAAAATAGCGATAAAACAGGCGCGTGAATACGGATTGCTTGGAAAGAACATACTCGGTACGGGATTTGATTTCGATATAGACATCAGGCTCGGCGCGGGCGCGTTCGTATGCGGTGAAGAAACCGCTCTTATGACGAGTATCGAAGGAAACCGCGGTGAGCCGAGACCCAGACCTCCGTTCCCGGCGGTTAAAGGTTTGTTCGGAAAACCGTCTATCCTTAACAACGTAGAAACTTACGCAAACATCGCGCAAATTATTCTTAAAGGCGCCGATTGGTTTGCGTCGATGGGTACGGAAAGATCCAAAGGAACGAAAGTTTTCGCGCTCGGCGGTAAAATAACCAACACCGGACTCGTAGAAATTCCTATGGGTACGACTCTGAGAGAAGTTATCGACGATATCGGCGGCGGAGTGCCGCACGGAAAGAAATTCAAGGCGGCGCAAACCGGCGGTCCTTCGGGCGGCTGTATTCCTGCCGAACATTTCGATATTCCGATCGACTACGACAACCTTATCTCCATCGGTTCTATGATGGGATCGGGCGGTATGATAGTTATGGACGAAGACAACTGTATGGTCGACATAGCGAAATTCTTCCTTGAGTTTACCGTAGACGAAAGTTGCGGAAAATGTACGCCTTGCCGTATCGGTAACAAGAGATTGCTCGAATATCTGAATAAGATAACCAACGGAACGGCGACGCTTCAGGATTTGGACGATATGGAAAAACTTTGCTATTACATCAAAGACAACTCGCTCTGCGGACTCGGACAAACCGCGCCCAACCCGGTACTATCCACGCTCAGATACTTCAGAGACGAATACGTAGCGCATATCGTAGAGAAGAGATGTCCTGCCGGCGTATGCAAGAAACTTATCACGTTCCAGATTACCGACGCATGTAAAGGTTGTACGAAGTGCGCGCGTAACTGCCCCGTAGAAGCGATCAGCGGTGCGGTAAGACAAAAACACGTAATCGACACGAAGAAGTGCATTAAGTGCGGCGCTTGTATCGAAAACTGTAAGTTCGGCGCGATCATTAAGAAATAGTTCGGAGGTACACAATGGAAAATATGGTTAATTTGAAAATAAACGGAAAAGCGGTAAGCGTGCCTCAAGGGACTACCATTCTCGACGCGGCGAGAACCGCAGGAATTAAAATTCCCACGCTTTGCTATTTGAGAGATATCAACGCGATCGGCGCTTGCCGTGTTTGCGTATGCGAAGTTAAGGGCGCGAGAAGCCTTGTTGCGGCGTGCGTATATCCCGTTAACGAAGGTATGGAAGTGTTCACCAACACCCCCAGAGTTCTTAATTCCAGAAAAATGACGGTAGAACTTTTGCTCAGCGATCATCATCAGGATTGTTTGAGTTGCGTAAGAAGCGAAAATTGCGAACTGCAAACCCTTTCGAGAGAACTCGGTTGCGAAAGCGGAAAATACGCGGGAATGAAGAACGAATACGCAATCGACGAAACCACGCCTTATATCGTAAGAGACAACAATAAATGTATTCTCTGCCGCAGATGCGTAGCGGCGTGCAAAAAATATCAGGGCGTTGCGGTTATCGGCGCGAACAGCCGTGGTTTCGATACGAGCATAGGAAGTTACTTCCTTAAAAATCTTAACGAAGTCGCATGCGTGGGTTGCGGACAGTGCATCACCGTTTGCCCGACGGGCGCGCTCAGAGAAAAAGACGAAATCGACGAAGTAACGGCTGCAATCAATAACCCCGACAAATACGTAGTATTCGGAACGGCTCCTGCGGTAAGAGTGGGAATAAGTGAAGAATTCGGATACGCTATCGGAACGAACACCGAAAAGAAAATGGTAGCGGCTATCAAAGCGCTCGGCGCGGACGCAGTATTCGACGTCGACTTCTCCGCAGACCTTACCATTATGGAAGAAGGTTACGAATTCCTTAACAGAGTTAAGAACGGCGGAGTATTGCCGATGATGACTTCTTGCTCTCCGGCTTGGATTAAGTACGTAGAACACTACTATCCCGAACTTATCCCCAACCTTTCTTCCTGCAAATCTCCGCAACAAATGTTCGGTGCGATCGTAAAAACTTATTACGCGGAAAAAATCGGCAAAGATCCCAAAGATATTTACGTCGTAAGCGTTATGCCTTGTACCGCTAAGAAGTTTGAAAAAACGAGAGCGCATCAAAACGCGGCGGGCGTACCCGACATCGACGCGGTTCTTACAACGAGAGAACTCGCAAGACTTATCAAGAGAGAAGGTATTCTCTATAACGAAATTCCGGACGCGGAATTCGACGCTCCTCTCGGAATCGGAAGCGGCGCGGGTCTTATCTTCGGCGTAACCGGCGGCGTTATGGAAGCGGCTCTCCGTACCGTAAGGGAAGTTCTCGAAGGAAAGAGTTTCGACGCTATCGACTTCAACGAAGTCAGAGGTCTGGAAGGAATCAAAGAAGCGACCTATAATATTGCAGGAATCGAAGTTAGGGTTGCCGTAGCAAGCAGTTTGAGTAACGCAAAAGTACTTTGCGATATGATTAAGCAAGGCAAATGCAACTATCACTTCATTGAAATCATGTCCTGCCCCGGCGGTTGCGTAAACGGCGGCGGTCAACCTATCAAGACTGCTTACGAAAGAAACAACGTTGATTACAAGGCGGCAAGAATTAAGGGTATGTACGACTCCGATAAGTCGATGAAACTCAGAAAGAGTCACGAAAATCCCGTTATTAAGGAATTGTACGACACTTATCTCGGTCAACCCAACAGTCACAAAGCGCACGAAATTCTGCACACGGAATACGTTAAACGCGACAGATTCTAATCCGATAACGAACGAGAAAACGAAGCGGCGAAAAATTCGCCGCTTTATTTTTTGCGTAACCGTTTCGAGAACGAACTTGCGAGATTTTTTACGCTACGTACGGAGCGTAAACGCTCTTAAATCACCCGTAAAAACAAAAAGCCTATTGACATAACGAAAGTTGTAGGGTAGAATAAACTATGGATTAAAATGTACGCGCGTGCGTACGTAAATTACAAATCATTGAAGGAGACTTGATTATGAAAGTTTTGAAGAGAGTATTGTTCGTTCTTCTTCTCGCTATTATGGTCTGTACGGTGTTTGCTTGTACCTCTAAAGTTGACCCTAAGCCCAACGGCGGAAACACGGGTAACGGAAACAAAGAAGACCTGAAACCGAGCGACATAAAGAAACTCGCAAACCTTACCAACTACGGCAAGAGCGCGACCCAGTACGCAAAAAGCGCGGTTTCTTTTTCCGAAGGCAAGTATGCCGGACAGGACGCAACTCAACAGGTAAGCAAATTGAAAAAACGTATAGATACCAAAAAAGACGACGTTAAGGAAAGAAAATCCACTTCGTCTTTCGTAAAAATCTTTACTTTGTCTACCCCGGACGGATTGTTGCAGGCGATGGCGGACGCCGCGCTTACCTACGACGAAATGAACAAAGTCGTAGAATATCTGTACGGTTCGGAAGAAAACCCCGACATCGATAAGTATCTTAAAGACAACGATACGCGTTGGGACGGTATTTTCTCCGATCATTCGTCTACCTGGAGAGAGCAAAAAGGCACGAACGGTTATTTCAATGCCGGTTGGTCTTTCCTTGACGACTGGGATATGTACGACAGACTTAAAAACTACGTCAACGACAGCAGCAACTTTACTTCCGACAACAAGAATAAAGATCAAAAGCACCTTGCGGAAGACAATGCGGCGTGGCAGTACAGAAGTATCCTTGCAAAGGTTTACGAACAAGTCGGTTTGAGCGGCGACGCCGCGGCAAGAACCGCAACCCATATGCTCCAGTACGCTATCAAACTCGTCGAAGAAAAATCCGGCGGCAAAGCGAACGAAGCGATCACCACTTCTTCGGGAAAAGTTTCGTATAACTCTTTTGCGTCGTACTGTATGTACAAACCTACCGGAAGCGAAGATCCGATGAAAGGACTCGGAGATTATGAGACGCTCTCTTACTTACTTTCCTTTAACTCGTACAGATACCAAAAAAGCGAAGGACTTCAAAACTGCGTAAGCCTTTACGGATATTATTACGACTACAACCAGAAATACTACAACGTATCTCTGAAAAACGAAGACGACTACGCTAAACAACTTAAATATGAAAAGCAAAGCGTTTTCACCAACGCGGAGTGGGCGGAATACGTTTCTATGCAACGTAATAACTACGAAAAAGCATACAGATACAGCGATACGTTCTATCGTGACTTCTACATCTATCACTTCGGATTCCAGGAAGAAATCGAAACGTTCGACGCAAGCGTGTACGAAATTAAGAGCAATATTTCCGATATGAAGATGACGTCTGCGTCTTCCACTTATACCGGAGATATGAGAAAAGCCATTCAGGTAAACGGAACGATAGACGGACTTAAAGGACAACTCGCGCTCAGCGACTGGACGTGGTGCTACGGCGGAAGCGAATCCAGAATGAAGGAGTACAACGAAGCCAACACGAAGTACGAAAACTCCAAACAAAAGAACGGCGGAAGCAGCGAAGAAGAATACGAAGGTAAGTTCGGATTTGAAATGCAACAACTTTATCTCGTAAAATATCTTCTCGAAAAAATGGACAAGAGCGAACTCAGCGGCGCGCTTTATTACAACGTTTACGCTTACAGCGCAAATATGGTAAGAAAAATGTCCGACAGAGTTAAGAGTTACGTTTACGTCAACAAAGATATGGAACTCGGTAGTTACTACACCGATACCGGAGAATACACCGGCAAGACCGAAGAAAAAGCGTACGCGAAAGGCAAGATTACCGTTTTGTACGGTCAAACCTACGATCAATGGAAAGCGGCGGGCGTAGACAACCTTGCGCAAAAAGTAGGTTCGCAAGAATGGAGCACGATGCTCAATGAAATTAACACGGCAATCACCTACGATTACGAAAGTATGAGTTTTGCAACCAACCAGAAATGGCAGGAAAAATGCGAACGACTCGAAGACCTCGTTATCGCAAGAAAATGGAGTTGCTGCGATCAGAAAGTTTCCGAAGCGGACGTAACGAAATGTCCTTACAGTCACAACAACAACAAAGACGGCACGGCGGCAAGAAAAGACTACGCTACCGACCACGCGATTTCTTATTTCGTAAGCAACTACGAAGCGGTTCTGTATCATATTGCGGGACAAGCGGAAGTATCCTTCCAGACCGCAAACAAAGGTTACTTGACCAACGAAAACAAATCGAGAACCTGGACGACCGGATATACCGGCGACATTAAATCGCTCAGACAAAACAAGTCGCTCGTATCTCAGGATATGTTATACAGCGAAAAGAAAGCGATCACTATCGGAAGCGGTTCTACATTCTTGTCGGAAATCGAAAAAGCGTCCGATACCGACGCTAAATGGTGGGCGGCTAACAAAACGGAAGGACAGAACGCTAAATGTGACAGTAAAGAACAGATCGAAGAATACAGCGGCAGCAAGATTACTTATACTTACACCTACACGTTCAAAGGCTGGTATCTTGACAAAGACTGTCTTTACGAGTTCAGCGAAAACGACAATATCGACGTAAATCTGACGCTTTACGCCGGATACGAAGTAAAAAAAGAAGCAAAAAGATAAAACTTCGTAAAACGATTAAAGATAAAAAGCGACTTCGGTCGCTTTTTTCTTTGTAAGTAAAACTTTTCTGCGTTTTGGCGGTTCGAGCAAAAAGACGATTCCGAACGACGAAACGGATACTTTATCGGAAAACGCAGTTTTTCGTCTTGTGAAAAGGGGGAAATAACGGATAATTCGGGGGTTGCATTTTTTATTGATATGTATTATAATAAATACAATGTAAATTAAGAGTGTAAGTATGCTCTTTTTAAGGTGAATTTGATGGACGTTAAAGTTATAGCGCAAAGAATAAAGTGCATAAGGGAAGATTTGGAAATATCCGTTCAGACGATGTGCGAACTTTGCGGATTATCCGAAAAAGATTATAACGCGCTGGAAAACGGAGAAGTGGATTTCACTTTTAGTTTTCTCAATCGTTGCGCAGGTATTTTTGGAGTTGACATTGCCGAACTTCTTACCGGAAGCAATCTTTCGTGTCTGCATTCTTATGCCGTAGAAAGAAAAGGTAACGGACTTCCCGTAGACAGAAGGGAAAACTTCAAGTATTTACATCTTGCGAGCAGATTTTACAATCACAAGATAGACCCGTTATACGTTGTCGTTCCTTATAATAAGGACGCTCTCGACAAACCCATCGTAACGAACACGCACGAAGGGCAGGAGTTCGACTACGTACTCGAAGGCGGGCTAAAATACACGGTAAACGGTCGTATAATTTATTTGAACGAAGGCGACAGCATTATGCTTGATTCGTCCGAACCGCACGGAATGGTAGCAACCACCGAAAACGGGTGCAAGTTCCTTGCAATTGTAGTAAAACAGTAAAAATCCGTTTTTATGAACGGTATTGATAAAAAAGTCGGTTAAAAGGGTAACGAGATGACAAGACTGCTAAAAAATTTGAAGCCGATGTTGAAGATATTCATCGTAGTGGTGGTACTTCTTGCGTCGGGGGCAATGGCCGAATTGTATTTGCCGGGTTTAATGGCGGATATAATTAACGACGGAATTTATCTCGATTATGAAAAAGCATACGTTCATAAAGAGATGGAAAACCCGTTCGGCGATATCGATATAGACTTCGAGAGTTTAGTCTATCACGAAGGGTACATACCGGTATTTGAGATGAAAGACGGATTTTCGACTGTCGATATAAAAACCGCGTGGAACGACGATTTATCGGGGAGCAGTTTGAAGTTTAACTTCAAAGATATACCCGTAAGCGACAGCGAAACGCTTTTTAACGAAGTTCTCATTCCGTTTATGAACGCTCTCGAACGCGTATCGTTTAAGGAAACCGGGCACGTCGATATCAGCGAATACACCCCGTCCGAACTCGTTGAAGTCGAAAACGCATTTTCGATTTTAATCGACTATCAAAGTCTCAGAGCAGCCGATGGAGAATCGATAAACGTAAATACGTTTTTGGATATGTTCAAAGAAGAAGACGAAAAAAAAGTCGATGAAGAAGACGAAAAAAAAGTCGATGACGAAGGCGTTTGGGGGGACGAAAACGCAAAAAAACTTCTTGCAGCGTGCGTTCTCAATATGAAACACAGCCGTTACGGCAATATCTTACCTATACCGGTGCTTTGCGATAAAGACGGCAATAAGGTCGTCGACGAATTCGGGCAACTCGTTACGCTCGAAGTCGATTCTTACGGCGAAGCGATCGATAAATCCAAACTCACGTATATTTATAACGAAGATACCGAGAGAGTAGAACCTTTCTTGGATTACGAAATTATTCTTTGCCACGATATAGGCGGATATGCGTATCGCTACGTAAATCAAAAAAAATGGATTAAAAACAAACTTGGAATTACCGACAAAGAAATAACCGACGCGGTAAACAGTTATACCGAAAAGACGGAAGACAGCAGTTTGGGCGCAAAGATCAAGGCGCGTTGGAACGAGTTTGTCGAAATAATTTCTCTCAGCAAGACGGGAAGTACGACGGCGGATTTGAGCGAAAAAGTCGAAAAAACGGAAGACGAATGGAAATCTCCGGACGGGATTACCATTCAGACGAGCAATCTGAACTTCATTTTGAAGAAAGGTTTGTTGATGTTCCTTATTACTTTCTGTTCGTCCGGCTGCACGATACTTGCAATGATGATGAGCAGTAAGATAGCGGCTTATTTCAGTAAAGTATTGCGTAGCAAGGTATTCCGCAAGGTCGAAGGTTATTCTCTTGCAGAGTTCGATAAGTTCAGTACGGCGAGCCTTGTTACTCGTTCGACAAACGATATTAACCAAATTCAAAACGTATTTTTAGTAATACTCAGAACGACGCTCAGTACGCCCGTAACCATTATCGGCGGTTTTGTATTTGCGTTTAAGGCGAGCAAAAACCTTACTATGGTTTTGGTATACGTTTTGCCTATTTTGATTGCGTCTGCAATCGTTGCGGCAATAATCGTTCAGCCGTATTTCAAAATTATACAGAAAAAAGTCGATCAACTTACGCTTATAATGCGTGAAGGAATAACGGGAATAAGGGTTGTACGCGCGTTTAACAAACAAGACCAAGAAAACGCAAGGTTTAACGTTGTTAATAAGGAAACAAGTAAAGCGGCGACCACGTTGCAATACTGGTGCGCGGTACTCGTTCCGCTTATCAATATATGTTTGAACTGCTGCGCGGTCGGTATCTACTGGCGTGCGGCTATGATGGTAAACGGCGACGCCAACTTCCTTGCTCATCACTGGTTGGAGTTCAAGAGCGAGAAAATAAACGACGTTGCGACGATGCTCGAAGTATCTCAGTACATAACGCAAATTGCAATGGCAATGGTATTTATTGCGAGTGCCGTCGTTATTTACCCGAGAGCGACTGCGAGTGCGGAACGTATTCTTCAAGTTCTCGATCAAGAAGTTACGGTAAAAGACGAAGAAGGTTGCAAAGTCGAAAACGATACTACGGGAACGATAGAGTTCAAGGACGTATGTTTCAAATATGCCGCTGACGCAGAAAAGAACGTACTCGACCATATCAGTTTCAAATGCGAAAAGGGAAAAACGACCGCAATCGTCGGCGGAACGGGGAGCGGGAAGAGTTCTATAATCAATCTTATACCGCGTTTCTACGATATAACGGAAGGAAGTTTGCTTGTCGACGGACAGGAAGTAAAGACGTACCCGCAAGCGGAACTCAGAAAGAAAATAGGTTTCGTACCGCAGAGAAGCATATTGTTCAGCGGAACGATTGCGGACAACCTTCGTTACGGAAAGGAAGACGCGACCGAAGAAGAAATGTGGTCGGCGTTGAAGATAGCGCAGAGCGACACCTTCGTTAAAGAAAAAGAAGGACAACTCGAATATACCGTAGAACAAGGCGGACAAAACTTCTCCGGCGGACAAAAACAAAGATTGTCCATAGCGAGAGCGGTTACACGTCGCCCCGAAATATATATATTCGACGACAGTTTCAGCGCGCTCGACTTCAAGACGGATAAGAGATTGCGTACCGCGCTTAAAGAAGTGACGAGCGAAAGTATCGTTATTATCGTTGCGCAGCGTATCGGTACTATAATGGACGCCGACGAAATCATCGTAATGGACGACGGTAAGATGGTAGGGAAAGGCAAACACGCCGACCTTGTCAGAAACTGTCAGGTTTATCGCGATATCGCGCTTAGCCAAATGAGCCCGGAGGAATTAGGACTATGAACGAAGACCAAAACCAAGAGTTATTTAAGGTAGAGCAACCTAAAGTTTCCGCCGTCGGCAAGATGGATATGTCGGGTGCGTTCGGCGCGAGTTCGATTAACGTCGAAAAGGTCAAAGGCGCGGAAAACTTCGGCAAAACCGTCGTAAGACTTATTAAGTATATGCGTCCCGAACTTATCGCGCTTATACTGATGATGGTTATCAGCGCAGTCGGTGCGTGGTTCGCCGTTTGGGTTCCCGATATACTGAAAAAGGTCACCAACTATATGGCGGAAAGTATTCAGTATTTCAAGACGGGATCTATGGATATGGGATACGTGGCGAGAATCTGTCTTATCGCCGGCGGTCTGTACTGTCTTAACGCAATATTCGCCTTTACCGGCGGAATGATAGCCGCTTCTATGGCGCAACACGTCGTTCGTCGTATGCGTTACGACATAAAAGTCAAACTGGACAAAGTTCCGCTTAAATACTTCGACGGAACGCCTACCGGTGAAATACTATCCAGGCTTACGAACGACGTTGAACTTGTATCGGTTACTCTTCAAGATACGGTAAACCAAGTTATCACCGTTGTTACGACGGTTGCCGGCGTTATTTTCATGATGGCAAGGCTTGACTGGGTTATGGCGGTCGTTACCATAGCGAGCGTACCGTTGCTGCTGCTTGTCAGTATGCTGGTAATCAAGAAGAGCCAAAAAGAATTTGCCAAGCAGCAACAACTCATCGGACAGTTGAACGGACACATCGAAGAGATGTATGCCGGACATCGAGTGGTTATGCTTTACAATCACGAAGAAGACAGCATAGAAAAATTCGAAGAGATAAACGCTATGCTGCTTAAAGCGACGAGAAAGGCGCAATTCCTTGCAGGTATAATTCTACCGCTTATAAAACTCGTCAATAACGCGACGTACGTAAGTATCTGTATTCTGGGCGGTTATCGCGCGGGATTGGGGGTAATCAGTATAGGCGACATTCAGGCTTGTATACAATACACCAAACAGTTTGCGCAACCGGTAGAAAACATCAGTAACATTGCAAGCACGATTCAGTCTTCGATAGCGAGTGCGGAGCGTGTATTCAAGATGTTCGACCTTGAAGAACAAGAACCGGACAAAGAGCATACCGACGTAAGCAAAATGGTAGGCGAAGTAAACTTCGAGCACGTTGCGTTCAGTTATACCGAAGACAAACCGCTTATTAAGGATATGAACCTGCACGTAAACGCAGGCGACAGTATTGCAATCGTCGGACCTACCGGAGCAGGAAAAACGACGCTCGTTAACTTGCTTATGCGTTTCTACGAAACGAACAAAGGTACCATTACAGTTGACGGCGTAGATATTAAGAAAATGCACAGAGACGATTTGCGCAGTTTGTACGGAATGGTTCTGCAAGACACCTGGCTGTTTAAGGGAACTGTAGCCGACAACATAGCGTACGGCAAAGAGAATGCGACGAGAGAAGACGTAATCGAAGCGGCAAAGAAGGCGCATGCTCACGAGTTTATCGAGAGTATGGAGCACGGATACGATACCGAACTCAACGACGACGCTACGAATATTTCTCAGGGACAGAAACAGTTGCTTACGATAGCGAGAGCGATTTTGAAAGATCCGAAAATCATCATACTCGACGAGGCGACGAGTTCGGTCGACACGAGAACGGAAAAATACGTACAAAGCGCAATGCTCGATATGATGAAAGGAAAGACGAGTTTCGTCATCGCTCACAGACTTTCAACTATTAAGCACGCGGAGGTAATACTTGTAATGAACCACGGCGACGTTGTCGAACAAGGAAACCACGAAACGCTTATGGCAAAAGGCGGTTTCTACCGCGACTTGTACTTGTCGCAATTCCAAGGCAAGCAAGCAGGGGAAGGCGAAGCCGAGGGCGCAGGCGCACAATTTATTCAGACCTAACGAGAAAAGGAAGAAAAAGCGACGGAAAAAACGTCGCTTTTTTGATTCCTAAATTAGGGCGTGCACGCGTTAATCGTTTGCTTAAACCGAAACGATGTGATATAATTTGAAATATCAAAGAACACGGGAGCAATATATGCCTACATTTTTTACAGAAGTATTTGACAAACCGTCTTCCGTCGGACCGCTCGGACTTATCGTTCTCGAGGGTGCGAAAGAGATGGGTAGACTCGTCGACAGGTATCTCGTAAATTGGTATAATCGCGACTTAGCGAAGAGAAATGCCGATTTTGTTAAACGGGATACTTTTATTTTGTCTTCTTCCTGTCCGCGTTTTACGACCGGCGACGGAAAAGCAATGATAAACGACAGCGTTCGCGGAATGGATTTGTACATTCTCGTCGACACGGGTAATTACAACGTTACCTATAATATGCTAGGCAGTCAGAACAGAATGAGCCCGGACGATCACTATGCCGATCTTAAGCGCATTATTTCCGCAACCGGCGGCAAAGCGGAGAGAATTACGGTTATTATGCCTATTCTTTACGGAGGAAGACAACATAGACGTAATTCGAGAGAATCGCTCGATTGCGCGCAAATGCTGCAAGAACTTTACGCTATGGGCGTAAGCGAGATTATCACGTTCGACGCGCACGATCCCAGAGTTCAAAATGCGGTTCCGTTGATGGGTTTTGATAATTTCTTCCCGACCTATCAAATTCTTAAGGCACTCAGAACGCATTTCCCGGACGAAAACATAAACAAGGATACGTTTATGATCGTTTCGCCGGACGAAGGCGCAATGAACAGAAACATTTTCTACGCGTCCGTTCTCGGTCTCGATCTCGGTATGTTCTACAAGAGAAGAGATTATACGACGATTATTAACGGTCGTAACCCGATCGTGAGCCACGATTATATAGGAACGTCCGTAAAAGGCAAAGATATTCTCGTAGCGGACGATATTATCGCGACCGGAGATTCGATGCTCAGGCTTTGCCGTCATCTTAAAGAAGACGGAGCGAAGAGAATTTTCCTTAACGCAACTTTCGCTATCTTTACCGAAGGAAAGGAAAAATTTCAGAAAGCGTACGAAGAGGGACTGTTTACGGCAGTTCTCAGCACCAACCTTACGTACACGAGTCCCGACGTAAAGGATTGCGAATGGTTTATCGAAGCGGATTTGAGCAAATATATTGCTTATATCGTTGCTTATTGCAACCAGAACAAGTCCGTAGCGGACTTACTCAACTCGTCCGAACGTATTCATAACCTTATGAATACCAATAATAAATAATCGGGACGAAAAACGGAGGATTTATGAAAAGCATACGGCGCGCGTTAGTAGTGGTTTTTGCTATGTGTCTGCTCGTCGTATTTTGCTTTTTTGCGGGTGCGGCCGGTAATGCCGACGTAGTAAAAACCTTAATTAAAACGCCGCTATATTCCGAGACGTCCTTTTCTTCGGAAAAAATAATACCCGAGATAAAACAAAACGAAACCGTTGAACAAATCGAACAACCGATTTCTGACGGAAACGGCGTTAAATGGGTAAAAATCAGATACAATTCTCATTATGAAGGATACGTTCCGTATTCGTATCTGTATTATACCGTAGGCGGTGACGGATACGAAGTTTACGTTGCGAAAGTAACGGGGAAGAAAACCGGCGACGGAATTAAACTGTATAAGTATTACGACGAGAAGAGCGAGGCAGGGAAGGTTTTACACGACGGACAAAAAGTCAGCGTTGTGGTAGAAAAAAACACTTCTTACGGCGAATATCTGAAAGTGATTTACGACGGGGAATATTATTTCGTTAAGTCGGAAAACGTTACGACGGGACTTACTTATAATCAAAAACTGGCACTTATCATATCGGGCGGACTTATTGGCGGCGGACTTGCCGTTGCGTTTACGGTAATCGTACTCCTAAGAAAAAAAAGAGCGTCCGTTAAGAACAAATAAAACGTAAAAACCATATTTTTTAATATGGTTAATATCGTAGCGGTTAATATTGAAAACAATCGTGAAATTGCTCCGCTTTGCGTTTTGGAAAGCGACGTAATTGCAATAAACTATCATAAAGAGATAATTTTTTCAAAGTTTTATGAAATTCCGCAGGCTATTAAAATCGTAAGAACGCTTTCGTTCGAAACGGGAAAGGTGGTTACGATTTGCGCAAAGGTTAAGATCGACGACGAAGATTTCTATTCGGTTGCCGTTTTTGACGGCGGTTATTTTATGGGGATTGCGGACGCCATAACAGAAAAAGACGTTTCTAAAGGTAAGTCTATAAAAGTTTTTTCCGCCGGTGGAGTTAAATTCGGAGTAAGCGTCGGCAAAGACTTTATTTGTCCGCAAAGCGCGAACTGTTTTTCGTGCGGAGCGGATTTTATTTTGCATCAGACGCTCGACGAGTTTTCCGGAGAGTACGTTAAGGCGGTTAAAGGACACGGAGCGTTTGGCGACGAGTTTGTTTCCGTTTATTCCGACGTCGTCGTGAAAAACGATACGCGTGCAGAGTGCGTACCGCTTGGCGAACCGTTTGCTTTCGACGTACGAGAAAGCCCCGCCCGCTCACCCATTGCTTTTCTCAAACTCGGTCGCTTAGAATAAGCGTTCTATTTTTAAGTTGCAAAAAAGGCTTTTTTGTAAGTTATTTGCGATAAAAAGCAAATAAACAGTTTACTAAGGGGAAAAATAATGGTACAATATAAATAACCGCGGAAAGCGGTACGATAATTACCCTTAAAAAGGAGAACGATTTATGAATAAAAAGACCATACGAGATGTTGACGTAAAAGGCAAAAAGTGTCTAGTTAGATGCGACTTTAACGTACCGATGAAAGACGGAGTGATTACCGACGAAAACCGTATCAACGGCGCTCTGCCCACCATCAAATATCTTATGGAACACGGAGCGAAAGTTATACTGTGTTCTCACATGGGGAAACCGCATAATATTTTCACGCCCGGATTCGGACTGAACAAAAAAGAAAAGAAAGCGATAGCCGCGCTTCCCGAAGCGGAACAGGCGGCGGCAAAAGCGGCTGCGCTTGAAAAAGCGAAAAACGATATTAAGAAGTTTACGCTTAAACCCGTTGCAGACAGACTTAACCAACTTCTTGACGGCAAGGTTACTTTTGCCAAAGATATCGTAGGCGAAGACGCGAAAGCGAAAGTCGCCGCTCTTAAAGACGGAGAATGCGTACTTCTCGAAAACCTTCGTTTCGACGCAGGCGAAGAAGGAAGAGACGAGCAATTCTGTAAAGAACTTGCATCTTTCTGCGACATTTACGTAAACGATGCATTCGGAACGGCTCACCGCTCGCACGCTTCTACCGCTGCAATCGTTGAATACGGTTTCGTTAAGACTGCGGTTTGCGGATTCCTTATCGAAAAAGAACTTTCCGTTATGGCAGACGCACTCGAAAATCCCGTTCGTCCGTTCGTTGCCATCTTAGGCGGAGCGAAAATTGCCGACAAACTTAACGTTATCGACAATCTTCTCAACAAGTGCGATACGCTTATAATCGGCGGCGGAATGGCTTACACCTTCCTTAAAGCGCAAGGTATCGAAGTAGGAACTTCCCTCGTTGACGACGAGAAAATCGAGTATTGTCTTAATATGATTAAGAAAGCGAAAGAAAACGGCAAAAAACTTTATTTGCCCGTTGACGCTTCCATCGTTAAAGATTTCCCGAACCCCATCGACGCGCCTATCGAAATTAAGAACGTAGATATTCACGAGATCCCTGCGGATATGATGGCTCTCGATATCGGCGTTGAAACGCGTAAACTTTATGCGGAAGCGGTCAGCACTGCAAAGACGGTTATTTGGAACGGACCTATGGGCGTTTTCGAAAACCCCGTACTTGCGGCAGGAACGAACGCGGTTGCGAAAGCGCTTGCCGACGCAAAAGACGCTACCACGATTATCGGCGGCGGAGACAGTGCGGCTGCGGTTGCGCAACTCGGTTATGCGGATAAGATGACCCACATTTCTACCGGCGGCGGAGCGTCTCTCGAACTGTTCGAAGGAAAAGTATTGCCCGGTATTGCTTGCCTTAACAACAAGTAATAAACTCTGGTCGGCGTAATGCCGATCGTGACTTAACAAATTCAATTTATAAACGTTATAAGGAGAAAATAAAGAATGAAAAAGAACATTATCGCAGGAAACTGGAAAATGAACAAGACCAACGAAGAAACGAAGCAACTTATCACCGAGTTGATTCCTTTGGTTAAGGACGCTAAATGCGAAGTCGTTTGCTGCGTTCCTTTCACGGATATTGTTACCGCAAGAAAAGCGGCGAGAGGTTCGAATATACAAATCGGCGCACAAAACGTACACTGGGCAGAAAAAGGAGCGTTTACCGGAGAAATCAGCGCGCAAATGCTCAAAGAACTCAAAGTTAGTTACGTTATCACCGGACATAGCGAAAGACGTCAATACTTCGGCGAAACCGACGAAACCGTCAATCTCAGAACGAAAGCGGCGCTCAACGCAGGACTTAAAGTTATCGTATGCGTAGGCGAACTTCTCGAAGAAAGAGAAAGCGGAAAGACCGCAGAAGTCGTTACCAGACAAACCATCGGCGCACTCAAAGACATCACCAAGCAAGAACTTAAGAATATCGTTATTGCGTACGAACCCGTATGGGCGATCGGAACGGGAAGAACCGCTACCGCTCAGGACGCAAACGACACCATTAAGATTATTCGTAAAGTTGTCAGAAAACTCTACGGAAGAGCAAGTGCGAATTCCATTCGTATCCAGTACGGCGGCAGTATGAACCCGAAGAACGCTTCCGAACTTATGGCGATGGAACAAATCGACGGCGGGCTTATCGGCGGAGCAAGCCTTAAAGCGGAAGACTTCGCAAAAGTCGTAAACTACTAATTTATAAATTCCGTGCGTGCCGTTTTTTTAGCGACACGCACTTTTAAGAAAAGAGGCTAATATGAAAAAAACATACGGACTGATTATACTTGACGGTTTCGGTATTAACCCCGAAATCAAAGGTAACGCCATCGCAACCGAAGGCACGCCGTACTTTAAGTCCCTTCTTGCCAAATATCCGCACGCGCAACTCGGTGCGTCCGGAATGGACGTCGGTCTTCCCGACGGACAAATGGGAAACAGCGAAGTAGGACATCTTAATATGGGTGCCGGTCGCGTGGTTTATCAGGAACTTACGAGAATAACGAAAGCGATAAAAGACGGGGAGTTTCAAAAGAATCAAGCGATACTCGACGCTATGCACCACGCAAAAGAGAACGGTAAAAAGTTCCACACCTACGGACTTTTGAGCAACGGCGGCGTTCATTCTCATATCGAACATCTTTTTGCAATCATTAAGATGGCGAAGAATGAAGGACTCGACAACGTTTACGTTCACTGCTTCCTTGACGGTCGTGACGTTCCGCCGAAGAGCGGCGCAGATTTTATCAGACAACTTTCCGATTTTATAAAAGCGGAAAAGTTCGGCAAAATCGCAACCGTTCAGGGCAGATTCTACGCAATGGACAGAGATAACCGTTGGGAAAGAGTGGAAAAAGCGTATAACGCGCTTACTTTGGGAGAAGGCGAACAATGCACCGATCCTATTGCGGCGGTGGAGAACAGTTACGCGGAAGGAGTAACCGACGAATTCGTGAAGCCTAAGGTTGTTTGCGAAAACGGGAAACCCGTTGCTACGGTTGACGAAGGCGACAGTATTTTCTTCTATAATTTCCGTCCCGACAGAGCGCGTGAAATTTCGAGAGCGTTCATAACTCCCGATTTTACCGGTTTTGAAAGAAAGAAGGGGTATTTGAAACCTTTTTACGTGGGTATGACGCAGTACGACGCTTCGTTTGCTCCGTATCTTGAAATTGCTTTCAAACCGCAAAGTTTGAAAAATACGCTCGGAGAATACATTTCTTCGCTCGGACTGAAACAACTTAGAATTGCGGAAACCGAAAAATATGCGCACGTAACGTTTTTCTTTAACGGCGGTGTAGAAAAAGCCAACGAAAACGAAGACAGAGTTCTTATTCCGTCGCCGAAGGTTGCCACTTACGATATGCAACCCGAAATGAGCGCGGTAGAGGTAGCGGACAAAGCCGCCGTACTCGTAAGAAGCGGAGAATACGACGTTTTAATTCTAAACTTCGCCAACTGCGATATGGTCGGACATACCGGAGTTTTCGACGCGGCGGTTAAGGCAGTACAAACCGTTGACGAACAACTTAAAAAGGTTATCGACGCGATAATTTATACCGGCGGCGAAGCAATCGTTACTGCGGACCATGGCAATGCGGACAAGATGTTTGACGAAAACGGACCGTTTACCGCACACACGACGAACCCTGTTCCGATCGTGCTCGTTACCGACAAAAAATGCGAAATGCATAACGGTACTCTTGCCGACGTTGCGCCTACGCTTCTCAAAATGATGAACGTTCCGCAACCCGAAGAAATGACGGGCAAAGCGTTGTATTGATTTACGACTATCGGGTGTGACGAAAAAATCGGACAAAAGGGAAATATTAAGTTCGATTTTTGCAAAAACACTTATAATCGATGGTTTTTACAAGAAAAAGATATTGATTTTAGCGTTGTGATGTGATATAATTTTATCATATTCGACGAAATGGAGGATAGTATGTGTAAAAGAAAGAAAAAAGTTGCTCCCGCCGTAGCGGAAGTTGCGCCGGCAAATCCGTTTGACAGTTTCGAACTGAAAAAGCCCGAGCCTGCTTATGACGCAAACGGTAACAGGGATTATTTTACCGAGTATTATAATGCATACAAAAACGATTATATAGATCAGTATCTTAACGCATACAAGAAGTTTAAGGAAGAAGGTAAAATTGCGCCTTTCACTCCTTATGCGGAAGAAGAGAACAAAGCCGAAGTCGCGTCCGACCTCGAACCCGAAGTTAAGGACGAGACCGAAGTATAAATTAAATTTAACGAACCACGAAACAGTGCGAGAATTTCTCGCACTTTTTTTCAAAATACGGCGTTTAATTATCAACAAATAACAACGGAGAAATATGTGCTATTCAAAACTTATAAAAAAGGTTGCGCCTACACCGAAAATCGAGAAATACGATAAATTTTTATTCGTTGCCGCTCACGCGGACGATATTCCCAAAGCCGCCGGCGGAACGGTTAAAAAACTTATCGGATCGGGAAAAGAAGTTAAGTTCTTAATTACGACCGACTCTTGTTTATCGATCGCTCAACCCGAAAATATTACGGAAAGAGCGGAGTTACGAAAAAAAGAAGCGCTTCTGTCTGCGGCGATATTAGGCGTTAAGGAAGTCGAATTTTTACCGTTTAGCGAGTGCGATAAAATCGAATTCGAAGAGATAACGAACGAAATCGCAAAAGTAATCGACGCTTTTCGCCCGGACGTAGTTTTCGTAGACGATTATACTACGCCGAACGAACTTCTTTTTGCCGACGAAATTACTTCGAAAGCGACAGTCAGAGCGATTGAATTGTTGAAAAACGTAACTACTGCAGAAAAACTAAACTGCAATACGTTAAGAATTAAAGCGTTATCTTTTTACAATTCGGTAAGGAATAACGCATATATATGTGTAAACGGATGTTTAGAGATGAAACTTCAAGCGGTTATGGCGCAGAATTCTCTTTTACCGAAGAAGGATTTGGATAAATTCGGTTATATGCGAGCGTATAAAAGCCTTATCAAATTGACGGCATTGAGAAACGGATTGCGTTCGTTCAAGTTTTACGCCGAAGGATTTTACGTCGTAGGTGGGAAAACGACGCATAATGTGCCTGAAATAAATTTATAATTTTTAAGAAAAACGTTTGACATCGACTTAACGCGATGTTATTATGAAAATATAACTTAACAAACCGTTGAGATAGAGTAGTAGACATATCGAAGTTTTCAGAGAGTTTCGGGGTGGTGTGACGGAACAGCGGAAATTTGTTGAATGGACTATTGAGGGCGGGAGCGAAAATTGTAGTAGTTTCCGACGTAAGTTCCTGCGTTAAAGGAAGACAGTATGGTAGTACTGTTATTAAGGTAGTTTAAGCGATTAGACTATGAAATTGGGTGGCAACACGGTGAATTCGTCCCAAAGCGGATTCGCCGTTTTTTCATATAAAAAAGAGAAGGAGAACAGAAAAAATGAAAAACAAACGCATTCCGACAAAGATTTACCTGACAGAAGACGAGATGCCGAGATACTGGTATAATCTGCGTGCGGATATGAAAGTTAAACATGCGCCTTATCTTAATCCCGCCACGCTTGAAAAGGTTACGGCAGAGGACTTAGGACACATTTTTTGCGACGAACTCGTTAAGCAAGAACTTGACCAAAGCACGCAATTTATAGAAATACCCGAAGGAATAAGAGACTTTTACACGATGTTCCGTCCGTCGCCGCTCGTCAGGGCGTATTGGTTGGAAAAAGAACTCGATACTCCTGCCGAAATATACTACAAATTTGAAGGCAACAATACTTCCGGGTCGCATAAACTTAACTCGGCTGTCGCGCAGGTTTACTATGCAAAACAACAAGGAATAACGCACTTAACCACCGAAACCGGCGCAGGGCAGTGGGGTACGGCTCTTTCGATGGCATGTGCTTTTTATAAAATTCCGCTTGACGTTTTTATGGTTAAGGTAAGTAGCGAGCAAAAACCGTTCAGGCGCGAAGTAATGAGAACGTACGGAGCAAACGTTATTCCCAGTCCGAGCGATACGACGGAAGTAGGTAGACGAATTCTTAAAGAATTTCCCGGAACGGGCGGTAGTTTGGGTTGCGCTATAAGCGAAGCGGTAGAGTGCGCGACGAGCGTACCGAATTCCAAATACGTTCTCGGAAGCGTATTGGATCAGGTAATGCTTCACCAAAGCATAATAGGCTTGGAGTGCAAAACTGCATTGGATAAATACGGCGTTAAACCCGATATAATCATCGGTTGCGCCGGGGGTGGCAGCAATTTAGGCGGACTTATCGCACCTTTTATGGGTGAGAAGTTACGCGGTGAGGCAGATTATAGGTTTATTGCGGTAGAACCGGCAAGTTGTCCGTCGCTTACACGCGGATCTTACAGATACGATTACTGTGATACCGGCAAAATGACTCCGCTCGCTAAGATGTACACTCTCGGTAGCGGTTTTATGCCGTCACCCAACCATGCAGGCGGTTTAAGATATCACGGTATGAGTCCTACGCTCAGCAAACTATATCACGACGGATATATGGAAGCCGTTTCGGTAGAACAGACTAAAGTCTTCGAAGCGGCGGAACGCTTTGCAAGGTGTGAAGGAATTTTGCCCGCGCCGGAGAGTTCTCACGCAATAAAAGCGACGATAGACGAAGCGCTTAAGTGTAAAGAAACCGGCGAGAAGAAAGTAATTCTTTTCGGTTTGACCGGCACAGGGTATTTCGACCTTAAAGCATACAAAGCGTATAACGACCGTGAGATGAGCGATTATATTCCTACCGACGAAGATATCTCGCGCGGACTTGCTAATCTGCCGAACGTTCCGGAAGAGTTGAATCGCGATTAAAGGTAACCGTTAAATCGATTTAGGACGTCCTAAAAAGGGCGTCCTGTTTTCTATGCGATTGTTTTGGGACAACGGCGAAGAGAAGTGAAAGTTTCGCTTATTACTTGAAAAACGAGCCTGATTTTGATATAATAACATATTATCGTAAGCAATAAAAAGCATTGCGGTCGAAACGGAAAGGAGGGACGATGAAAGAGCATCAACTCGAATACGAAAGGAATTTTCTTAGTCCTTACGCGCAGAAAAGCGAAGATACTCGCGGAAGGCTCGTAGAGATCGAGCCTTGTCCTTACAGGACGGAATATCAACGCGACAGGGACAGAATAATTCACTGCAAAGCGTTCAGGCGGCTTAAACATAAGACTCAGGTTTTTCTTCGTCCGCTTGACGACCATTATCGTACTCGTCTTACCCATACGCTTGAAGTTACGCAGATTGCAAGGACGATTTCCAGAGCATTGCTTTTGAACGAAGATCTTACCGAGGCAATAGGTTTAGGTCACGATTTGGGGCATACGCCGTTCGGCCATGCTGGAGAAAGAGTGCTTAATGCGTTGACGGGACATTTTATGCACAACGAACAAAGTTTGCGCGTTGTCGATATTTTGGAAAACGACGGTAAAGGGCTTAATCTTACCTATGAAGTAAGAGACGGTATTTTGCAGCACAAAAGCAGCGGCAAGCCTTGTACGCTCGAAGGTAAAGTCGTGTCGTATGCCGACAGAATTGCTTACATTAACCACGATATAAGCGACGCGATAAGGGAAGGAGTTATTAAAGAAAGCGATTTGCCCGTCGATTGCGTTAAGTTTTTGGGCAAAACCAAAGGCGAACGAATAAATACGCTCGTAAACGATATCGTCGAACACAGTTACGGAAAAAACAAAATTTCTTTAAGCGACGAAGGGGATTATTATATGAATAAACTTCGTGATTTTATGTTTGACAGAGTTTATTTTAACGCCTCGGGCGAAGCGTTGCAAATGAAAGCGGACAGAATGCTTAATATACTTTTCAAGTACTTTATTACTCACCCGGACGAAGTTCCGCATCCGGAATGCGTTACGGACGTAACGACTTTCGTGTGCGACTATCTTGCGTCGATGAGCGATACTTATGCAATCGGACTTGCTAAAAAAATATTTATACCTGACGGAGTGACGGAATGACAGATTTAGAAAAACTAAATCCGCAGCAAAGAAGTGCGGTAACCGATACCGAAGGCGCAGTACTGGTTTTTGCGGGAGCGGGAAGCGGAAAAACAAGAGTTCTTACGCATAGAATTGCGTATCTTATCGACGAAAAAAAGGTTTTTCCGTGGAATATACTTGCGATAACTTTTACAAACAAAGCGACTCGGGAGATGAAAGAAAGATTGTCCGATATGCTCGGACCGAACGACGTTTGGGTATCGACGTTCCACTCCCTGTGCGTGGTGATTTTACATAAATACGCACAAAAGATCGGGTATACGCAAAACTTTACGATATACGACGAAAGTGCGTCGAAACGCGCCCTTTTGAAGGTATTACGCGAAAAGCATCTCGAAGAAAAAGATAAAGACAAGTATGCGTTTCATATCGGAAAAGCGAAAAACGCAGGGCTTAGTTCGGACGACTATTTCCGCAGTATCAGAGCGTACGAAAAAGACGCGATGCTTATTTGCGAAGTGTACGACGCATACGACAGAACGCTTTTTGAAAACAACGCAATGGATTTTGACGATTTATTGCTTAAGTGCAGAACTTTGCTCGCGACCGACGAAGAAGCAAGAGAGTATTACGCCAACAAGTTTAAGTATATTCACGTAGACGAATTTCAGGACACTAACAAAATTCAGTTTGAACTGTTAAAAATGCTTTCGTCTAAATGGGGAAACATTTTTGCGGTCGGCGACGACGATCAAAGCATATACGGCTGGCGCGGAGCGGACGTAAGGAATATTCTCGATTTCGGCAAATCCTTCCCCGACGCTAAGATATATAAGTTAGAACAAAACTATCGTTCTACGCAACAAATACTCGACTGCGCAAACAGACTTATCGCCAACAATAAAAGCAGAACGGAAAAAAGTTTGTACTGCGATAAAAAAGACGGCGTACGCGTCGAATTTATGACGAGTAGCACCGAGTACGAAGAAGTTGACAGAGTTATATCTCAAATTGTGTCGCTTAAACGTAGCCAGGGATACAGAAACAGCGATTTTGCCATACTTGTCAGAAACAACGCCCTTACTCGTGTGTTTGAAACGAGTTTTAACAAGCGCGGCATAAGTTATAAGGTTTACGGCGGATATAAATTTTTCGACAGAAAGGAAATTCTCGACGTAATAGCGTATATGCGACTGCTTATTAACAGTAAAGACAGCGACGCTATCACGAGGGTAATAAACTTCCCGGCAAGGGGAATAGGCGATACGACCGTAGAAAAACTTTCCGACTATGCAAAAGAAAAAGGTATCACCCTTTACGACGCAATAATGGATATAAATTATTCCGATTTTTCGCCCGTAATTAAATCCAAAGTCGGAGTTTTCAGAGATTTAATCGGCGATTTACAGACGGATCTGTCTAATATGAATCTCGTGGATTTCGTCGGCGAACTCGTTATGAAAGCGGGGTTCGAACGCTACTATCGCTCGACGGGCAAAGAAGAAGATATAAACCGTTGGGAAAACATCGAAGAGTTTTTGACTTACTTGCAAGAAAACTATGAAGATTCCGAGATTACTCTCAGCGAGTTTTTGCAAACTCTGGTGTTAAACACCGACGCGGCGGCTGACGAAGAAGACACCGATTCCGTTGTTTTGGCAACGATGCACGCGGCGAAAGGACTTGAATTCCCGGTGGTGTTTATCATTGCCTGCGAAGAGGGAATAATTCCTTCGTCGCAAAGTTTGCGTGACGCGAATGGCGTCGAAGAAGAAAGAAGAGTTATGTACGTTGCGCTTACCCGTGCGAAAGAACGTCTTTACGTTTCGGCGGTCAGAGGCGTTCGTCGCAAGTACAACAGAACGGAATCCGCCATTCCTTCAAGATTTTTCTCGGAGGCAAAAGGGGAAGCGCCGCAACCGATCGTAAAAGTCGACCGCAGAGATTTCTTTGGAAGAGAAAGATACGAGGATACGTACGAATCGGCAATACCGACGAGTATCGACTTTACTCAAAAAGCAGTGCAGCCCGTTGTAAAAACCGACATACAGGTTAAACCCAAAATATACAATATCTCGGGCGAAGGGTTTAAGCCCGGAGCAAAAGTTTCCCACCCGAAGTACGGAAAAGGAACGGTAATTACTACCGGCGGAAGCGGAAACGGAACGACGGTAAGCGTTGCTTTTCCGGGACTTGGCGTAAAGAAATTCGCACTGATGAACGCGCCGCTTACGCTTTGCGATTAGAGCGGAAAGGAATAAAAAAATGGAAAGAATGCGCCAACTCGTCGATTTGCTTAATCGATACGCAAAAGAATATTACGAACTCGACAATCCGACGGTATCGGACGCCGAATACGATGCGATGTATTACGAACTCGTCGAACTCGAAAAAGAATACGGAGCGTTGCCGGATTCGCCGACGCACAGGGTAGGCGGCGCGCCGCTTAAAGAATTTGTTTCTTATAAGCATAAACTTAAACTGTATTCTCTTGACAAAGCAAAGGGCAGTGAAGAACTTACCGCCTATTTTCAGCGCATAGAAAAACAACTCGGATTTATCCCCGAAATGACGGTAGAAAATAAATTCGACGGTTTGACCTTGTCAATAACGTACAAAGACGGTTTGCTCGTTTCTGCCGCTACGCGCGGAGACGGAATAACGGGAGAACTCGTTACCGCTCAGGTAAAAACGATAAAAAGCGTGCCGCTCACGATCCCGTATAAAGGCGAAATAGAAATTCAGGGCGAAGGGCTTATGCGTTTGAGTTCGTTAAAAAGTTATAACGAAACGGCGGCTGTTCCGCTTAAAAACGCCCGAAACGGCGTAGCCGGCGCGATTCGAAATCTCGATCCGTCGGTAACCGCTGCGAGGAAACTCGATTTCGTAGCGTATAATATCGGTTATTCTGCCGGTAAAACTTTCAAAACGCAAGAAGAAGTTCATTCGTTTTTAATAGAAAACGGTTTCTTGACAGACGATGTTTTTACGCTTGTAAAGTCGCAAAACGAGGCACAAAAAGTAATTGATAAAATTGAAAAAAATCGACCTGATCTTGATTTTTTGATAGACGGGGCGGTGTTAAAAATCAACTCGATGGCTATAAGAGAAGAACTCGGATTTACCGAGAAATTCCCAAGATGGGCGCTTGCGTATAAATTCGAAGCGGAAGAGGTTACTACCGTTCTCGACGACGTCGTGTGGCAGGTGTCCAGAACTCGCAAACTAAATCCGCTTGCCGTTCTCGAACCGGTTGATCTTATGGGCGTAACCGTTAAAAGGGCTACCCTAAACAACTATTCCGATATCCTAAAGAAGGGAATAAAGTTACATTCCAGAGTTTTCATCAGAAGAAGTAACGACGTAATACCCGAGATAACGGGGCTAGCCGCTTTGTTGCCGGAATCCGTTGACGTGCCCAAGCCCGACAAGTGTCCTGCCTGCGGTGCGCCGGTCAAGGAAGAAGGGGCGTTTTTGTACTGCACGAATCCCGATAAATGCGCGCCCGCAATCGTTGCGACTTTGGATCATTTTGCGCAAAAATCGTGTATGGATATAGACGGTTTCAGCGAAAAAACCGCAGAGCAACTTTATAACGAATTCGGACTGAAACATCCGTATCAACTATACGAACTTACCGCCGAAAAATTGTTCAAATTAGACGGTTTTAAGGATAAAAAAATAACGAATTTACTTGCCGGAATCGAAAAAAGTAAGGACGTAACCCTTGACAGGTTCGTATTTGCTTTGGGTATTCCGGCTATCGGGAAGAAAACGGCAAAACAACTTGCCGACCATTTCGGATCATTCGAAAAAATCAGAGCGGCAAGCGTCGAAGAACTCGTTTCTCTCGACGATTTCGGTCTTATTATGGCGGAAAACGTACGCAAGTTTTTCGACGACGAAGAAAATTCCGCTCAAATAGAAAAACTTTTCGAAAAAGGCGTAAAAATCCGCACGGAAGAGAAGAAAGAAGGCGTTTTAAGCGGTAAAAACGTGGTTTTGACCGGTTCACTCGTTGCGTTCAAAAGATCGCAGGCGGCGGAAGTTATAAAAGAACTCGGCGGAAAAACTTCGGACAGCGTTTCTAAATCCGTCAATCTCGTTATTGCCGGAGAGGAAGCCGGAAGCAAACTCGATAAAGCAAAAAAATTCGGTGTGGAAATTTGGGACGAAGACAAGTTTTTGTCGGTGCTCAGAGAGAACGGTCTGATACTTTGATCGGCGTTCGTTTTGCCGAATACGGAATTAACCTTTATTTCGTTTCTGTCTACGCTTTGTTCGCTTTTTGTGCGCCCGTTCGGGCGCATTTATTTATATAAAATATATAAAAACGTTTGTCAGTGTTTAAGATGTGTGGTATACTATCGAAAAATCGAAAATCGGAGAATGCTGAAATGAAGAGTATGACGGGGTTCGGGAAAGGTTTGGCCGAACGGAACGGGATAAAAATTACGGTTGACGTAAAGACGGTTAATCATAAAGTTCTCGACTTGTCGGTTAAATCGCCGCGCGCGCTTTTCTTTGCCGAGGACGCGATCAGAGAAGTTGTCAAGAAATACGTAAAACGCGGACACGCGGACGTTTTCGTCGGATACAGAGATATGCGTGACGACAGGGGAGAAGTGCTCGTCGACTTACCGCTTGCAAAGCAATACCTTACGGCGGCGAAAGAACTCGAAAAAATCGGCGTAAACAACGATTTGACGGCGTCTCAAATTCTTCGTATGCCCGAAGTCGTTACGGTCGAACCCGACGAAGCGGACGAAGAAGAACTCGTTTCGCTTGCGAAAGCAGCCACGGAAGAGGCGTGTCTTAATCTTTTGAAAGCGAGAGAAAAGGAAGGGGAAGCGTTAAAGAAAGAACTTTGTTTCAGACTGGGAAATTTGGAAAAAATCGTTGAAGAGATAGCGCTGCGCGCGCCTGCGGTTGCGGAAAACTACGCAAAAAAACTGAAACAACGAATGGAAGAAGTTTTGTCCGGGGTAGAAATCGACGAATCGCGTTTTCTTACCGAAATTGCGTGCTTTACAGATAAATGCAACATTGACGAAGAGATCACAAGACTTCGCGCACATTTAAGTCACGGTTTTTCCCTTATGGAAGAGAAGAACGAAGTCGGCAAAAAACTTGATTTTCTCGTGCAGGAAATCAACAGAGAAATAAACACGACCGGTTCTAAGAGCAACGACCTTACGCTTACGCAAAAGGTGCTTGCCGCTAAAAACGAACTGGAAAAATTCAGGGAACAGGTGCAAAACATTGAGTAGAGGAAGAGGAATTTTATTCGTAATAAGCGGACCGAGCGGAGTCGGGAAAGGAACGGTTCTTAAGCGCGTCTGCGAAGATATGAAGGACATATCCGTCAACGTGTCGGTTACCACGAGAAAACCGAGAGAGGGCGAGATAGACGGCGTTCATTACTACTTTATCACGAAAGAGCGTTTTCGCGAACTCGTGGAAAGCGACGGAATGTACGAATACGTGGAAGCGTTCGACACCGGTTACGGCACGCCGAGAAAGGAAGTAGACGACAAACTTTCGAGAAACGAGGACGTAATTCTGGAAATCGAAACGACGGGTGCCGAAAACGTAAGAAAAAAGCATCAGTGCGTAAGCATTTTTATCGTTCCGCCCGATCTGACCGAACTGAAAAGACGTTTGGAAGACAGGAAGACGGAAACGAAAGAGCAAATTGCGAAAAGAATGGCGAAGTGCAAGAAAGAACTTCCCTGCGCGTACGATTACGACTACGTCGTACTCAACGACGATCTCGACAGTTGCGTACGCAAAGTTGACGCGATAATCGAAGCGGAACGGCAGAAAGTATCGCGGAACATAAAAAACATCGACAAAATCATTTTAGGTCACAAGGACCTGTAAAATAAAGTAAAAGGAGAATTTTGCATTATGATGATCGAACCCCCCATTGACAAACTTATTACCAAAACGCCTTGCCGTTATGCACTCGTATGCGGACTTGCAAAAAGAGCGAGGGAACTCAGCGCGACGAAAGCGAAAGAACTCGAAGAAAGCGGAATGAAACCGATTTCTTACGCCGCTCAGGAAATTTACGACGGAAAAGTAATAGTTAAGGTCGGTCAATAAAAGTGAAGAACGTTGTTCTCGGCGTCAGCGGCGGCATAGCCGCTTATAAGTCGTGCGAAATCGTTTCTAGGTTAAAAAAACTCGGATATAACGTAAAAGTCGTTATGACCGAGCATGCGACGGAGTTCGTTGCTCCGCTTACTTTCGAGACGCTTTCAAAAAATGCGATTATCAAAGATATGTTCGAAGAAAAACCGCACTACGACGTGGAGCATATATCGCTCGCCAAATGGGCGGACGTTTTTCTCGTTGCTCCGGCAACGGCGAACGTTATCGCAAAATTTGCCGGCGGAGTCGCCGACGATATGCTGACCACCTCTTTTGCCGCAACCGAGGCGATAAAAGTAGTTTGCCCTGCAATGAACACGAAAATGTACGTTGCCGACGCAAACGAGAAAAACCTGCAAATACTGAAAGAACGAGGCGTACATATCGTCGAACCTACCGAAGGACTTCTTGCGTGCGGAGATAAAGGCGTAGGAAGAATGGAAGAACCCGTCAATATCGTCGGGTATGTCGATAAATTGCTCACGCCGATAGCCGACTTCCGCGGGAAACGAGTTCTCGTTACCGCAGGCGGAACTACGGAAGACATCGACGGAGTGCGGTTTATCGGTAACCGTTCTTCCGGGAAAATGGGTTTTGCCATAGCGGAAGCGGTGATTGCCCGCGGCGGACTGGTTACGCTGATATGCGGTTCGGTAAGCGCAAAAATTCCTGCGGATTGCAAAGTCGTGTCCGTTAAAAGCACGAACGATATGCTCGAAGCGGTTATGAACGAGGAAAAGAATTGCGACGCTTTCGTTATGAGCGCGGCTCCTGCCGATTATAGAGTGAAAAACAGGTTTTCGCAAAAAATCAAGTCGGATACGCTTACTCTCGAACTTGTTAAAAACCCGGATATCGCCGCTAAAATAGGCGAGATCAAAGGCGGACGAACGCTTGTCGTGTTCGCTGCGGAAACGGAAAATCTGCTTGAAAACGCCGCGCAAAAACTCATTAAGAAAAATGCCGATATGGTCGTCGCAAACGACGTGACGAAAGAAGGCGCAGGGTTTAACTGCGACACGAACGTCGCGACGATTATTTTTGCCGACGGCAGAACGGAAAGTTTGCCGATAATGACGAAAAGAGAACTTGCGGACGTGATACTCGACGGGATAGTTTCGCTATGATTTACAGAGTTATCGTTGACGTAAGCAACTCCGAAGTGGACAGAGTTTTCGATTATTCGTCCGAATTCGACGTGGAAGTCGGGAGCAGAGTGCTGGTTCCTTTCGGCAAGCGCACGATAGAAGGGTTTGTCGTAGGAACGAAAGAAAGCACCGACATCGCTACGAAAAACATTATTCGAAAACTCGACGAGTTTACGCCGATAATTCCCGAGATGATAGCGTTAAGCGAATATCTCAAAAAATACAACAATCTCCGATACGCCGATACTTTAAGGCTTAGCATACCTTCCAAACTCAGGGGCGGACAGGTAAGAGAACTTACGCGCGGTTTTATTACGCTTGACGTAGACAAAAAACTTGCAGTGACCTTGATAAGGAAGAACTCGCCGAAACAACTTGCTTTAATCGAAGAAATAAACGAAAACGGAGAGTTTGAAACCGTTTTATCCGCAAAATACGGCGCAGGTTGCGTCAAAGCCCTTATCGAAAAAGGGATTTTACATAAAGAAACGGTTACGGTAAACCGAGTTCCGCTTAAAGGAGTGGTTGCCGAAGCAAAGAAAATAACGCTTACCGACGAACAGAAAAACGCCGTAGAAAGCATAATGACGAGCGACAAGCCCTGCGTTTTGCACGGGGTTACGGGCAGCGGTAAGACGGAAGTATATATGGCGGCAATAGAAAGAACGCTCGCACTCGGCAAAAGCGCGATTATGCTCGTTCCCGAAATCAGTCTTACACCGCAAATGCTCGGAGTTTTTCGCAGAAGGTTCGGCGACGGCGTTGCTCTTATCCATAGCGGAATGAGCGACGGAGAACGTTTCGACGAATGGAGAAAACTTCTTACAGGCGAAGCGAAAGTCGCTTTGGGGGCAAGGAGCGCGATATTCGCGCCGCTTAAAAACGTAGGAATAATCGTAATCGACGAAGAACACGACACTAGTTACGTAAGCGAGTCGAATCCTAGATACCATACGCACGATATTGCGGAATTCAGGCGAAAATACAACGGAGCGAAACTTGTACTCGGCAGTGCGACTCCGTCGCTTGAGACCTATTATCGAGCCGTTAAAGGCGAATATAAACTTATTACGCTGAAAAATCGCGCCAACAAGCGTTCTCTTCCGGATATGGAATTCGTCGATATGCGAAGGGAAATACGAGAAGGGAACAACGGTTTGTTCTCTCGCAAACTTCTGAGCGAACTCGACAAAACCCTGAAAGACGGAAATCAGGCGATGATTTTCATCAACAGAAGGGGGTTCGCTTCGTTCGTACGGTGCAAGCAGTGCGGTTACGTTCCGATGTGTACGGACTGCGAAGTCAACCTAACGTATCATAAAGAAGACAACACGCTTAAATGCCATTATTGCGGAAAGCAGTTCTACAATTTGGACCTGTGTCCGCAGTGCGGCAGCGATAAGTTAAGTTTAGGACGAATGGGAACGGAAACGGTAATGGAAAAACTTGCCGAACTGTTTCCGAAAGCAAGACTTTTGCGTTTGGACAACGACACTGCGTCGGGTAAGGATTCAACAGCGCAGATATTGTCGTCGTTTGCCCGTAAAGAAGCGGATATACTCGTCGGAACGCAAATGATAGTAAAAGGACACGATTTCGCATCGGTTACGCTCGTGGGTGTTCCCGACGCGGATTTAAGTTTGTACGGTAGCGATTACCGAAGCAACGAAACCACTTTCCAGCAAATTACGCAGGTAGCGGGAAGAGCGGGAAGGGACGAAAAAGAAGGGAAAGTAATAATTCAGACGTATAACCCGAATCATTACGTTTATCGCTTTGCAAGAAATTACGATTACGTCGGATTTTTTGAAAAAGAAAACAATATAAGAGAAAATACGTCCTTTCCGCCGTTTTCGAAGATAGCGAGAGTGCTTGTTAAAAGCGAAAACGAGCAAAAAGCGATAGCGTCGGCAAGACAAGGGTACGAATATATGCGCGCGATAAAAGCGGAAAATCCTGCGCTTTTCAGAGTTCAGGCAATGCGTGCGCCGATAAAGAGAATAAGCAACGAGTTCCGTTTTCAGATAGTGGTATGGATACGGGAAGAAGGAGTGAACGAAGTTTTGCCGCTCGTATATAAGGCGGCGGAAAAAATAGCGGTAAAAGGCGTAACCACTTTCGTCGAAATCAATCCGACGAATATGAGATAACTACGGAGGCGAAAAATGGCAGTAAGAAAGATTTTTCAGGAAGACAACGATATACTTTTCAAAAGATGCCGTGAGGTGACGGTTTTTGACGATAAACTCGGAGAACTTCTCGACGATATGTTCGACACGATGCGCAAAGCGGACGGCGTCGGGCTTGCGGGACCGCAAATCGGATACTTGAGAAGAATTGCGGTAGTCGAAGCGGACGACGAAAAACTCGAAATGGTAAATCCGCAGATTATAGCGGCAGAAGGTAAACAAATTGACGAAGAAGGCTGTTTAAGCGTGGATTCTTCTAAGAATTGCAAAGTTTTGCGTCCTTATAAAATAACGCTCAGAGCCTACGACAGAAAGGGTGAAAAATACGAAAAAGAACTTACCGGATTGCCAGCCAGAGCGGTTTGCCACGAACTCGACCATCTCGAAGGCATACTTTTCTATACGAAAAAATACGAGGGAAAAGAGTAATGAAAGTTGTTTTTCTCGGAACGCCCGTTTTTGCGGTTAACGTTCTCGACGCAATAGTAAATTCTTCTCACGAAGTCGTAGGCGTCGTTACGCAACCCGACAGAGTGAACGGACGAGGAAAAAAAATTACCGTCGGAGCGGTTAAGGCTTATGCACTCGGCAAAGGACTTAACGTAATGCAGTTCGATAAGGTATCCAAAGAAGGGGAAGAAACTTTGCGCGCGCTAAATCCCGACGTTATGGTTACTTGCGCTTACGGACAAATCTTACGCCAAAACATACTCGATATATGCCCTATATACAACGTGCACGCGTCTTTACTGCCGAAGTACCGCGGCTCTTCCCCGGTTCAGTGGGCGATCATAAACGGCGACGAAGAACTCGGCGTAACGATTATGAAAACCGAACTCGGCGTCGACACCGGCGATATGCTTCTAAAAAAGGCGATAAGACTTACCGACGAAAACAGCGAAGAAGCGTTGTTAAAATTATCCGAAGTCGGAGCGGAACTCATAGTTAAGGCTCTCGACGATACTGAAAAGGGTAACCTTAAATGGGTAAAACAGGACGAGAGCGAAGCGACGCACTGCAGAATGCTTACCAAAGAAGACGGAATAATCGATTTTAATCGGACGGCAAAGCAGGTAAACGATTT
>CAJLYQ010000001.1 GCA_905210905.1 uncultured Christensenella sp. | reverse complement strand
CTAATGCGTAAAGGGATGCAACGTCCCACGTTGCTTGCGAAATGAGATGCAACGCTCGGCGGTGCCAACGTCCCACGTTGCTTTGGGGTGCCGAAAAGCGAAGTACGAGAGCATAAAACCGCAAATTTGCACACAGAAGGCGAAAGGGTATTTGTTTTGTGACGGGAAAAAATAATGAGCGAATTATGTAAATTTTAATCAAAAAAGCGGTATTGACTTTTATTAGAAAACATAATATAATTTTCTATTGTAAAAATAACCTTAAAAAACGAAGGAGATGCACAATGAATAAGACGTTGATGAAGAATTCCGCCGTTATTGCGATTGTTCTCGTTTTTGTCGCGTTGCTTTGCGGAGTCGGTTTTGCCGGCGTAAGCGCGTATGCCGCGGACAATTTCGAAAGAACGACGAAAGTCGCACATTTGTCGGACGTTCACGTTTTACCGCAAGAATACTGCAACGAGTATTCCGCCGATTTTATAAAGAAGTCGGGTTCGACTAAGATGCTCGCGCAAACCGAAGCGACGCTTACAACGGCTTTGGCGGAGATTTACGAGATGCGCGCCGACGCGCCGCAAATTATCGTTATTTCCGGCGATATTACGTCCAACGGCGAATATGCGGCAAACGTTCGCGTGGCACAGATACTCAAAGAAGCCACCAAAAAAATTCGTACGCTTCCCGGGCATGAAAAGTTCCAAATTTTCGTTATGCCGGGCAACCACGATACCTACAATGACGAATCGACGAGTTATATGCCTACGAAGAAAGAACTCGACGCGTGTGCGGACGACGCGGCAAGGCTCGAACTTATGAAAAACTACAAGGCGCGTTCGGTAAGAACCACCACCAGCAAGGACATATTCGACATCTATGCAGATTTCGGGTATTGCAACTGCGACGGCAGGAAAGAAGGTCGTCACGACGCGACTTGCGGAATGGCGGACGGGGTTAAACTTAACTTCTTCTACGAAAGCAAATTTTGGTACGACGGCGATACGGTAAGGACGAACAAGGTCGATAAAGACGGCAACGCTTACGTCGAATACAAAGGTTTCGACACGAGAAAGGCGACTGACGAGGAAACCAAAGCGTTCAAAGAGAACAATCTCGATTTCGAATATCTTGCCGAAGCGGGCAGGATAGGAGTGTGTTCGTACGTTGCTACCATAGACGGAGTTACCGTAGTCGGCGTTGACGGCAACGCGAGAAAATACACGGGCAAAACGTCCACCGAGGCTACGAGAACGGCTATGGGCTGGGACGAAACCACCGGCGGTATGGCGACGAGAGCGCAAATTCGTTGGATAATCGACGAAACCAAAGACGAAGTCAAAGCGGATAATCTCGTTATGACGAACTGCCATTACAACAACATTCCGCACTTTGTATCGCAAGAAGAAGTAATTAGTTTGTTTGTTTTGGACAACCTTGACGTATACACCGCCGCGTTGGCAAATGCAGGCATACGGTATCAGTTTAGCGGGCACCAACACGCGGCGGATATCGTAGACGCGGTTACGCAGGAAGGTAACGTTATGTACGATATCGAAACGGGTTCGCTCGTTTCTTACGGGTCGGGATACAGAGTAGTCGAGTTTACGCAGAAGAAACAAAACGGCAACTACTCCGAAGAAGTTAAAAGCACGATGCATTCGCTTAAAAAGAACGGCGCGAAAGACGGGTTCTACTACGAAGCGTACAGGCTTAACGAAAATTATCTCAAAGACGGAGAAGAAGCGGTCACGGGGAACAACTCCACGAGCGATATTTACGGCACGACGTTAGAAGACAAAAAGGACCTTTACGGCGACGGCAGAGTAATGCTCGTTAAGACGTACCTTGCCGACGAAAACGGCGCGAAAATAGGCGTTGACAAATTCCTTTCCATCGGATTAGCCAATCTTATCAGTTTCAACAAAGGAAGCCTGATAGGAAGTTTGGTAAACGAGGGACTGTACGACACGTTGCTCGGAGCGACGAAAAATCTTCAATGGCGGTTTGTGAAAGGAGCGATAAACAGCCTTATCGGCGGTTTGCGAGATTTCGATATGCTCAAATTCAACGCGAGCAAAGACGGAAAGAGATTTACTCTTTCGGCAAAACCTGAAAAAGACAACGATCTGATAGCGTTTGCGACAGACCTTATTAACTGGTTAATAAAATACGATTTTTCGTACGGGCAAAACAAAGGCGGCACGACTATATCCGAAATACTCGTGGAAGTATACGGCGGACACCTTAACGGCGCGCACGGAAAAGAACTCACGCAAATCGTTAAACCCCTCATAGAAAAACTCAAAGACGGGACGTTTGTGGATTTTCTCATCAACACGTTGAAAGATTCGCTTGTTCCGCAACTGGAACTTATACTTAACGCGCCTATTCGTTACGACGTAAAAACGAAAACGCTTGCGGAAGGCAAAGGTTTTGATATAACGGACGCGATGGCGACGAGTGCGGACAAAGGCGAGGACAGTATGATAAAAAATCTTTTGACGAAATATTCTTTCAAGGAAGACGTCGCAAAGAAGAACGGCGGATATTATTCGCTTAAACTTATCATAAAAGACGTTAGAGAAATAGCAAAAGACCTTCTGGTTACGCCGACGGACGAAATAAAAGACAACTTCTTGAAATTTTTGGCGACAACGATTAGGGGCATGCTCAAGGGCGACGGCGCAATCGGCAGTATAGGCAAATACGTAGACAAAGCGCTTGCTTATATCGATGAATATTTTGAAAAAGACAGCCTTATGGAAACGCTGCAAATCGAACTTATCGATAAATACGTTACGCCCGCGTTCTGCCGCAACCTAGGAGAATACGCGGCGTATATCGTTACGGGAATGGCTACGGACAGTATGCCGGACGGTTCGAGTTGGATTAAAGGCGGCGACAAACTCGGAGATTACCCCGTTATCAACGAAAAGAACTTTAACGTAGCGACGACCAAACTCGACGCAAAGACGAAATACAACGGCAAAGCGTTTTACAGAGCGAAAGGAACGACGGGAGCGCTTACCGTTACTCCCACGATAGACAACGGGCTTTTGCCGTCGATGGTAAGCGTTTCGTTTGACAAAACGATAGGAACGAGCAGAAAAATCCGCTGGTTTACTTCGATAGAACAAAACGTGTTCGATAAAGGGAAAGACGGGAAATATCTCGCGGCGGCGGATTATGTCGCAGGCTCGACGAGACCGGAAAGTTTCATCGAATATTCGACGAACGCCGATATGAAAAATTCGACAAAAGTCAAAGCGACTACGAAAAACGTCGACAGAGAACTCCCGACGATCGACCTCGGTATCGCTTATTTCAACATAAGCCACCGTTACAAGTTCTACAACGAGCACGAAGTCGCGATTAACGATTTGCAACCCGGCACGACCTATTATTACAGATTAGGCAATGACAAATACGGTTGGTCGGACGTTTACTCCTTCAAAACCGCAAGCGACGGAGCGTTCCGCTTTATGGCGATTACCGACATTCAGGGCTCGGTAGAAAAGAACTACGTCGACAGTGCGGAAGCGATGGAAACCGCTCTCAAACACTTCGAAGGCGAAGATATAGCGTTTATCGCAACGATGGGCGACAACGTCGACAACGGCAAGAACATCAAGCAATACACCTGGTGGCTCGATCATCAACGCGACGTATGGGCGAACAATATGATGATGCCGCTCAGCGGAAACCACGAAAAGAAGAACTACTCGCTGAGCGACGTGGTAGCGTTGCCGACGGGCGCAACGGTAAAAGAAACCGGAACGTATTATTCCTACGACTATAACTACGCGCACTTCATCGTTCTCGATACCAACGATCTCGAAAACGATCAACTCGGCGAAGAACAAACCGTGTGGCTTATCGAAGACCTTAAAAATAACGCGGAAAACAAGGACACCAAATGGACGATAGTTATGCTCCACAAAGGACCGTATACCGCAGGAAGCCACGCGTTCGACGCGGACGTAATCGGACTGAGAAAACAACTCACGCCTATCTTTGCGGAAAACGGCGTAAACCTCGTTCTGCAAGGACACGACCATACTTACAGCGTAAGCGAGTATATCGGAGCGGACGGCAAACCCGTAGAAGTTAAGAAAGCCAAAGACGGCAGCGTAACCAAACCCGAAGGAGTGCTTTACGTAAACCTCGGCACGATGGGCGATAAGTATTACAACTATATCTACAGCGACGAAGTAAGCATTGTAAAGAGAGATAAAGCAAGCCTTAACGAAAAACTTCAAAAATACGTTACCGAAGAAGGTTATCTCGAACTCAAAGAAACTCCCTGCTTTGCCGATATTCAGGTAGACAAGAACAAACTCACGATAGCGACCTATACCGTTATCGACGGAGAAAACGTACTCGTAGACAATATCGAAATAAAGAACGGCAGCGGATTCGACTGGAACGCGCTTACGACCGACCAGATTATAATGATAGCCACGGTGGCGGGCGCGATAGTCCTTATTATAGTGCTCGGCGTAGTCGCAATCGTAGCGAAGAAAAGAAGAAACAAGTTTTAATAAAAAGATCCCGTCGCGCGGAAAATCCGCGCGGCGGAAAGGAAAACGATATGGAATATAAAGTTACCTGCGTGATACACACGCCGAAAAACAAACGGTTCACCAAAGTAATCACCGTCAACGCCTCCACCGACGCCGAAGCGATTTTGCGCGCGGAAGAAAGGTTCAATAAATACCTTTCCAGAGTAGGCTACCGCGTGGAAGTGCTGTTCTACGAACAACCCCTTTTGGTATAACCGCCCTTACTTTATATTTTTTCGACGCACGGAAAAACCGCCCTTATTTTCGGACGGTTTTTTTATTTGTTTTCACGTCTGTAGCCGCTTTTTTCCGAACGAAACGAACGCTCGGAAAGCGAGAAACAAAAACTTCGTAACAAACGAAACAATCTGATTTTATCCGTTGACAATGCGGATTGCGAGTGATATAATTGAGCGATATTTTAATAAAGGAAGGATAAAGAAAGATGCCCAGAAAATCAAAATACGCAGGCGGAGCAAAGAAGAAGTTCGTGGAAGTAGGGACGAAGTTGTTTTTCGAAAACGGGTTCGAAGGGACGAGCATAAGGAACATAACGGATGAAGCGGACTGCGAAGTGGGGTTGTTTTACTATTATTACAACAGCAAGGATCAACTTTTCGACGAAGTTATCGATTCGTTTTTCGAGCCGTACAGACAGGATTTCGAAGAGATAGCGACGGAAGCGGAGAGCAATCCGGACAAACCCTTGTTTAAGTTTTTCGCGTATATGAAGCGCGAAGTAATTCTGTTCAGAGAAAAGTACGCAAAAAATATGCACAAGACGGTGCGTTGGGCGATACGGGAACACGCGCTTACGCTTATCGAGCCTTACATCGAGCGAATTATCGTAAAACTCGTGGAAGAGGGCGCGAAGCCGAGAATGGACGCTCACGCGATGGCTATATTTCTGTCGCACGGAATAGGCAGCGTTATTTTGCACGAAGACGCGGAGTGGGTCGCGTCGGTTACGGACGAACTCAGAAAAACGGTAAACCTTTTAATGGGGCTTACCGAAGAAGAAGCGGAAGAAATGTTTTCGTCCGAAGAGTAAACGGAACAAGCGGTAATAAAAATGGAAACGAAAAAAGAAAGCAAAAGGCTGATCGTATCCCGTCGCGCGCTTATATTCTGGACGCTGTTCATCTCGATAGGGGCGTTTCTCGGCGGAATATGTATGCTCGTCGATCCGAGCGGAAAGATAATGAAAATGGACGCGTTGTTGCCGTATTTTCAGGTTTTGCCCTTTGCCGACAAACTGTTTCAAAACTACGTTTTTCCGGGGATTGCGCTTATCGTCGTCAACGGAATAACGAATCTCGTTGCGGCGGCTCTTACGATTGCGAAAAAGAAAGTCGGCTATATTTTTGGCGGAGTTTTCGGCTTGACGCTGATGGCGTGGATAACGATACAATTCGTTATTTTCCCCACAAACGCAATGTCCACCTTGTATTTCGTTTTCGGCTTGATGCAGGCGGCGACGGGCGCGGCGTGCTATATCGGCAGTCGACAGTCGGAGTTCGTTTTCAATGAAAACGACTACAAAAACGTAGGGACGAAAAACGAACTCGTAGTCTTCTTTTCGAGAACGGGTTACACGAAAAAACTCGCTTACGAAACGGCAAACGAGAGCGGAGCGGCGATTTACGAAATAAAAACGAAAGAGAGAATAAACGGCGATTCAGGGTTTTGGTGGTGCGGTCGGTTCGGCTCGCAAAAACTGCCGATGCCGATAGAAGAATTAAGCGTGGACCTTGCCGCATACGAAAAAGTCACGATCTGTTTCCCCGTGTGGGTGTTCGATATGTGCGCCCCGATGCGCTCGTTTTTTGCGCAGGCGAAAGGAAAAATAAAAAACGCCGAGTACGTGAGCGTCCATTTTATGAACGCGCCTTTCGAAAAAATCAAAAAAGAAGCGGACGAATTGCTGTCGCCCTTTACTTCAACTTATAAAAGCGTGGTTATGCGGTTCGGCAGAGTGAAAAAATAATTCTTTTTCGCTCGCTTTTTTACACGCAAAACACAAACGAACTGTCCTTTTTATAGGACAGTTTTTCGTTGATAAAATTTATGAAACGGCTAAAATCGTAAGTATGACGATACTCGGTTTGGTGTTTGTAATATATTACCTTATAAAGAACGGCGGAAGAAGAGAATAACCTTTCGGTTCGGACTAATGCGAAAAATTTTTCATATTTTTACCGAAAAATGGCGGCAAGCGTTTTACAAAGGGTTATTAAGCGGATATAATTAAGGTACAGACGAAAAAAAGGAGAACTTGAACTATGAAAGTCAGGTTTGACGTGACGGGAATGAGTTGTTCCGCGTGTTCCGCAAGGGTAGAGAAGACGGTGTCCGCGCTTGACGGCGTTACGGACGTGAGCGTTAATCTTCTTACGAATAGTATGACTTGCGAAGTGGACGGAAAAGATAAGATTAAGGCGATAATTTCGGCGGTAAAGAAGGCGGGGTACGGAGCGAAGGCGCGCGGCGAAGAAGAGAGCGCGGAAGGCGCCGGCAAGGAAAACCTTGCGGCGGCGGAGCAGAAGTCGATGAAGACGCGGCTTATCGTATCGATATGTTTTTGGATACCGCTTATGATAGTGAGTATGGGGAAGATGTTTCTCGACTGGATAAAAGTCCCCGTACCCGATTTTTTGGACAAAGCGTTGTATTCGCACGAGGCGGCGGTTACGCTTGCGGTGGTACAGATTATTTTTACCGCGCCTATACTCGTGGCTAATCAAAAGTATTTCAGGCGCGGTTACGTTTCCCTTTTCAGACGCAGTCCGAATATGGACACGCTGGTTGCGCTCGGCGCGACGGCGGCGGTTTTGTACGGTTTGTTTGCGCTTTGCCGTATCGGCAGGGGGCTTGGTACGGGCAATCACGAACTCGTTATGAAGTACAGTCACGACCTGTATTTCGAGTCGGCGGGCACGATACTCACGCTTATTACTTTAGGCAAGTATCTTGAGTCGCGTTCTAAGGGAAAAACAAGCGAAGCGATAACCAAACTTATGAAATTGGCACCCGAAACCGTCACTGTCGAGCGTGACGGCAAGGAAGTCGAGATAGCGGCGAAAGACGTCGCGGTTGGGGATATTTTCGTAGTCAGACCGGGCGAAAGAGTGGCGGTGGACGGAGTTATTATCGAAGGGAATTCGTCTTTCGACGAGTCGGCGGTTACCGGCGAAAGCATACCGGTGGAAAAAACCGAAGGGGACAAACTCATATCCGCCTCGGTCAACGGTTCGGGTTTCGTTAAGGCGAGAGCGACCGACGTCGGGCAGGACACTACGATAGCGAAGATAATAAAACTCGTGGAAGAGGCGTCGAGTGCGAAAGCGCCGATTGCCAAACTTGCGGACAAAATATCCGGTGTGTTCGTGCCGGTGGTAATGGGTATTGCGCTGGTTGCGTTTATCGTTTGGCTAAGCGTCGGTTACGGACTTGAATTCGCTTTGGCGAGGGGAATAAGCGTGCTGGTTATTTCTTGTCCGTGCGCGCTCGGACTTGCAACGCCGGTTGCGATAATGGTAGGCACGGGAAAGGGCGCGGAGAACGGTATTCTTATTAAGTCGGGCGAGGCGTTGGAAACGCTAAAATCTGTGGACACGGTGGTGCTTGACAAAACGGGAACGATTACCGAAGGGAAACCGTCCGTAACGGACGTGGTTGCGTTCGGTTGCGAAGAAAACGAAGTCCTTAAAATAGCGGGCGCGCTGGAAAAGCGCAGCGAACATCCGCTTGCTCTTGCGGTGATAAACGAGTGTGAAACGCGCGGAATACGGCTTGACGAAGCGGAAAACTTTAACGCGGCGTTCGGACTCGGAATTACGGGCGACGTCGGCGGCAGGCAGTTTTTCGTCGGCAACGCCGATTATGCCGAAAAATTCGGCGCGAAAAACGACGGCGCCGACGAGAAAAGGAAAGAACTTGCGAAAAACGGCAAAACCCCCTTACTCGTGGGAGAGAAAGGTGCTATAATAGGAATAATAGCGGTTGCGGACAAGGTAAAACAAACGAGCCCGGCGGCGGTGGCGAGCCTGAAAAAAGAAGGACTTAAAGTCGTGATGCTGACCGGGGACAACGAACTTACCGCGCAGGCGGTGGCAAAAACCGTCGGTGTGGACGAAGTCGTAGCCGGAGTCCTGCCCGACCAAAAAGAAAAGAAAATAAGAGAGATAAAATATAGCGGCGGCAAAACCGCAATGGTCGGCGACGGAATAAACGACGCCCCCGCTCTTGCAGGAGCGGACGTAGGAATCGCTATCGGCGCAGGCACGGACGTTGCGGTGGAAAGTGCGGACGTAGTGCTTGTAAGGAACGACCTGAGATGCGTTCCCGACGCGGTTAAACTCAGCAAAGCGGTGGTACGCAACATAAAGGAAAACCTTTTTTGGGCGTTTATTTACAACGCAATCGGAATTCCGGTAGCGGCAGGCGTGCTGTATCCGTTTTGCAAAGTCGCGCTCAGCCCGATGATCGGCGCGGCGGCAATGAGTTTAAGCAGCGTTTGCGTAGTAACCAACGCTCTGAGATTAAGAACGGTTAAACTCGGAGATAAAGCAAATAAAAAAAGAAAAGAAGGTAAAAATGGACGTAAACGAAAGAATGATTAAGGACGCGGAAAAGTGGATTAAACAAGGTTTGGACGCGGAAAATATGTTAAAAACGCTTGATTTAATCGGCGTGAAAGATTTCGACAAAGAACAAATCGAAGGGTTCAGACTGTGGGGAGATTATCTTCCGATGGGCGTGGAAGAACCGTACACGAAAGAAGAAAGAAATCTCCATATCCTTTGGGAAGTCATCGACAGAACGCCGCAAGGGATCAACTGCGCTTTCGCGATACCGTTCCGTAGTTTGATTGCGAAAAATCTTTTTAAGTCTTGCGGAGAAGGGTTTATTGCCAACGAAGGGTGCAGGTTTAACTACGGCAAGAACATCGAAGTAGGCGACTTCGTTACTTGGAACCACTGCTGTTACATAGATTCCAAAGGCGGAGTAAGATTCGGCGATTATTCGATGATAACCGAGTACTCGAAAATTTTCACCCACGGTCATTCGGAAAGCAACCATATGGAAAGAACGTATTCTCCCGTGGAAATAGGCGAGTACGCTAAGGTTTATACCGCAAGCACCATACTTCCCGGCGTAAAGATCGGCAAAGGCGCAGTCGTCGCAACCGGCGCGATAGTGAAGAAAAGCGTGGAAGATTTTACCCTTGTCGCAGGTATTCCGGCAAAACCGATAAGGACGAGAAGAGCGGACGAAAACGAACTTGACGGATTTAACCACTTCACGTTTTACGACCGTGCTTTCCAACCCGAAGGAAATTATTGATTTAGTCTTAAATTTCGACACGGTAGTTGACAAAAAGACATTATTCGCTTATAATACTTAACAAGTAACGAGCCGTTACTTGTTTGTTGTTTTGTTTGAAATCTGCGTGACGATCGTTATGCGGATTTCTTTTAATGTTCAAATAAAGCCAATTATCCGACCAAACAAAGCCTTCCCCTTGGGGGGAAGGTGTCGGTAAAACCGACGGATGAGGGGCATTATCCGACCACACGTCGTGCGGGATTTTGCGGCAGTCGCTTTGCTTTGTGCGGACAAAATCTAATCACGCACGAGTCGGACTACCACGGAAGCAAAATGACACATTTTGCTTAAAAGCGAAGTTCGCAGGGGCGTTGCCCCTCGCTCGCTCCCCATAAGGGCGGCACTCACGGCACTTGTCCAAAGTGCCTTTGTTCGCATTAAAAGTAATTGATTGTGTCGTGTGATAGACTTATACGCGTAATATATCTATTGCGTAAAGGGATGCAACGTCCCACGTTGCCGCTCGGCGTTGCCGTCCCACGTTGCCGCTCGGCATTGCTCGCTGTTAGGACTTTTTGCGGTTCTTTTTGCGTACGAAAATAATAGCGGATACGGCGAAAATCAGGGCGAAAACGGCGGCGGAAACTATGCCGATAATTGCGGTTTTGCCTAATTTACGTTGTTGGTTTCGTTGCCTGGATTATCGTTTTTCGGTTCGTTTTCGCCGGGACCGTTCGGTTTGTCGGGGTCGCCTTCGCCTGGGGAAGGCGGATTGATTTTTGCTTTAACTTCCACTTCGAGAGTTGCGCTCGAAGCGTTCCCGTCCGAATCGACTACGGTATAGGTTACGGAGTAAATTCCTTGTTTGCGGTTATCCAAAGTAGTATTTACGGAAACCGAATTGCTCGTTACGTCGATATATAAATCTTCGACATCGCTTGCCGAGATTAAGGCGAGCAAGTCGATTTCTTCGCCGACGTAAATTTCCGTCCGTTTGGTTAAAAGCGTAACGACAGGCGGATTGCCTTTTCCGATTTTTTGGCAAAAATCGGAAAACTGAATACGGTCTTCTTCGTTAAGATTGTCGTAAATGCGCAATATTTCGCGTTTTGTTTTCGTGTCGAAACGCAAGTTTTTCGCTTGTTTGTCCGTAAGCGTTTCGGAGTAATCGGCGATTTTTTTAATCCATTCGTCTTTTATCGTTTCGTACAAAATTTTTGCAGGAAAGAACTCTTTTTCACCTGGTTTTTTCAGTCCGTCTTCGGTTACTTCGTATTCCGTGGTTTGATCTGCGGTGCGATAAGCGGTTATTTCTTCGGACGGGTTTGTTAAAAGCGACCAAACGCCGACTTTTTCGGGTTTTTGTGTGTAAACTCGTATTTTGTACCCGTATTCGAGCGTTATTTGCGGATTGCTTAGCGTCAGGGAAGAGAAGTATTCGTTGCCTTTAATCGCATATTCGTTTGCGACTTCACCGTCTTGTTTTACCACCGTCACCGATGCGTAAACTTCGTCGGGTTTTGCCGCCCAGGTAGAGTTGCGATTTCCCATATCCGCGCCGCCCAGAGCAACGGTCGCGGTTTTGTTATCGTTCGAAAAAGTCATCGAGAACCCTTCCGCGCCGTATATTCCGAGCAGCCTGAGTTTCGTCGGATGGAAAATTTTCTTCGATAAAGCGGAGTTTACGTAGTCTATCGTAAGTTCGTTTCGTTCGGCGGTCAATACGAAAGACGGATTTTTTACGTCGTAATCGATCAAAGGCGGCATTAAAATGCGATAAAATCCGATTTTCAACCCTTTTACGGTAACTTGTCGTCACTTAGCAAAACGAGTTTTATCAGTTCGCTTCCTTTGTAAATTCCTGCGTAACGCCCTTTAATTGCGTCGAAATCGTCGACGTTTATATTTATCGTAAGGTCGGTTTCTTCGCTCGCGTTAAGCACGCTTTCCGCCACCGGAGCAAAAAGAAGTTCGATCGCGCCGTCTTCTTTCAGTTCTTTCGCTTGCTCTTCGCCCAAAACGTCGGACGGAATGACGAACGGAACGAGGTCTTTCGACGATACTTCCACGTCCATTTCGTCGGATACGGCGAGTTTCCAGGCTTTAAGATAGGGGATAACGTTCGCGCCGTATTCTTCGGCGAAGAAGAGAGCGTATAAGTCGGGCGTAGTGAATGCGTTTACCCCTTTTTCCGCCGCCAAAGCGCGGTAGTAAGAAAACAGTTTGCCGTAGGTCTTCGCCCCTTCGAAGGAGTTGAAAAGGTTGATTAAAGCGTAAAGTTTCTCGGAAGCGTTGGCGTAGGTCGAAGTAGCCACGAAAACTTCGCCGCCGCTTAAACGGAGCGAGTTGCGCGCCTTTTCGACTGCGGCAAGAGAACCGCCCATCCAGTCGTCCGTTCCTAAATAAAGCGTTCTGTCGTTTTGCACGTAATAAGCAAGCACGTTGTTGCCCGTTTCGTTAAGTCCGATATTCATTCCGTTCGTGTTGCCCCTGCCGAGATAACCCTGATATCCGTGCGCGATCTCGTGCAAAGTTCCCCAACCGTACTGAAAAAACGGCGCGGCGGTATAACTTCCTACCGCAATGAAAACGCCGGCATAGTACGCGCCCACCCCGGACATTCCGCCGTCCGCCGCGCAGGTGTACTTAACGCGGTAGTTGCGGTCAAGCGCATTCGTCGCGTCAAACGACAAACCTATCCATTCGTCCATACGATTGACGACTTCGAGATAGTATTCGAAAAACGCGTCGAGCGAAGCGAACGGAGCGTTATAACCGCCCGAACGGTAATTAGAAAGTTTGTCCGCGTCGGCAAACGGCACTACCACGGGCATCGCTTCGCCGTCAACCACGCCGAAATCGCTTTCCGTGCTTTTCCACCCGGATACAAACGCTTGTTCGTCGTCTTTATAATGATAATAGTCAAGCGGTTTTGCCGAACCGTCGAAACCAACTTCGATTTTGTAGGTTTTGTCCGTTATCTCTTCGGACAGCCGAGGGGAAGTGATCAGCGGAACGGAAGAATAGGAAACGCCGCTTTTTACGTTGGACAAAGTCCGATATTCGCCCGGCGTTTTGCTTATCGAACCGAACGAGTTCTTCGCTCTCGTGTTCGTGAAAAAAGTTATCTGAAAATCGCTTTCGGCGTCGGCGGAAACCGTGCGGGCAAGGAAAGAACTCCCTTCGGGAAGATATATCCCCAAAATTTGCCTGTCGCCCGTGTTGCAGCGCTCCGTTCCGATAAACGACATATTTTTCATCGCAGGCACTGCGTAAACCGTCCGCTCGATCACGAACTTTTCGCCCGTTTCGTCAAGCACCGTTACGGGAACGGTAATCCGAGCCGAGTTTCCCCGTCCGTCCGTCACAACGTACCGCACGGAGTATTCGCCCGCAACTGTCGGATCGACGTCGTCGCTCTCGCATACTAAATAAGGAGTAAGGTCGCGCCCGTGGCGATCTCTTGCAAATATGCGGAACCGCGCGTCTTTAACGGAAAACGCCGTTATCGCGTCTTTCGTCAGCGTTATTTTCGTCGCGCCGTAAAATATCGGCTCGGAATTTTCTCCGCCGACCGAACCGCTTTCCGCACTCGCCGCCGCTATCGGATAAACCGCAACAAAGCACGAAACAATCTCTATCGCAACCACCGCTAATAATAAAACGAAACCCTTTCTCCTTGTCATACGCCACTCCTTTTCTTCTAATATACCATATAAAAACCGCTTTCCGCTCGGCTCTGAACCGTAATCGACAAAATTTCTTGTTATTTTTACCGAAAAACCGTTGACAAACCGCACTCAAAAGAATAATATATGAATGACAATAAATATGAATGGTGATAAATATGAATAAGCACGCAAATGAAAAAGAAGTTAAACCGCACGATCACGGGAAGGTGCTCGAACTTGTCGAACGGGGTATGCCGGGGGAAGACAAACTCACGGAGTTATCCGATTTGTTCAAGTTGTTCGGGGATAAGACGAGGATAAAGATATTGTATTCGTTGTTCGAGTCGGAGATGTGCGTATGCGCGATCAGCGAGTTGCTCGATATGAGTCAGTCGGCGATATCTCATCAACTCAAGGTGTTAAGGGACGGGAATTTGATAACGAACCGTAGGGACGGTAAAACCATTTATTATCGGCTTGCGGACGATCACGTTCGCACGATAATAGGTCAAGGATACGAACATATAACCGAAGGAGAATAGAAAAATGAAAAAAGTATTTATGCTTGAAGATTTAGATTGCGCGAATTGCGCGGCGAAGATGGAAGACGCGATTAAGAAAATCGACGGCGTGACGAACGCGTCGGTAAACTTTATTATGCAGAAGATGACCATCGAAGCGAATGAAGAAGATTTCGACGCAATAATGAAAAAGGTCGTTAAAGTTTGCAGGAAGGTAGAACCCGATTGCACGATATTGATGAAATAGGACGAAGGTTTTTCTAATGACGAGAAAACAAAAAAAGAGTTTAATAAGAATATGCGTTGCGGCGGTAATGTTGCTTGCGGCGTATCTTATCGACAGGTTCGTTGCCGTTATTCCCTGGTGGGGAATGTTGATTATTTACGCCGTGCCGTATTTGATTGTCGGATACGACGTAATAATCGGGGCTGTAAAAAACATCGCTCACGGGCAGATTTTTGATGAAAGGTTTCTTATGATAGTAGCGACTTTCGGCGCGTTTGGAATTCAGGAATTCCCCGAAGCGGTACTCGTAATGTTACTTTATCAGATAGGTGAACTTTTCCAAGGAATAGCGGTAGGAAAGAGCAGGAAGAGCATTTCTTCGCTTATGGACATACGTCCCGACGTCGCCGTGGTTCTCCGTAACGGCGAAGAAGTCACCGTTTCTCCCGAAGAAGTGGAGAAGGGCGAGCGCATAGTTATCCGACCCGGCGAGAAGATACCGCTTGACGGAATAATCGTTAAGGGCGAAACGGCGGTAAACACCGCCGCGCTTACGGGCGAGAGTTTGCCGGTGGATAAAACTGTCGGCGAGCAGGTTCTGAGCGGTAGCGTAAACGTAAACGGCGTTATTGAAGTGGAAACGACGGGCGTGTTCGAAGAAAGCACCGTGTCGAAAATCCTTGCTTTGGTGGAGAACTCGTCGGAGAAGAAATCGAAGAGCGAGAATTTTATTACTAAGTTTGCCAAGTATTACACGCCGAGCGTGGTGGTGGCGGCGATACTTCTGGCGGTTATTCCGTCGCTTATCGACCACAACTGGACGCAATGGATAAAGAGAGCGCTTACGTTTTTGGTGGTGTCCTGTCCGTGCGCGTTGGTAATCAGCGTTCCGCTGTCGTTCTTTGCAGGTATCGGCGGTGCGTCGAGCAAAGGTATCCTTATAAAAGGCTCGAACTATCTCGAACTTTTGTCCAAGCCGGCTACGGTTATATTCGACAAAACGGGAACGCTTACGAAAGGCGTGTTCGAAGTGACGGCGATACACCCGGAAACGGCGAGCGAAGAAGAACTTCTCGACATAGCCGCCCTTGCGGAAAGTTATTCGTCCCATCCGATTGCGGAATCCATAGTCAAAGCGCACGGCGGAGATATAGACAAGAGCAGAATAACCGAAGTTAAAGAAAGAGCAGGCTACGGCGTTACGGGCGTTCTGGACGGAAAACGCGTAGCGGTCGGGAATGCGCTTTTAATGGAAGAAGTCGGCGCGACTTGCCACGAGTGTCACCTTACCGGTACGATAATCCACGTCGCTTCGGACGGCGAGTATCTGGGGCATATAGTGGTTGCGGACGTAATAAAACCCGACTCGAAAGACGCGATTAAAGAACTGAAAACGCTCGGCGCGGCAAAAACCGTTATGCTTACCGGCGACGGCAAACGAGTAGCGGAAGAGATAGCGAAACAGGTCGGAATAGACGAAGTCAAGAGCGGACTTTTGCCGGAAAACAAAGTCGAAGAAGCGGAAAAAATCATAGACGAAAAAGGCACGACGGTATACGTCGGCGACGGTATAAACGACGCGCCCGTGCTTATGCGTGCGGACGTAGGCGTTGCGATGGGCGCAATAGGCAGCGACGCCGCAATCGAGGCGGCAGACGTGGTCGTTATGGACGATAAACCGTTCAAAGTCGCCGAAGCGGTAAAAATCGCAAGAAAAACGATGCGTATCGTTTATGAAAATATAATTTTTGCACTCGGAGTTAAACTTCTCGTGCTTATCCTTAGCGCACTCGGTATAACCGGTATGGGCGTTGCCGTGTTCGCAGACGTAGGCGTGTGCGTAATCGCAGTGCTTAATGCGATGAGAGCACTAGGGTCTCCGACCAAACGGCAACGTGGGACGTTGCATCCCATTACACAATGAGCGTATTATGCATACAAGTTTGTCACACGACAGAAGTTAAATGATGTAATGCAAATAAAGCCTTCCCCTTGGGGGAAGGTGTCGGCTTTGCCGACGGATGAGTGGTATTATCCGACCAAACGTCGTGCGGGATTTTGCGGCAGTCGCTACGCTTTGTGCGGACAAAATCTAATCACGCACGAGTCGGACTTTCAAGGAAGCGGAATGACACATTCCGCTTTCATTTTTAGTTCGCAGGGGCGTGTTGCCCCTTGCTCGATCCCCATAAGGGCGGCACTCACGGCGCGTGTCCGCTCGTGCCGGCAAAGTACCTTTGCTCGCATTAAAAGTAATTAGTTGTGTCGTGCGATAGACTTATACAAGTAATATACTTTTTGCGTAATGAGATGCAACGCTCGGCGTTGCCGTACAGGGATGCAACGCACTGCGTTGCTTGCGTTATGAGATGCAACGCTCGGCGTTGCCGTTGCCGTTTCAAAGTTTTTTATTTTTCTTGCGAAAATCGCTTTACTTTCTTTTTCCGCTACTATATAATGGTGACATAAACGCTTTAACAAGGTAAAGTGTTAAAACAATAAAGCGCCCTAATAGCGACAAGGAGAGATTAAAAAAATGAAAAAGAGAATTGCAAAGATAGCGATAAGCGTTTTGACCGTGGCGGTTGTTATCGTTTCGTGCGTCGGTTTTGCCGCGTGCGGCAGTAAAGCGGAGTATTTGTTCGGAAAAGAAACGACTTCGCTCGGCGCGCAGATGGACGTTTTGACGAATATGAGCAATGGTTCTGCCGATATCGGCGTTATGGACAGCGTTATGGCGAATTATTATATGTCCAACGGCGATTACAAGAACAAAATGGAGATTTTGCCGTTTTATTTATCGGAAGAAGAGTACGGGATCGGCGCAAAGAAAGGTAACGACGCTCTGACCGAAAAAATAAACGAAGGAATGATTGCGCTTGCGAAAAGCGGCGAATTGAAGACGATTGCCGACAAGTTCGGTCTTGCGAGCGAACTTCTGATTAATGCCGACACCGTTAATCCCGTGCAAAACGCGACCGACGAGTCCTGGAACGAAGTCGTCCGCAGTAAAAAACTTATCGTAGGAATAACGATTTTCGCGCCCATCGCTTATTACGAAAACAGCGTCCTGACCGGGTTCGACATCGAACTGAGCAAAGCGGTTATTGCTTACCTTAACGAAAATTATTCCGTTTCCGTCGAGCCGGAATACGACGTAATCGACTGGAACACCAAAGAAGCGAAACTCGAAAACGGCAGTATCGACCTTGTCTGGAACGGTATGACGATTAACGATCAGCGCAAAGAAGGAATGAGCCTTTCCATTCCTTACTTGGCAAACAAACAATCGATAATCATAATGAAATCCGACAAATCGAATTACGACCTTACTTCTCTCGAAACCTTCAAATCGAGCGCAAGCGACAAAATAGTCGCCGTCGAAGCAGGTTCCGCTGCGGAAGAACTTATGATAATCAAAAAATAATCAAGCCTTTTAAGAATTGAGATTTTACCCCGAGCCGTCGGCTCGGGCGTTAAAATCTCGCATACGTAAATAAAAACGCATAAAAAACGCAAATAAAAATATTTGCAAACACGCATATAAAAACAAACGCAAACGCTAAAGCAAACGTAAACGCGAAAAGCGTCAAAGAAAAGCGGCTAAAAAATAAAAAAAGATAGGATAAACAATGAATTTCGGACAGATCATATTACAATTAGCGGAAGGGTTCGGGTTGACCGTGTTATTGTTTGCGGTCACGCTCGTACTTGCCATTCCGCTCGGATTGCTCGTTTCTTTATGTTCGATGTCCAAATTCAGACCGCTTAAATACCTTACCAAAGGGTTTATCTGGATAATCCGCGGCACGCCGCTTATGCTGCAAATCATCGTCGTTTCTTTCGTTCCGAGCATAGTTTTCGACTTGCCCAACAAGGCGATAGCGACCTTTTTCGGCACGACGATGGCGTCGGTAAACTTCGTTTTCTGCGCAATTGCGTTCGTAATCAATTACGCCGCATATTTTGCGGAAATCTTCCGCGGCGGCATCGAAAGCATCAACAAAGGTCAGTACGAAGCCGGGGCGGTGCTCGGTATGACGAAATCGCAGATTTTCGTAAAAATCGTTCTGCCGCAGGTAATAAAACGCATCGTTCCGCCTATGAGCAACGAAATAATCACGCTTGTAAAAGACACTTCGCTCGCAAGAGTAATCGGCGTGGTGGAAATCATAAAATCGGCGCAAGACGCGGTAAACCTGACGGTAAACATAATGCCGCTTTTCTACGCAGGCGCGTTTTATCTCGTTTTCAACGGAATATTAACCGTAATCTTCGGTTTTGCCGAAAAGAAATTAAATTACTATAAGGTGTAAAATGGCGCTTTTATCGATAGAGAATTTAACTAAAAAATTCGGAGAAACCGAAGTTCTGAAAGGAATAAATTTAGAACTGAACCGCGGCGAAGTTATGTCGATAATAGGCTCGTCCGGGAGCGGAAAAACCACGCTTTTGAGGTGTCTTAACTATCTCGAAACCGCCGACGACGGTAAAATAACCATCGACGGAGAAACGTTTTTTGACGGAAACGAAGAAAAAAACAAACGTTCCGCCGAAGAAATAAGACAAAAAAGATTAAAACTCGGACTAGTTTTTCAGTCGTTTAACCTTTTTCCGCACTACAACGTATTAAAAAACGTAACTCTTGCTCCGAGCCTGTTCGTTAAAGACAAACTAAAAGCGGAAAAGGCAAAAATAAGAAAAAGCGCGGATAAAAAGCAAGCGAAAGAAGACTACAAAAAACTAAAACAAAGCGTCGACGCACAAATCGAAGAAGAGGCGATTAAGGTTCTCGAAAGGGTAGGTTTAGGCAACAAATTAAAGGCTTATCCGTGCGAACTTTCGGGCGGACAACAACAAAGAGTGGCGATAGCGAGAGCGCTTACGATGAAACCGGAGATATTGTGTTTTGACGAGCCGACGAGCGCGCTCGATCCCGAACTTACCGGTGAAGTGCTTAAAGTAATCAAAGAACTCAAAGACGACGGCAGGACGATGATCATCGTTACTCACGAAATGGGGTTTGCAAAAACCGTATCCGACAAAGTCGTTTTTATGGCGGACGGAGTAGTGGAAGAAATCGGCACTCCGCAAGAAGTTTTCGACAATCCGAAAAGTGCCGCAACCAAAGCGTTTTTAGCAAATTCTTTGGAGTCGAAATTCTAAAAAAACACGAAATATTCTTCCAATTAAAAAACCGCGTTTTTATATATAATCGCGGTTTTTTAATTGCCGAAAAAATATCAAGTAAAGGTAAAATGCGTCAAACTATTATCGTTCGACAACGGAATAAATACCCGTATTATTTTTGCGGTAAGGTTTCGTCGAGGTAGGACGCTTCGGTGTCGGAGAGGTGGAAAAGCAGAGCGTGGGGGTATTTGTAGAATGCGTCGCTCATTGCGTAGTCGCCGCCGATTACCCGTTTGTCAAAGCCGCCCATATGCCAGTTTATGGCGATTGCTTCTTCTCTCGTAAGGCGCATAAAACCGCTTATCATATAAACCGATTTTTCGCCGTGTCCGTAGGGGAGCGTGTCGTCTACGGTAAAATACGGGCGTTTTTCCCATTCGCCGTTTTCGTTTTTAACGTTGCGGTAATCGGTTTTGTAGTAGTTTACTTTGCACAGGTCGTGCAAAAGGGCGATGATCGCCGCGCTTTCCGGGCTGATTTTTTCTTCCCATTCTCCGTCGTATTCGACGTTAAGGTGTTGGATAAAGCGGTAATACGTTTTTACCGAGTGTTCGCACAGACCGCCTTCGAACGCCGAATGAAAACGCGTGGACGCCGGGGCGGTGAAAAAGTCGGATTTGTTCGTCAGCCAGTCGAGCAGTTTGTCCGCGCCGTCGCGAGAGATATTTTCTTTGTAAATATTGATAAATTCCGATTTGTAATCGGTTATTCCGTAATCCATTTTTGCCTCCGTGCGTAATTTTTTATGAAATCCAGTTGTTTTTCTTTCGTTGTGAGCGGTGAAGACGGCAAAACCCGTTCTTCTAGCAACGCGTTTAACGCTTCGCCGCGCTTGTTTTCGGGTATCGACGGTATCTGTTTAAGGTCGTTTCCGTTCACGAGCAGTTCGCTTACCGTAAAAGGAACGCCTTCTTCTTTCATTTTTTTCAGTTCGGCGGTAATTGCGTCCGCGCTTTGCAGAGTGTCGTAATCGGCAAGTCCGCTGCCTTTGTAGTCCGCGTATTTAAGTTTAACGAGTTTTTCCGCTATGTCCGAGTTGTGCAAAAGGAATTTTCGCATAGTGCTTTCTCGGACGTCGTTTCTAAGGTTAAACATATGGTTTTCCACGAGTCGAGCCGTTTCTTCGACTACGGCGGCAGGGTATCTGAGTTCGGTCAGTATCCGACGGGTCATTACGCCGCCTTCCTTGTCGTGACCGCGGTAAAACCCGGTGTTGATCATCATATACGGCTTGGCTACGTCGTGCATCAAAGCGGCGAGCCTTACTTCCTTGTCTGCTTCTTTTACCGTGTGGAGAATGTGTTCGAACACGTCGTATTTGTGGAAGTCCGAACGTTGGTTCATACCTATTCCGCGGCATAGGTCGGGCAAAATTCTTTCAAGCACGCCTATATCGTTAAGCAGTTCTAATCCGTAATATTGGGCGTCCTTAACGCCGTAAAAGGTATCCGCAATAAGGATTTTGTCCAGTTCGTCGCGTATGCGCTCTTTGCTGATATCGTCTATTAAAAACCGATTTTCCTTTGCCGCCGAAATGACCGAACAAAGGGGAGTAAACCCTAGACTCGCGGCAAAGCGCGCGAGCCGCATAAGGCGAAGTCCGTCTTCGGAAAAAACTTCCTGCGGCGAGCGCGTAGAACGTAACGTCTTGTTTTTTAAGTCGTTTAGTCCGTTTAACGGATCGACGATCTCGTCGCGTTTGATGTCGTAATAAATTGCGTTTACCGTAAAGTCCCTGCGCGACGCGTCCACCGCAATATCGGTGCAGTGCGTAACTACGGCAGGGCGGTGACCGCCGGCGTAACTGTCGAAGCGGAACGCCGTGTATTCGTAACTTGCTCCGTTGCGTTTTATTATGAGCGTAAGAAGTTTTTTACTTCCGTCTTTGACTTCGTAAGGGGAAGAAGAAAGAATTTTTTTCACTTCTTCGGGGGGAAGTTCGCTCGTAATATCCACGTCGCACGGAGAATAACCGAGTAAAGAGTCGCGGACGTAACCGCCGACCGCATAAAGGGGGACGGGGAAAAGTTCCGCAAGTTCTTTTAAGTCGGCGTCGAATTTAATCTTCATATATTTCGGGTTTAAGCACTCCTATATGGGGATAGTTACGATATTTTTGGTTGTAATCGAGACCGTAACCGACTACGAATTCGTCTGGGACGGTAAAACCGACGTAGTCGCCTTCTATTTCAACCTTTCTTCTCGACGGTTTGTCTAGAAGAGTGCAGATTTTGAAAGATTTGGGGCGGCGTTCGAGCATAATTCGTTTAAGGTAAGCGAGGGTAGAACCAGTGTCGATGATGTCTTCGACGATTATTACGTTTTTACCTTCGATCGGCATCGAGATGTCGGTGTTTATTCTTACTTCTCCGCTGGATTTCGTGCCTTTGTAACTGGAAACGGACATAAACTCGATATAAGCCGATTCTTCGACGTGACGGGTTAAGTCGCAAAGAAAGTAGCAACTTCCGCGGAGAATTCCGATAAAAATGATTTCTTCGCCGGCATAGTCGCGGTTGATTTCCGCGGCAAGTTCGCACACTCTTTTTTCGATTTCTTCTCTGGTAAACAGTACTTTTGCAATGTCGTTTTTCATTTGATTTGCTCCCTGATAATGTGAAGTATATTAACGGTATCGTCCGTAATTTTTACCGAATCCGCGGTTTCCACTCCGAGGACCGCATATATTTCGCTGTCTTTTGCCAGTACCAAAAGCGAGTCTTTTTCGGGTTTGGACAGTTTAAGGTCGTTAAGATAATCGCCGAGAAGTTTTCTTTTCCCGTTTACGCGTTTGAAGACGTCGCCGTCTCTTCTCGTGCGTACGACGCACTTGTCCGGCAGCCTGTCGCCGTCAAGCGACGCGCCCTTGATAATGCCGCTTCCCTTGCGGACGAAATAACGGCTGCCGCCAAACGCGTAAACACCGTCCTCGCCGAAGGCTGCGGGCGGAAACGCCTCCGGGGTGCGTTCCGTGATAATTATTCCGTCGCCGTACCTGACGCAAACGAGGTTAAACGGTAAATCGATCGAAGTGTTGTTGGGTTTTTCCGACAACGAGCATACCGCTTCCACGTGTCTTGCCTCAAAATCCTGAAGAAAGCCGAGTTGTTTAACAGCAAGCATTACGGAATACTTTTGTATGATTTTCGGTAATCCGAAAAAGGACTTTAAGCGTGCGCCGTACGGGAGTTTTTCCGCTTTGGGACAAAGGGAAGACAAGTACTCGTCGGTTTCGAGAGCGCATTCGGAAAGCCTTGCGATCGCCGCTTCCGCGTCGGGAAAACGGGCGTTTATTACCGGCATAAGTTCGTTTCTTATATAGTTGCGCGTGTAGTCGGAAGAAAGGTTGGTTTCGTCGGTGACGAAAGGAACGGAATGAACAGAAGCGTATTTTTCGATTTGTTTACGGGTGTAACGGATAAACGGGCGAATAAAGTCGTCGCGGTCGGTAATACCGCCCAAGCCGTGTATGCCCGTTCCGCGGAAGATACGCATAAGAACGGTTTCCGCGTTGTCGTCGGCGTGGTGCGCAAGCGCGATTTTTGTTACGGTGCCGGAAGAAAGAAGTTCGTCGAAAAATGCGTAACGCAGTCTGCGAGCGCAGGTTTCCACGCTTTCGCCGCTAAGGCAGGAGTTAAGCGCGTCTACCGAGCGCGTCACGAAAGGAACGTTGTTGAGTTTGCAGTAAGCCCGAACGAAGTCGGTGTCGCGAAGGGAAGTTTCGCCGCGTATGCCGTGTTCTACGTTTATCGCAAGCACGTCCTGCCCTGCCAGACAGAACGCGTGTAAAAGGCACATACTGTCGATGCCGCCGCTTACCGCAACGCCTATTTTCCCGGCGTATTTTTCCACGACTAATTCCATACGACTATTTTACACTCAATCGAGGAAAATATCAATTGTTATTACGGTATAAAAACCGCACAAAAGAAAAAGGGCGGGAAAAAAATAAAACGGTCCGTAAGAACCGTTTTAATTTTTTTGTTCGTTTTATAAAAACTTATTTCGTTTCTTCTTCCGCCGGAGCCATAATTTCGTGGTACATAGCGGTCATTTCTTCCTTGCCCATAAACTTCGGTACGGGGTAGAGCGGATTTGCTTCTTTGAGAGAACGCGCTACCATCGTCGGAATGTCTTCTTCCTTGATACCCTTGATTTGGGTCGGGATCTGCATATATTCGTTCATTTCTTTTATCGCGCGGATAAACGCTTTCGCTTTCACTTCGTCGTTTGCGCCCTTAATGCCTACCGCGTTGGCAAGTTCGGCAAGGGGGCGGTAAATGCTGGAACCGAAGTAGTCGAGAACGTGGGGAAGAATAACCGCGTTGGCAAGACCGTGCGGTACTCCGTACATTCCGCCGAGCGTGTGCGCGATGGAGTGAACGTAACCTACGTAAGAACGGGTGAACGCTTCGCCCGCATAGAACGACGCCCATTGCATATTTTTACGTTTTTTAAGGTTCGTGCCGTCGTCGTAAACGTCTTTAAGGTTTTCGAAAATAAGTTTGGTCGCTTTTACGCACCAAGCGCGGGTCTGGTCGGTCGTGCTTTTGCCGATGTAGGCTTCAACCGCGTGGGTAAGAGCGTCCATACCCGTGGTAGACGTAATGTGCTTGGGCAATCCGAGCGTAAGCGTCGGGTCGAGCACGGCGTATTTAGGAATAAGCACGGGGTCGTTGATAGGATATTTTTCGTGGGTTTCGGGGTTGGAAACAACCGCCGCAACCGTCGCTTCGCTGCCCGTTCCGCTAGTCGTGGGGATAGCGAAAATCGTGGGGAGTTTTTTGCGTACTTTAAGCGTGCCTTTCATTTGCGGAATCGTCTTGTTGGGACGAGCGACTCTGCAGCCTACGCCTTTCGCGCAGTCCATCGGAGAACCGCCGCCGAAAGCGATGATGCCTTCGCAAGCGTTTTCTTTGTACATAGCGTACGCTTCTTCGATGTTGGGAATGGTCGGGTTGGGTACGGTTTTATCGAAAACGCAGTATTTTACGCCTTTCTCTTCCAAACCTTGTTTAAGTCCGTCGATTAAGTGAAGTTTGTTGTGCAAAACGTCGTCGGTAACGATGAGAACCGAACCGAGACCTTCTTTAACCACGGCGTCGGGGAGTTTGTCGAGACCGTTGATTATGACCGGTTCGCGGAAGTTAAGAATTTTCATTCCTACTCTCATTCCTGCCTGATAAACTCTGCAATAGCCTTTTTCAAAAATATTCATAAGACCTCCGAAAATCTATATAAGGAATTCCTTTTTTTATTTATAAATGGTAACACTTTTAACCGATTTTTGCAATTACTTTTTAATAAAAGAAAAAACAAAACTTTCCCTACTTGCCTTTCTTGCGCAAAAAGCGTATCCGAGCGTTGACGACAACCGTCGCAACGGCAAAAACAAGACACGCAAAACCGAGCGCAATCGCCGAAAAAGCGAAGAAGTATACCGAGTTACGTGCGATAGAACCTGCGCCGATAAGCGGTAAAAACGAATAAGCGGAAAATTTAAGAGATTTGTATTTTTTGTAAGTTTTTATAAATATGAAAACGAGCGAAACCAGGAGCAAAGCAAGCAATACGCAAGCAAGCGCGTAGGGTCGGTAATCCTTGTCTTTCCATAGAATAAAAACCGTGTGAGCGGTGCTTACTTCAAACGTGACGAAACCGTCTTTTATTTCGCACGGCATATATTTAAGGGTATCGTCGTACGAAACGAAAGCGACAGTATAGTAACTTCTTTCGTCAATTACGGGAACCCTTACTTCCATTTTACCCTCGCTTGTCCGGTGAAAGTCCACGGCGAAAGCGTCGTACACTAGCTGAAGATCGAGAGGTCTTTCGTACTGCTTTGCGTAATTCTCTTTATCGAGATAAACCACGTCGCAATTTACCGACGGAACGAAACCGTTTTCGATAAAAATCTCGATACCGTTAACTTCTTTTTCTCTCGGATAAACCATAATTTCGCGAGAAAACTCGTCGAGAGAAAGTTCGTAGTTTTTTTGCGGTTCGTTAAAAAACGCGGTAAGCACGTATCTGCCCGAACTAGTGATTTCTTCGTTGCCGATACCCGGCACGCCGCGCTCGTTCAGTTTGTGATACATAACGGTTACCGCCGCGTCGTCCGAGCCGACGAATCCGTCCGAAGTAAAGGTAAATTTAAGCGTTTCTCCGCGCGTTATCAGCAAGACGGGCGGAAAATTAACCTTCGTTTTTACCGCCTTTTTAAGTACGGTTATCGAGCCTGTCGCGTTGGTGTAATAGTTCTCGTTTCGGCAATAGGCGCGTATTTCGTACGTACCTGCGCCCGTCGGTTTAACGGGTTCGAGAAAGAAACCTATCGAGTCTTCGTCGTCGCCGTAAGCAGGGGAAGAAAGGAGTTCGTATTCCGGCAAAGACGGCTCTTCTCCGTAAAAACATACGAACGTGCCTATTTTCGCTTTTATGTGCTTAGGACTGATTTTAACCACCGTGCCGTCGACGTAAGTTTTGCCGTTTTCCGTAACCGTAAGGACGTATTCGCCGCTGTCGGACGCGTTTTTAACCGTGATAAAAGGCGAAGAAGAAAACGTTTTTCCGTTTTTTGTCCAGGAGAATTCGGCGTTTACGGAAAAACCCGTCAGAACGGGGGAAATCGTGCGTTCGCGTCCGTCGTAAACGAGATCGAACGAAGTCGGAAGAACCGCCGAAAAATCGGAGCGTTCGTCTGCGAATGCCGCGGATTGCGGACGGATAAGGAAAACGGAAACGATGAGAAAAAAGCCCGCAAGCAAAACGAGCGAAATAATTCTCGGCGCGGCCCTGCCGCTTAAATAACGCATTCTTACCAGTCTTCCGTTTTGTTGGTGTTTTTTAAGTCGTCGTAAAAATCTTTGTATCTCGTGCGGAAATTCTTCGGCTCGGCTTCGTTTATGTCGAACGAGCGTTTTTCCGCCTCGGCGGCGGTCATCGGCGGTTTGATTTTCGCAGGGGAAACCGTTTCTCCGAGAATAATAGGATACAGTTCGTGCAGGTCGGAGATTACTTTAACGCCGAGCGTAGAGAGTTTTTCGTCCGAAGTATGTCCGCCTTTAACGAGAACGACGTCCGCTCCGATCGCCTCGGCGGTTTCGATATCGTGTTCGGTGTCGCCGACAAGAAGAATTTTTCTGTCGACGGGCAAAGTGTCGACGAATTTTTTACCGTAAGAAATTTTTCCTTCGGCAAGCACGTTGTCCGTGCATAAAACTTTTTCGAAATAACCGTCTATGCCGTAACGGGCGAGAGCGGTTTCAAGCACGACCCTTTCGCTCGCGCTGAGTATGTACTGCGGAATTTTTTTGCCGCGAAAAACGGCAAGCACTTCCTTAGCGTGTTTTCTGAGCGAAAGTTTGTCGTCGTAAAGAGCGTAGTTGGAGTTAAACTCGACCGCAAGATCGTCGTAACTGTCCTTTTCGAAGTCAAAACCCAAATCCCGGTAATAGTCTTTTATGGGGAAACGGAAAAGTTTATGATACGTTTCTTTCGTCATAATATTCATTCCCCTGGAAGAGAGAGAAACGTTTACCACGTCGATGCAGTAATCCAGATCGTCGAGCAAAGTGCCGTTCCAGTCCCAAAAAACGTGCGTGTATTTCATTGTTTTTTATCCGTCCTTAATCTTTTATTCCCTGATATGCCGTGGTGTAAAGCGGCAGTTTTTCGTTTATCAAAGCGACCGCCTCTTCGGCGGAAGAAACCGCGTAAACTCTGTCGTCGGGTATGGACGGGTATCTTTTCCGTCCGTCGATTTTCGTCCCGGCGAGTTTCGCCGACCAACCGTCCACGTCGGTGTACGCCACGATAAGCCGTTTCAACGCCCACGCCGAAGCCATTTCGCTCAGCGTTCCCGCGCCGCCGCCTATGGCGATTACCGCGTCCGCGTTCGCTACGATTACGTTGCGGTAAATATCCAATCCGGTGGCGACTACCACATCGGCGTGTTCGCTTGCGGCGGTTCTGTCGAACGACGGAACTATCGCCACGGTGTCGCCGTCGACGTAGTTTTTTGCCGAACGCGCGCCCTTGAACGCCGCGTTCATCACGCCTTTAAGTCCGCCGCTTTGCACGCGATAACCGTTTTCCACGAGCAGCCTGCCCGTTTCGAACGCCAACTTTTCTTTAAGTCCGCCTTCTTCCGTCGCAGCGTCGCCCACTACGGCTATTATCTTTTTCATTTTCTCTTTTCTCCCTTGCCGTTCGGTTTGTAAAACACGGCACTTTCGTTTATTTACTTAAATCTCGTTTCTTAATAATCTACGATTTTTCCTTTCCGTTTTCCTATTTGCGCGCCCGAAACGCGCTCAAGAGTTTATAAGCGTTTTAAGGATACCCTAACGTGAGTTAAAGAAACCTTAAACCACGCTTAAAAAGCAAAAACCGATCTCGGCGCGACCGAAAGAAAAAAATCGGAAATTTTTTTTCGAGCGGCAGAAAGCGGTTTCCGCGCGGCAAAAAGGCAAGGGTGCGGAACAAAACGAGAGCGATGAAAGAGCGGAAAAAGCGGGGAAAGCGAAGCGGCGGAAACGACAAATCGGGAGCGGAGAAAGAAAAACTACGAGGGAAAGGGAAAAAGCAGGGAAAAAGAAACCTTAACTGCGTCTTAAATATTATTTATATACAAGAAGCGCGTTGACTTTTGCGTACGCGTAATGTATAATGGGTGTGCGAATAAAAAGGGGGATACTATACTCTTTTTGCTCGCAAGGCGGTTCAGCCGCAAAGAAAACGACGGAGATATGCTATGAGTTCGAAAACGTCTAAACTTCTTAAATTTTTTATGATACTGGTGTGCGTCGTGCTGGCGTTCAGTATCGTCGCTTGTTCGGATAGGGATAATTCCAACGAGAATCCCGTTAATCCGAGCGACCCGTCAAAGCCCGAGCCTACGCCGAGCGTGACTTTGTCCAAGACGGAAGCGTTTGCGAGAATAAAGGAATCGATGACCTTCCTGGATCAGGAACTTTACGACGATCCGGAATGGCTGTGTATAGACACGTTCATCGAATTCGATTTCCATTCTTACGAAAAAGAAGGCGGGCTTTACACGAAAAAAGCGAAAAAGACCGCAGAGTACTCGTTACGCATAAAAGCCAACATCTCGCTTAAAGACAACTCGCAGAGCGTTGTTCTTCTCGAACTCGGCAACGTTTTCTCGAACCAACTTTACGCCGGGATTTATTACTACGGCTCCACGACGTATCTCGTTTTCGGTCAGAACTCAAAATATTACGCGGAAGAAATCAATATCACCACCGTCGGACAAAAACTCGTTTCTCTCCTTAAAATGGGGACGAAAGACGAAACGGACATAGTTGAGTTTATCGGTAACGCTTTGCAGAGCGACATAGACATCGAAGCGATCAAAAAGTTTACCAGCCTTATCTGGATGCTCCTTTTCGAAGAAGACTACATAGTCGACTATTCGACGGAGTCCTATACTTACAAGGCTCTCGACGAAAACGGCAGAGAGCAGACTTACACCGTACCCAAATATCAGTACGTACGCGAATATCTCAAAGCCGACTGGCTTCTCGGAATGATCAAGACCGGGAAAATCCAGATCGGTTCTTTCCTCGATCTCGAACTTTCGTGGGAAGGTTTCGGATTGCCCAACCTCGACCACGTTTTGCAGGACACCATCGGGTTCGGGCTGGAAGACATTATCAAAAAGAACTGGCCGTCGCTCAGATTCAGCCTCGACGCCATTACCGAAATGAAAGAAGTCGTGCTCCCCGGCGATAAGAGTAAGGGACACGAGTACGTCTTTAACGGTTTCGGCATAACCATCGACGCGCTCGACGGCGAATTCGACGTTTCTCTCAAAACCACCCCGTTCCTGATGGAAGTTTGCAACGAGAAACGCGCGGCTATCTCTCTCGCCGGTAAAAACTTCGGCGATTCCGGCAAAGGCACGACCTATACCAAAGGTAGTTTCACCAATCTCGAAGCGAATTTGCAACTCGGCGTCAACAACTCGTCCGAAACAGACGAAATCCTTACCCTTAAAGGACTTGCCGGAAACATCATTCAACTCGGCGGAATAGGCGATATTCCTATCGTAATCGGCGGCGAAGCGAGTTACGTTCTCGATCTCGGCGTCGCGGCGAGCCTTAACCTGTTCGACAACTCGCAAAACTACGCCAAAGTGCGGCTCGGATACAACGGAAGAGAAGTTTTTGCGGCGTATCTCGCGCCGGATTTAGGCAACACGATAGTGGACAAGGAAGCGAAAATACTTAATACGCTGTACTTTGACTTCCACAATCTGACGAGCGGCGGAAGGGAGTTTTTGCCTAATACCAAACTGTCGAAAATCGACCTGACGAAGAGTTTGTCGGGACTTATCGGCGAAGAAATAATGAAATACATCGACCCGTACAGGGGTGACACTTCCGCATCGCGGAACCCGTCGGCAAACAACGCGTCCAGCGTGGTTATTACCGAACCGACCGGGTTTGACGCGATGAAACTTATAGAACTGTTGATTGCGGAAAAGAAAGAACCGGACGAAGACGGGCGTTATAAGTATCTGAAACTGCCCAAGAAAGGCAAATCGTCGAAACTCGAAGTTTCTCTCGACAACTACGCGATAAACACCCTTATGTCGATGTTTGTCGGCGGAATGACGCTCGTGGAAGAAGACGACGGATCGCTGCATTACGAAAACGGTATCGGTATCGACCGCGTGACGGTCGGACTGGATTTTGCGGATCCGCTCAGTTCGATAAGAGTGGGCGCGGACGTAAACGACAGAGTTTCTCTCAAAGTGGGTATCGGTTCTGACAAAGAAGGCGGCGGATACAACACGGGCATAAGTTATTTCAAAATGCCCGAATTCGACTTCTCCGCACTCGGACTCGACAAGAATTTAAGACCGACCAACAAAGACGAAGCGGAGAAATTAAGAAACGAGTATAAAGAACTCAGTACGACTTTGTCGTACGCCGCAACCGTCGCCGGCAACTTCGCCATAGGCAGCGACGAAGGCACGAGCCTTAATCTCGACTCGATAATGAAATATCTTACCGAGAATTATCTCGCTAAGATGGGTATAAACTTAGGACAACTTCTCGCTTCGGTCAAAGTTCAGAGCGCAAGCGAACTCAGAATAGGATACGAAATACAACTTGCCGCGTCGCTCGTGGACCTTTCGTCCGCAAAAGCGGTAATCGACCTGTACTTCCTTGACAAAAACGGCAACAAGTTCGAACAGTTCGGCGGATACCCGTTCTTAGAACTTTACTACGTCGGCGGCGCTACCGACACGCTGTACATAAACACGGAAGTAAGCCCGGACGCGGACAAAAACCTTACCGAACAATTGCACACGGTACTCGGACTTACCGAGATCATTTACGGCAACGTTCCCAGACTCAGCATAACGAACACCGGCATAGCGAATATGCTTAACGGCAAAGGATTGGACATAGCGACGCTACTTGCGTATCTCGGCGTCGTCGGATACGACAAAGACAATCCGTCGAGCGCGGCGAAAGCGTTTTATATCACCAAAAATTTATTGCGCAACGCGGACGACGGCGGAGTGGACGTTAATCCGGCGGACAACTCCATACTCGATATGGTAGGCGGAATGATAAACTCGGTTACCGTCAAAGACGGTGCGCTCGGAGTTATCGTAAACAGGGATCTCGTTACTATGGTAATGGGTCTTGCCGGACTCGCCGTTAAGGACGGACTTCCCGAAGTCAACGGTTCTCTCTACGTTCATCTCGGAACGGAACTCGACAAAGACGCGGACGGCAACAAGATTTTCACGGACGAAGGCGGCAATCTGTACACCGCTACCGCTACGGGCGACAAAGTTATCGACAAAGACGGCAACGAGAGAGAAGTCAGTTCGCTCGTTCTCAAAGAAAAACTCAAAGACAGAGCGTTTGCGAGAGCGCACGTCGGAATAGTGGACTACGCCAACGAAGAAAAAGAATTCTTCTATCTCGATCTTACGCTTATCGACACGATTAACGTCGCAAAAACCGACGTTCCTACCTTTAAGGGTCCGTTGACGACCGCCGCAAGCGAATACACGAGCATAGCGGAATGGTCGAAAGACCTTCAGGTTTCGGTAAACGTCGAAGTAATGCTCGAAGTTTCCGCGTCCGAAGAAAAGACGGAATGGGATAAGATAAACGACGTTTTGTCGCAACTCGTGCCGTCGGAAAGTCTTGCCGATTACAGCGCGCTGTTAAAGACGGTAGTCGTTCGTTTCTACAACGATTATTTCTCGGACGTATCAAGCAACAACAAGAAAGGACTTAACCTAGGTATAGCGGTTAAAGGAACGATAGACGTTTCGGACATTTTCGCAAGCGAATTGTCGGTAATTATGTTCGACGCGTCCGAACCCGACGGTTCGGGTTATACTGCGGCGGACGGTTCGCAGTACAAAGTAATCGTCGGTATTTACCTTAAAGACAACAAAGCGTACGTCGATTTAAGTTATTTCGGAATGGACCTTCTCGCGCTCAGCGACGTCCGCAACACGTATAAAGGCATAAGAGCGGCGCAGTTCGACGCGTTGTGGGCGGAAACCTACGTCGAAGACAAAACGAGCGGCGAAACGCTGTTCGTCTACGACGAAGAAGCGGCGTTTATGGACGAAGCGTATCGTCAGACGATGCTCACTTACTTCCTTGAAAATCAATATTCGCAGTACAAGGGAAGTACGGTATCGACTTCGGGCAAAGGTTATTACGAAACCGAGTTCCCCGTAAGCGACTATAAGTACTTTGTCTGGAACGAGAGAATTTTGCAGGCGCAGGAAGAAGACAAGGACGATTATTCCAAACTTTATTTCGGCGATCTGAAAGAACACTACAACGCCTACGTTTACGTTAAGAGCGATATAGAAAAAGTGTTCCGCACCGCAAGCGGCGACAACACGCCCAAACTCAACCCCGGTTTCGTAAAATACGAAGTTAAAGCCGACGGCGAGATACACGTTTACGACGGCAGGACGGAAACGTCTTTCGTCACGATTTCTCCCGTAATAAGAGACGGTAAGTCGGTTACGCTCAACGTCGTCGACGTGGAAAACAAACTCCGCACTAACAGTTACGGCGAGAGCGACTTCGATTACAAACTGTTCCTGGCGCAAATGAAATCCGAGGCGTACAGCGGCTACGACGAGTACATAAACAAATACGTCGCTTACTGGAGCGCCACGAGAGAAGGCGCGCCGAGCGTTATTCCCACGCTGAACGACGCTTATATGAACAACGTCGCGAAGAAGAAACAGTATTTCAGCGCGTCGTACGTAAACTCGACCGAGTACACTTCGGCTAAGAGCACTCTGTCCGCAAACGTTATAGCGGACCTTCGCAGACTCGGCGGCAACTACGAAACGATGACCGCGGCTCAGATAAGAGCGACGGAAGAGTACCGCACGAGATACGAAAAAGGCGAGGCGCAACTTATTCAGGGCTACGTCGACGCGCAGGCGGAAACCGCCGGCATCAACAAGTCCGACAACGCTAAAATCATAGCCTACACTATGCTGTCGTTGCTTAACGGCAAAGAAATGGCGAACTTCGGCGTATACGACGCGCCGCAGGCGCTCAACGCCGCTCTCAAAGCGGACAGCGAAAGACTCGCTCCGTCCAACGCGGCGAGCATAATCGGACCGGATTCGGGCAATCAGAAATCCTACCTTACCGACGTCGGCGCGATAGCGTTGCAGTTCGTCTGGAACAGGGGCAAACTGACGTTCGAACTCACGCAGGAAGTAATCAACGCGGTTATCACCGGTTTGGGATACCCCGAACTCGGCGAAATCATAAACATAAACTACTTAGGGCTCGGGCTGGACTTCTCCGCCGGTTTAAGACTGGAAGTTATGGCAAAACTCGGCGACGTTTATTCGATTTTGCTTGCGATAAACGAACTCGAAGCGAGCATCGACCCGAACGAAAGAAGCCGCTACGCGGTTAACGTCGACAAGTTCGGCGACGTAGGAATGCCCACCGGTATCCCCGACTCGGTATACGTCGAAGCGTCCGTCGGAATTACCTTGCAAAACGTTGTCAACAACCTTGCCGAAGCGGAAAACAAAGACGTTACGGACTATGATCTGACCGACCTTCTCAACAGATTTTTGAGTAATTCGGCGTTCAAATCGGTAGAACTCGAAGCGTTTTATAACGAAATAGCGGACAAAAATCCCGACAAGACGGAAACGCCGGACGGAATAATCGACCTTAAACGCACCGCCTGGAACCAACTTTACGACAACTACCGCAGCGAAGAAGACGACGATCAGAAGACGCGCAAAGCGGAAATGGACAAAGTCTACGAGGCTACCTGGACGGATATCGAAAATCAGCAGAAAAAAGACAACGCCGATTATCTCGGCATAACCAAAGACAGCAAAGAGCACGTTGCGCTCGCCTGGGACAAACTTTTGTCCGGTTCGGTCAAGATTAACCTTAACGAACTCGGCGTAAAAGTCATCGCGCAGTTGTTTGAAAACATCAACGCGACGTTGTTTATCGACGCGGAAGCGCTCGTCAACTTTAACAATATATATTCGAGTACGCTCAAAGTCACGATTAAGAGATGGCTCGGCGAAAAAGGTAAGGACTACTCGGTAGACGACGAAAACAACATCGTAAAAGAACTTACCAACAACGAAAAGAGAAGAAGTGCGGAAACCGTGCTTACGTTCTACTACGACGGCTCGGTCAACACGAGTTATTCGGAATTCCGCGGAGCGATTTACATCGACACCGACATATTCGGAATAGGACAGGTAAAACTCGACGACATAACGGTAATCTGGACGGAAGTGTTCAAGTATCTCGGTACGGATATGTTCGGTTCGGAAACGATAAAATCCGTATATAAATTCTTCGGACTGGACGAAAACGGACAAAACCCGAAAAACGCGTACCGCGCGAGCAACGCCGCGCCGAGCGGAGAACACGGAAAGGTATTTAACGTGGCGCAAAACGCCGCAGGCGACGACGTGGTTTATCTTACCGGCGAAGGCGTTACCGCAAAGACCTATCTCGACGTAATGTTCTACAAGGGAGAACTCGGTATCGGCGTGGCGAAATCCGCCGTCCTTAACGTTCTTAACCTGCTTGCCGGAATCGACCTTACCGATCAACTCGAAGGCAAAATCGACTTTAACGCGGCGGTTATGCTCAACTTCAGCGACAACCTCGGCGTTGACGTATCGGTTAATCTCGCCAACGACAAAGGCGGCAAGAGCGCGATCAAGATAGGCGCGGGCGAAATCAGCCTTAACCTTGACAAAGCGCCGGACAGACCCGACGAAAGCAAGTTCGTCGAAATAGAAAAACTTGCAAATATCGGCGCGGCGATAGGCGGATACGCGTCGTTCGAACTCGGTCAGATGGGCGAAACGCTCAACTACGACTACCTGTTCAAACTTCTTTACGGCGCGATATTCGACGATCGTGACCCGGAAATCGGACTTAGGGTAGGAATAGACGAAAACGATATTTTCGCACAAACCAACTATCTCGAAATCCGCGCAAACGCAAATATGATGACTATGTCGAAATTCGACGGCATAGAACTTTACCTTACGCTCACATCGAAGACCAACCACGATATATACGAAGAACTCGGCAAAAACGACGAAACCGGCAAGGGCTGGCGTACGATAATGGACGAGTATTTCGGTTCGGCGGACACCTACGAAAGACGTTGGGTGTTGCTTAAAAACTTCGCCGCAAGCCGCAACGAGAACGCCGGCGACCCGGCTAAGACCGAAGCGGAAAATCTTATCGATGGCGGCGGAAAGTTCTTCTTCGACCTTATGGAAAGCATCGAAGACGAAATGGAAAACCTGTACGGCGCGATTATGCCCGAAGAAAGGTATCAGAAGTTCTGGAACGAACTCTACGGCAGATGCGGCGACTATTATATGGGCAACGTGATGAGTTTGTTCGTCACGCTCAAAGAAGGGGACGAAAGTCTGGGACAAAGCCCGATTTACGGCAAGATTTATCTTAACTTCGCATTCTTGGGAGTAGAACCCATCGTGCTTGACGACGTAAGCGCGTTCGTCGTGGCGATAGGAAAGAGTTTCGGTATCGACTACTCGAAGATGTTCAACAAGAACGATAAAGGAAACGACGAAGAAACGCCGTCCAACGCTCCCGCAGCGCTGGCGACGAGCGCGTCGAGCGCACTCAACGTGCTGGGCAGTTTCGTTATCGGTATCGACACCCGTAAAAACAAAGACTTTATAGCGGCGGAAATCACGAGCGCGGCGATTTATTCCATACTTGCGGCGTTCGGAGTGGAAAATATAGAACAATACTTCGGAGAAAACCCGGACGGCGGCACGGACAATCCGTACTACCCCGGTTATTCGCCCAACCTTAAAGTAAGTTTGTTCGGTTATAACGACGTAGACGAAGAATACGACCTGCTCGGCGTAGAACTCGATCTTAAGAATATGCTTAATCTCAGAATAGCGGTGGAAACGCCGACTATCGACGTTGCGCGCGGTAACAAACGTTTCGTTATCAGAGAATACGCAAAAGACGCGGACACGGGCATTTACAAAGATTATTACACCACGATCGACGCTCAGTGGGATACTACGCTTAAAGTATCGGTTGACGGCGGACTGTCGCTCGGCGCGAAAGATCAGTCCGACAACGAAGGAAAAGATCCGAAAATCAACCTCGGCGACCTGTTGCGTATACTGCTCGGCGATAACTTCAACGTAGACGTGGTTATCGACACGACGCAAACGGTCTGGGCGGACCTGCACTTCTACATCGACGCGAAAGTAAACGTAATGAGCCTTTGGTCGCTCATAAACAAAGACGCGGAAACGGGCAAAGCGCCTTACGAATCTATGACCATACCCGAAATCATCGGCGCGGCGGGAGCGGAAGCGTATATCGAAATAGTTTCGAGAGAAAAACAACTCGACGACAGCGGCAACCCCGTTAAAGACGCGGACGGCAACGAAGTAATAAGCGGCGAAAAAGTCCTTATCGGTATTTACCTTATTAAAGAAAGGAACGACAACGGCGACGAGTATCTGTCGCTCTATATCGATTTGGGCAGCCTTAACATAAGCCCGATAAGCATAATAAACCTTACCGCTACCGGTTCGGACATCTGGGCAAACCTCGGCAAACTTTTCGGCAAGAGCGAAGAAGAAGTGGCGCAGGCGAAAGCGCAGGATATCCGCGACTCGCAACTCGACATATTCGCTCTTTACACCGCAATGAAAGCGAGCGAAACGGCGAACGCGACGAACGGCGCGAACAACAGATACTCGTCCGTATCCGAAATGAGCGAAAAGAGTAAACAACTCAAATCGGAAATCTACGGCGAAAACGGCGACTTCGAAGCGCTTGCGAAGAGAATAGCGGCAGGAGAAACTCCGGTAAGAAATGCCGCTGAGAGCGCGAGCAACGCCGACGGTCAGATTATGGACGACTTCATATCCATAGTCGTAGGTAACGATTACGGCGCGACGGTAACCGCCGTTGCGGCAGTTCTCATCAAGATGCTCGACGAAGCGTTCAACGACGAAAAGAGTATATCCCGTCGTGCGTTTACCGCACTCGTCGAAAAGCGCATAAAAGACGAAATCGAAGCGGAAAAGAAAGTTTTGAGCAATATATCCAAAAATATGGACAATTTGCTCGCGTCCTTGCAGACCGAAGACGTAGTCGCAAGCAAGAGCGAAGCGTGGGTTGCGCTCACCGCCGACAATTCCAACGTTTTACCGGCGACTTACAAGGCGCAAAGCAAGACGCTTTACGACAGCGTGGTAGCAAACGCGTCCAAAGACGGGTTCAGCACGGCGTCTAAGAAAGACGAACAGGTACTTCAGTCCGTCGCGTGGGACGCTTTCTACTGGACGATTAACGGCGTAACTTACGAAGAAGCGATACTCGTTTACGAAGACAGAGATCAGAAAGCGGACGACAAGTACGATATTACGCTCGCTAAGTTTAACGAATACAGCGGTCTTTCCGTTAAGGAAGGCGACAAGACGATAGACGGTCTTATCGGCGGACTTGCCGACAGACTGAAAAACGCTCTTTCGGAAAGCGACAGAGTGGTTCTTACCGCTATCGAATACTCCGAATACTATTACGAAGCGGCGGCGTTCGACGATTACGCGCAGTATCTGGAAGATATGCTGTACGTTCTTAACAGAGTTTACGACGAAGCGAAATCCAAGAACACGCACGCAGGAACGAACAAAGAACTTTACAACAAACAAATAGCGTACGACGTGCTTATGTCGGACAACGGCAGCCGCAGTTATACCCTTCCGGCAGCGAGATACGGAACGAGTACGAGAGATTTCCATCTCGACACCGCAGACTATTCGCTGTTTGCCGGCTGGTACGACGCTTACCTTAAAGGATACGAAACGGCGGGCGAAACCGACGCTAAGGCTAAGACCTGGCAAGACATCGTCAACAGATATCAGACTGCGTACTCGTACCTTATCACCGCAATAAACGCGGTAAATTCGAGCGCGTACAATCTGTTCTACGAAGCGGGAGTAACGCTCGACGAAGGCGTTCTTCCGTTCTCCACGGCGACCGCGTCGGGAATTACCTGGTACTCCAACCTGAAAGTACCCGTCAAATACGACAAGTTCGACGACAGATTCAGCGTAACGTTCAAGACGTTTGCGTGGGAATACTTAGTCGAATCCGGCTGGATGGAATCCGCTCACGAAACGCGGTTTATCTCGGCGGAAATGCTTAACATTTCTTCGGCGAACAAAGGAAAAGACGAAGAAGCGTACAAAAACTACGCGTGGCCGAGTTATTATGCGGACGTTAAGACCCTTACCGAAAAAGGCGAAGGGTTCGGTTACGTTCTCGCGCGCAACTGCACCTACGTACTCGACGACAAGAGCGCCGGAAGCGACATACTTTACCATAAAGAATTCGCCGACGGCGACAAGGACGCGTCGGGCAGAACGACCTGGAAACTCGTCAAACTCGAAGACGATTTGCTCGGAACGATGGACGAACTGTTCACGAACGCTCACTCCGACGTTCCTACGATTATCGTTGACACCGCAGGCGGCGTAGGTACGGCGCAGGTCGGATTGCTCCACGAAAACAACCTCGTGGCGGTACATATCTGGCTCGGCAACATAGAAATGGAAGTCGCGTTCTCGGGAGCGGGACTGTATCTCGACGAATACGACATCAACAAATCGGTGTTCACCGCGACGAAAGAAGAAGGGTACTGGGTACAGAAAGAAGAGCAGCAACTCGTTGCCGACTTCATTCACGAACTCCCCTCCGACCACTTCGCGCCCTTCGACGCGGACTTCAAATACGTTTATGCGAAACTCTCTCTCGACTTCGATCTCGAAGCGGATCAGACGAGTTTTAATCTGCAAAAACTTATCGACACCGTAATGAACGATCTCGGAATTAACATCGAACTCGGCGGAAACGAGTTAGGGTTCAACCTTATACTCGAAACGTTGCAGTCGATAAGCAAGAAGTTCAGACTCGAAGTGGAAGCGAGAGCAAATATGTTCGACCTGTTCAAAGGCGAACTCGGCACGACGGATATCGCGCTTACGCTGTACGCGCTCGAAGGCAGCGGCGACAGAAAAGTAATGCAGATCGCGCTCGGTTCTTATATCGATTCGGAAGACGGAACGGCGAAGAACTTCGTTTACGTCGATTTCAGCAGATTTAACGTACAAAGACTGATAATCCGCGACGCAATCGAATACGTAAGAAATCTTTTAGGCGGCGACGCGGCGAAAGCGCTTGCTCCGTACGATCTCGATTACGTAAGCAGCATACCCGAACTTCTTGGGGCGGCGGCAATGTACGGCGCGATGAACGCTGCCGACGAAGACGGCGTTATCTCGGTTAAAAACGCGGCGGCAACCGCAGAAAACGAAACCATCGACATAAAACTGCGTAAAGCGGGATTGTCCACGACGGTTGCGTCCGGCGCGATTTACGCATTGCTCAACTTCTTCGGACTTCCGCAGATAGAAAAATACGTAAGCAAAGCGGTCGATCTCACGCTCGGCGTGGATATTTTTGCGGTAGACGACGATCTGATCGGCAAAGATTACACCGATGCGGACAGAGATCTTATCAGACTTTCGATTGCGCTTAACTCTCTCGGCAAGGACGGCACGACCGCGGATTCTACCGGCGTTCGTCTTGACTTCGGTATCCACAAAGCCGAAGTATCGCTCGATCAGAGAAAGTTCGTACTCGGAGCGGACAGCGCGGCAAGTCTGGAAACCAAACTCGACCTGCCCAAGAACGACAAGGGAGAAAAACTCTACGCCGAAATCGCGGAAGAACTTCCGAATCTCGTAGTTACCACTTCTCTCGAATTCCAAATCAAAGCGGAAGAAGTAAGCAGACAGGACTTCAACAAATCGCCGGTTAAGGATATTCTCGATTCCCTTACCAAAGAAGGCAACCTTTCGAGCATAATCGGACAGATCTTCTTCGAAATCTACGACGACCACGATATGACGCTGGCGATAGACCTTGCCGCGGACGTGGACCTCGGCGACGGTTCGGACAGAAACTATCTCGACCATATAATAAGCGGCTCGGTAGTGCGTATTCAGGTAAGAGCGTGGCACACGAATCCCAGCACGGCAGAAGGCGACATAGAAGAACTGAAAAAGAAAGTTTGGGCTACCATAACCTACTATGAAGGTGCGCTTTACGTAGACCTTAGCGCGCTTAACATACAAAAAATCAAACTCGACGACGCTGCGGGAATGGTGTTCGGAAGCGGCGAGAAAGCGCAAAACTCCTGGAACGAGATAGGAGAGATGTGGAAAGCGGCGAGCGCGCTCACTACGAGGACGAATCTCGAAGCGACGATGTACGGCGACAGCGAAGGCATCTATCTTATGATAGAGAAAGCGGCGATAAGTTCTCTTATCGGCGTGCTCGGTTTCGGTTCTCTCGAAATAGTTTCCGACGCTCTTGCCGAACTGTACGTCGAAGCGATCAAAGTCGGCGGCGACGCTCTCAGCCTCGGACTGGGCGTAAACATAGCGATCGATTCCAAGGGCACGATTTTCGTTGACGGCGGCGACAGCGGAATCAAAGACCCGAACAGGGGCGACAGCGACGTCGACGCGACGTTCGTAGTACATCTGGGAGTAAGGGGAATCTATATAGGATTCAACAATCTCGAAGACTGGTCGCCGATAAACAGCACGGAATACAACGAAGTAAGAGAAATTAACGTAATCAAACTCGGCACGCAGGCGTATCTCGAACTCGGCAACGAGAAAGGAACGTACGAACTGAAAGCGCTTATCGAAACGTTGCTTAAAAAACTCGACGTTAATCTTAACCTGAACAAAGAACTTCAGGCGATAATCGAACTTTTGGATTCGAACTCGGTTAAGTTTGAAATAGCGGTCGATCTCGATCTCGGAATAGGCACGATAATAAACGATATTATCTCCGGGACGAAGAGTTTCGGCGACGTTATGCCCGACGATATAACGACGATAATCAAGGCGTTGCAGGCGAAACTCACGCTTAACATTATAAGAGAAGGCAAAGCGACGTCCACCGTTACGATCGCGCTCATAAGGGGCGACGTTTATCTCGACCTTGCCGGACTTAACAAGACGCTCGGCAAAGGTAAGATAGAAAACGCGGTCGATCTCATCGGTTCTCTGCTCGGCGGCGAAGCGCAAAACGGTTCTTACGTAGCGGAACAGGCGACGGAAGCGACGCAGGCGCTCGCAGGATTTATCAACGCGCTTGCCAAGGCACAAAACGGTTCTCCCGCCATAACCGACGCCGAACTCAACGCGCAGTATCTGCACTTTGCGCTCAGCGGAACGGAAGGACTTACCGTTACGGTTATTTACGGCGCGGTCAAGAGCGTAGTAAGATATCTGCTCGGCAGCGAATCCCTTGCCGAAGTCATCGATATGATATCTCTCGTCAGCAACCCGTCCGCGTCGGCAAATCTCGGTTACGACGTAGAACTCGGTCTTAAACTTACCGTACCCAGCACGGTGTTCAACGACAACGACTTCAACGAAATGAACGCCCTTATCGAAGAAGGCAAAAACTTCTTCGGTTACGGCAAAGACACGGTAGAAACCTTCACCGACGAACTCTTCCTTAACGAAGACAAGAACGGACAAGGGTACAACTACGAAATAAACGCTAGCGGACTTACCGTAAACGAATTTGCCCGTGCGATAGCGGAAAAAACGCAACTTTATAAGAAATACAACGTAAGCGACGCGGCAAAAGCGAACAAGGTGGACGAACTTATCCGTACGACCTTCCTTGCCGGCGGTACTTCCGTGGAAAAATGGCTTAACAACTATAAGGCGAGATACGCCTTCTACGACGAGGCGGCGTGCAAGGTCGCGCTTTACGACTACCTGCTCGTAGCGGCATACGAAAACGGCGACGATTTCGTCACCTACTTCGGCGGAACGGCGGAAGACAAGAACGCCGCGGGCGAAGCGCTTTCGGCGTATATGTACGGCGACGAAGCAAGCGGAACAGCGAGAGCGTACGGAGAAATCGTTTCTTACCTGCAAAAGACTTATGAAACCGATAAAGACGTCGAACAAGCGGCGTACGACTTCGTCGTGGCGTATATTAAAGGACTTATCGTGTCGAGAGACGCGTGGCTCGTCCTTATCGGAGCGGAAATAGAAACCGTCGGCGACGGACTTATCGTTCACAGCGAGAAATACGACGAACTGTACGACGAACTTCTCATCGAGGCGTGGAAAGAAAAAGTATCCCGTATCGACGAAGAAATCAAAGCGCACGAAAGCCTTGCTACCGAAGAAGACAAGACGGCGTTCGCTCGTGCCTGGATAGAAAAAGCGTACACGATTTATTCGGAGAACTACGGCAAGACCACCGCGGGCGACAGAGATTACCGCGCGGTTGCGTACGAAGAACTTACCGATCTTCTCGAAGTGGACGCAGCGCTCGAACTTACCGGTATGCGCAACGACGATAAGAACACTTACAAGAACAAACTGTGGCGAGACGCGATGATTTATACCTATTGCGATCCCGCGGCGGTTGCGATTATCAAGGGCGTAGCCGAAATCGAAGTAAGCGGTTCGGACAAACGCGAAGCGTTCGACAAGGCGAGAGAACTTATGCACTCGATTACCAGCGGTATCGAAGCGTACGCGCTGGAAGCGTTGACCGGTTCTGCGGCAGGCAAAGATATGCTTACCGGAGAAGAAGAACTTTCTCTTGCGTACGATCTTATCTACGACTTCAAGAGAGCGGTAGCCGGCGTTAAAGAATACTTCGGCGGCAACGTGGGCAACTCCACCCGTAAACTTCTTGCCGCAATAGGTAAGAGCCTTTACGAAAAAGGATACAGAATCGCCGGCAGAACGGACGACGCGGCAATGACGAGCGACGAGTACGCCCAACTGTACGAAGAAACGTACAAACTGTCCGCAAATCTGTTTGCGCAGTTCGCAAAAGGCGAAGCGACGTACGAACGTTATATGAGCGAATCGTTCAGCGCGAAGGCGTGGGACGAACTCGTCGGCGGACTTAACTTCGACATCGAAAACACCGATGACTTCCTTAAAGCGGCGGAAGAATATATTAACTCCGGTTCCGTCAGCGGAACGCTTTACGAATCTCTCGTCAAGACCGACAAGAAAACGCTTATGTACTTGCTGGAAAACATTTACTACGATTACGGCAAGGCAAAACAAACGATATCGGCGCAGGGCGGCAGCGGAATAGACGAAACGCTCCACGACGCGTTCGGTAAGACCACGGTGGCGACGTACGCTACCGAAGCGATGATATCCGCGGTGTCGGGTATGGTGATCGACTCGTTCTCCAAAGAATACGTTTATGCGATGGCGCTGGCGTTTTTGGCGGCGAGAAAAGCCGCTCCTTCGCTCGGCGAAACCTTTGCAAACGACGGACTCGGCTCGGTAAGCCTGATACTTGCCGATAGCGGCGACGAAATCTTCCTGTACGCTTCGGCATACGGCGCTTTGGCGAAACTTGCCGCGGCGGCGTCCGCAAGCGACGAAACCGTAGCGGCGGCTGCGCTCGCAAAGAGTTATTACGACGCGTTTACCACGTCCAAAGAATATTACTCGGACGAAAGCGCAAGACTGGGCGCGGACGAGTTTGCGTTAATCGCGGCGAGAGCGTACGTTTCGGCAAGCGCAACCGTTAAGGGAGAACTCGAACTTGCGGCATACTACTACGGACAGCGTTCGGACGTAATCACGATTGACGACGACGACTTCACCGAAGAAGAAAAAGCCGCTCTGACGGCGTTAAAGAAAGCCAACGCCGAAGGTTCGCCCGAAAAAGAACTTAAAGACGCGGCGTACAGACGCGTACTGCGCAGTTCTTCGACGACGGAAATGTACGAAGAATATCTCGCGGTAAGAAGTAACTTCATCTTCGAAGTTATTTACAGAACGTCCAAAGAAAACCGCGAAGCGTTGAAAGACATAATTATGGTATCCGCCGACGAAAACGTCGACAATATGGCAAGCGCGGTTATCGGCGAAAGCACGGCGTTTACCGCGGAAAACGTGGATATCTACTACGAAATCTACGGCGAAGAGTTCAGCGAAGAACTCGGCAACTTCGTACTCGAAGTTTATAAAGAGAGCATAAAAGGCGAAAACAAATCGGTAAGCCCGATTCTCGAAGAAGCCCTCGAACAACTCGTCTATAAAGTTCTTTACAACAAACTTACCGTTAAAGAACAAGCGGCTACTCTTATCGCTCTTTACCGCGAAGCGGAAACGCTCGGCAGCACGTTAAACAGCGGCAACTACCCGTTGCTTAAAACCTTCTACGAAGAGTTCGGCGAGGAAATATCCGCATTCTCGACGGACAGCAAAAACCTGCCGAAGATCTCGGAAGAACTCCTTAAAGGCGAAGGATATTCGAGCAACGCGACCTTAGGTGAACTCACGAGCAAGGAAATCGTCGATTACTATAACAAACTCGTTTCCGCACTCGGCACTTCTCTCGACAAAAAAGTTCTCGAACTCAACAAAGGTTTGGTTTCGGGTACGGGTTCGGACAACGTAGCCGGCGCGCTTTACGAAAGCGTAAAGACCTACCTTGCCGACGAAAACGCGTTCCGTAACAACGAAGAATCCTCGACCTATCAGGCACAAAAGGTACAAAAGACCAACGGAGACGGAACGAAATACGAAGAACCCAAACAGGACGATTTGGGATACGATGCCGCGACGAAAACGCAAAGCGTAAGAGATTACTTCGACCTTACCGTGACCATTACGGTAGACAGCGGAGTGACCTTCCCGATGTACAACGGTTCTTCTTCGATCTGGAGAATACTCGGCGTAGGCGAGATACCGTTCAGAAACCCCGTAGAAAACGAGAAACGCGGCACGAAAGCGGTGCTCAGCGACGGAACGGTAGTACCGAAGTCCTGGACGACGAGCGACGTTACAGCAAAGAGTTGGATAAGCACGTCTTACGCCTCTACCGGAACGTTTACCATAGAGTATTCGTACGAATCCGACGGACCGGACAATCCGAGTATGGACGGATCGGAAGCGGAAGCGATGGAAGCGGCTCAGGAAAAAGCGCTCAACGAGTATCTTAACAACACGGCTTATAAGGCTCTCTTAAGCGAACTTTCCGGAAAAGCGCACACTTCTTTCCGCAGCGACGTAAACGACCTTATCAAGTTTACCGGAATGATGATCGGTACGGAAAGTATGACCACCGATCCGAGCGTAAACGTACCTAAGTTCGACGTGACGAGCGGCGACACCCGTGACAGAACGTATATTAACCTCGTCAACGCGACGAGTTCTTCGAGCGCTCTTTACACCTACGCCAACAGCGCGATAAACGCTATGAACGTATGGTTCGAAGAGTTCGGCGACGTTATAACCGAAAAGGACTTTGCGGACTTTAACGTAAGCGCGCTTAAACATTTCTATTCGTATCTGAAACCCGTAGACAGCAGAGATTACTACAAGCAGTATATTCAGACGGGCGCGCTCGGCGACGTGCTGACCGCACTCAAGAACGAGAACGGGTTCGTCCTCGATCCTGCGAGCGAACTCGGCCGCCTTGCGGAAATCAGAGATAACGTTTACGCGTATCTGAAAGAACTCAAACTCGACGAAACCACCGAAGCGGTAAGCGGAGAGAAATCTCGCGAACTCGTGTACAAATACTACGACGAGTTGATGACGCTTGCGTCTGCCTGGATATCCTACGCGGACGTCAGGACGACCGCGGGAAGAACGCTTGCAAACGTGCTTACCGATATGGCGGAACAAGTAAGACTTCTGTCGTTCGAGTACTATGCGTACACGATTTACCGTCTGTTTGACAGAATGACGGACGAAGGACACACGTTCTCGGGAGGAAAAGTTCTTAAGAAGACGGAAACCCGTTACGCCGGTATTGCCGGAATGAGAGAAACGGACAAAGCGGCGGAAAAAGCGGTGTTCGACAAAGTGCTGTACAACGTAACGCTGTATACCTGTATGGACGAAACCACGACGGCGGAAAAAGACAAAGAAATCGTCATCGGGATGCCGTCCGCCGCAAAGACGATGTATATGACCAAAGAAGAAGCCGCCATCTTTGCGGAAATTCTCTTCGGTCTGACCAAAAAGAAGAACACGACCTACTATCCGTTCGATTACACGCTCGAAGCGTACAAGTCCTTCTACGGCGCGACTAAGACGGAAAGAGAAACTTTCCTTGCGAGAAACGCTGAAAAAGCGATAAGTTACGTAGAAAAAATCGTTGCGTCCATAGGTACGGGAACCGTAGGTTCGTTGACCACGTTGCGTAACGATATCAACTCGGAATACAACAATATTATAAGCGCGCTGCGCGGCGTCACGGACGGAGAAAACTATTCCTTCGTCAAGATATTCACCGACGCTCAGAGCAAAGCGACCAAGGCGGGATTGTCCGGTTCGGCGATGAGCCTTGCGGTAATGTGCGACGTGATCGGCACGGTTTACGGCGGAAGAAACGTAAGCGTGGTTTATCCGACCGGAACGGCAGGCAGTACGGCGAGAATAGCGGTTTCCGCAGCCTGGACGAAACTCGTCAACTTTATGCTTGACGGCGGCGCCGGCGTAACGATAAACGGCAAGACCCGTACCTGGTACGAAATTCTCTTCGGAAGAGAAAACGATACCGGCTATCTTAAAGACAAAGACCTTGCTTTGGCGAATACTTATGCGTTTAACGTTGACGTAAACGAATTCAGAAGCAACGCAAGTCCGTACGACGAACTCGAACAAGCGATATTCTCCGACTTCAAAGCGCTGTATCTCGAAGTTTTGTTCACCGAAGCGAGCGCGGAAGGAATAAACACGATACAAGACCTGCTCGACAGAGTGGACGGAAAGAGTTATAACGCGACTTACACCGACTTCGTCAGATTCGCGAAATCGTTCGTCGAAGCGTACGACGGAGCGATCGAATCTCTCGGCGCGACGGGTAAATACACCGAAGAAGACGTCGTCGCTTACGCAAAAATCATTGCGGTAAGAGAATCGCTTTGTCTGGTTTATTCCGCGTCGTCTTTCGACTTCACGGTTTACGGAGCGGTTACTCGCTACACCTTGGAAAAACTGTTCATCGAATATTCGACCGATATGACGGAAAAAACGACGTCCGGCGACGAGTTCGGTACGGCGTACAACTACGGCGGCGCAAAGAACGCGACGTTCTTCGACGACTACCTTATCGACGTTGCCGGAAGAACGGGCAGCGTAACCACCGTATTCGACGGACTTAAAGCGATGAGCGGAGCAACGAGAGCGTACGGCGACAAACTCGCTTCGTACGTAAGCGCATTGTTCACGCAGACCGACGCGCTCAAAGCGTTGTACGGCGACCTTGTGGAAACCCTCGCGCCCGGATCGGCGTTCGATCTCGAATCGTACCTTAGCGTAGGCAACAACGGTTATAAAGCGGCGTCCGCTATGGTAGGATTGATCAATGCGAAAGACTACGGCGTAAGCGGACTTACCGAAAAACTGAAATCCGTATTCAGAACTTACACGGCGAAGACGGACGTTTCGACGTATCTTATCTATAAATACGCAAGACTGGCGTCCTATCTTGCGGCGGACTTCGACGAATTGTACGATTTACTCGCCGCTTCCGGCGAAGCGACGGACAGAGCGCTTGCCGAGCCGTATGCGGCAATGAGAGCGGATAGCGCAAGCGACACCGAAAAAGCGGTTGCGCTCGACAAGATCGTTGCGACCGTAGGAATGAGTTTCGACGAAGTTAAAAACGCGTCTGCGAGAGCGGCGTACGAAAAAGCGTACAAAGTGCTCAGAATGACGGAAAACGCCTCCGAATACCTTACGCAGGACGTTTGGGAAAGTTATTTCGGCGGCGTAAGCAGAGAAACGCTTGCGGACGACTTCGACGTGCTTTACGACGCGATTATAAACAACGCTTCGGACAACGCGTTCTACGAAACGATAACGGACGATAAGAAAGAACTTATCTCTGCCGCGCGCGAAAAACTCGCGGTAAGCGCGAACGACAAAGAAAAGAGCAAAGCGATGTTCGTGCTGGTTAACGCGATACCCGCCGATTACGAACTTAACGGCGTAACCGCCAACGCTTTGGTTAAATCCGCACGCGAAAAATTCGTCAGACTCGGCATAACGGACGCGGACGCGTTCACCACGTTGTCCGACTCCGCGTGGAGAAAGCAATACGGCGGATCGGAAGCGACCTACGCGGCGGTTACTCCCGCGCTCGAACTTAAGACCTTGCTCGACAGCATAAACGAGCATCCGGACGACGAAACTTCGATAGGAAAACTTCTCGACAGCCTTAAGTTTACCGAAACGGCGAAGTATCTGGATTCTTACGTTTATCAACTCGGTTACGACGTTAACGCCGAAGCGAACGACTTTGCGCAACAGAGAGAACTTATCGAAAGAGCGTTCGTAAAAGAATACAATGCGGCGGCGGCGACGAGATACGACGTAGTGGAAATCGACCTCGGACTCGGCGTGGAAATAGGCAAAACGTACGTAGGAGCGGAAATCGACCCGGACAACTACCGTGAAGACCTTATTCCGTACGAAGATCAGCAAAAGTTCATCAATTACGACGAAATGCAACTGTATCTCGGATTCGGCGGATTCTTCTCGTTCGGTTTCGGCGAAGGCGACGCGGACATAGCGCAGATCGTCAACCTTATTCTCGGCGGACTCAACATCTCGGAAATCTACATCGAGTTCCTGAAGACGCACATAATGCTCGGCACGCTCAAAGCGCAAATCGCTCTCGACATCGCGAAAGCGTTAAGCGAAGACGAAGCGCAGAGAAAACAATCGCTCACGGCGTCGATAACGATAGAATACGCCCTTATCGACAACGACGAAAGAGGGGAAACCACTCGTTTCGAACAACAAATAATCGCGATTACCGTGTACGACGGTTCTATCTACCTTGCGGTGGAAATCTTCGATATGAGCCTTAAACTCAGGCTGGACTTCGACGCTATGAGTTACTTGCTCAAACTTCTCGGCATAATCAAAGACGCCGAGAGCGAAACGCCGTCCACGGCTACTCCGCACCTTGACGAAATCAACACCGCGATCTCCGCCGTACTCAACGGTTGGAGCGAACAAACGGCGAAAGAAAAAGGCACGCCTATCGGACAACTTGCCAACGCGGCAAGCACTTCGACGGGCAAAGACGTACTCGAAGCGTTGGTAAGAATAGGCGGCGACGAAGCCGGACTTATCCTTACGGTAGACATTCTTCTCGAAGCGTTCAACCTGTTGCTTAACGACAACGAAGCGACGGACGCGCTTAACGACATTATATTGATGATATTCACGTCGGGCAGTGCGAAAGTGGAATACGGCAGCGACTTCGGTATTAACCTTAATCTGAGCAAGAACAGAACGATAAGCGGCGACAAGAACACGAGCGACAACTTAAGTTACGACATAAACCTCGGACTGTTCAACGACACCGTATTCAGTATGAACTCGGTAGAAAGACCCGAAGGCACGAAAGACTACTTCGGCGACTTTACTTCGGAAATACGCTCGAAGAGCGAGAACGGCGAATACGACTCGTACTACGTAATGGGACTCGACGTAATCGGAATGATTAACGGCGTCGGAGCAGGCACGGGAAGCGTGGACGTAGGTTCTATCGTAAGCGATATTATCGGCGACAGACTGCAATTCGGCGTAAGTCTGGAACTCGATTCGGAAATCCTGCGTACGGCGGTAGACTGGAGCAAACTGTTCAGCGCGATGGGTACGCTCAGCGTAGAACCGATATTCCTTATGAGAGTGCTCAACTCGACGAGCGGTTCTATAAGATTCGACGTAAACATCGACCTTGACATATCCAAAGTCAACTTCGACGTAAGCGTCAGAGCGTACAACAACGGCGTAAACATCTTTAACGTATACGAACTCAGCGGAACGCTCAACACGGACGACACGCCCGAGTTCGCGCCTAAGTTCTACTTCGATATGGGCGAACCCAGACCCGACTGGACGGCGGAAGAAAACAACAAACTCGCCGGCGAGAAATACGTCGTTACCGCGCAATCGGTTTACGACTTCCTGAAGATTAACCTTATGGAAGTTATTCTCGACCTTACGGGCGGCGACCACGACGAAATCATCGTCGAAAGACCGGACAACGCGCCCGCATTCGGCGACGACTCGGCGGTAGAACTCAAAGACATCGATTTCGGTAAGGTTCTGCAGAGCGTTACGTTCGGTCAGGGCACGCTCGGTATCCGTCTGAGCGAAGCGATTCTCAACACGCTCATTAAGATCATCAACGCCAACTGGGAATTCGACGATATGGGTAACGTTCGTCTGGATATCGACTTTATGCAGAACACCGTAGGCATCACCGTTCCGCTCGACGCGGCGGTAAGAGACGCCGACGGCAATATCCTGTCGGACAGCAAACTTAAATACGGTATTAAACTGAGCAACATTACCCTGCACATCGGCGAAGCGGTAGACTTTATCGGCGTAACGGGTAAAGAAACCTACTCGGCGTTCAGAGATTACAAAGAAAGCACGAAGTTCGTATGGATAAGCGAAGTCAACAGTTCGCTCGGTTTGCACAACGACGACGAGAACACGATGGTTGATTTAAGCGACCTTACGATGCGCTTTATCGAAGGACTGGGAATAAAACTGCAAAACGGCGAATCCCTGCTCGACGTAAGTCTTGATTTCGTACTGCGTACGTATATCGACTTCTCGGACGTAACCAACCTCGGATTCGAACTGTTAATCAACCGCCGCGGCAGAACGCTTATCGGAATAACCTTTATCGGAGCGGAACGCGACGGCGACGTATACATCAATCTCGAAGGACTCGGACTGCCTAAGTTCTATATGACGGGCGTCGATCTCGGCGGAAAGATAGTCGAAGTTCTGCAAAAACTCGAAGAAAGCGTTTCGGGCAATGGTGAAGAAACCCCGGCAAACGCGGACGGAAGCATATCCGGCGGAATATCTTCGGGCGACAAGACGGCGATAGAATACCCCGACATAACCAAAGCGGGAATAAGCGCAAACCTGTTGCTCGCGCTTATGGACGAAAACAAGTTCAACGTGGCGATGACCGGCGCGTTGCTACTCAACCTGCTCGGAACGTTGCCGAAAATTAAAGATATAAGCGCGATGATACCGACGTTTGCCAACCTGCAACTCGGCTACGAAAAGGACAAACTCAGCGGAATAAAACTCGTTTACGACGAAGGACAACACTTCTTCATCGATTACAACTTCGAAAAGAGTTATTCCTATCTCGTACCCAAGCGCGACCTTCTCGACAAGGCGAACAAGGACTACGACGACGCCAGAAGCCACATGGTAAGCGACGAAGACAAGAAAGACTTCGTCAATATCGACAATCTCAAAAACGTAAGCATAGGTCTTACCGTGGATATGACGCTCGTTACAGTTAATCCCGACGGACAAAAGAGCGACGTCGTCGAACAACTCGAAGCCCTGCTCGAAAAACTGTTCGGTATGAAGGACGGCAGTATCGACCTGCAATTCCAGGACGCTTATGCGTCGATCACGATTGCGGCGGAAATAATCGCCGACCTTACGGATATTAACAATTCCAAACTGAAAGTAGAAATTCTGTACAACGGCGAAACGCTTATCGGACTGTACTACCTCGATAAGACGGTTTATCTCGACCTGAGCGAACTCGGACTTATACAGGCGGCGGTAAACGGCGTAGATCTCGCCGGAGCGTTGAACTACTTCTTAGGCGGAAGCCTGCCTATCGACCTCGACGAAGAGAAAGGTCTTGACGTAAAAGGACTTATCACTTCCCTTATCGGAGTGGGAGCGGGCGAAGAAACCGGTACGACCGACAAAACTACGACAAGTATTTCCGAAAAGAAGATAGAGTCGGCGATCGAAGAACTGAAAAAGAACTATGAAACCCGTTATAAAGCAGGCGAATTCGAAGAACTGACCGCAACCGAAAAAGAAGCGATCAAACAAGAAATCAAAGACGCATTGAAACAAATCAACGCCGACAACGACAACCTGCTCAGTCAAAGCGACTTCGACAAAGCCTACGAAGATATTATCAAGAGCATCGGGTTCCGTCAGACAGGTTCCAAAATCAACACCGAACAAGACAGAAAAGAAGCGGCGGTTATTGCGATTTCGCTGTTCAACGACAGAATAGAAATCACGCCCACGTCCGACGCATTGAGCAACCTGCTCGATATGGATATTCCTGCGTTCAGCGGAATAAGTCTTGCGATGAATCTCGACGCGGGACTGACCAACCTTGCGCTGAATATCAATATGGACGGAAACAACCGTTTCTCGTTGTCTTTGCCCGAAGAAGGCGGTATCCGCTTAGGATTCAACCTTACCGACGCGGAAATCAACAACAAGATCGGCGCGATCGACACCGCAGGATACGGCGGACTTAACGGACTGTTCGTCGGAGCGAGCGGCATCAACGTAGACGTAGAAACGCTTATCGGCAGTTTGCTCGACACTCTCGACGTAAACAACCTGCAACTCAACCTTGAAAAGAGAACGGACTACTGGAGCAGAAGAGACCTGTATTCCTTCTATCCCTACGTCAACGCAAGCGGTCCTACTTACTATGCCGACGACATAAGCGGTTACGACGGACAAGACGCGCACGCGTTTACCGTAATCTTCAAAGTCATTAAGATTGCAAGAATGGTATACGAACTCGGCAAGGCGATAAAAGCCATCGTCGAAATGTTAGCCAACTGGGCAAGCAGTATCTGGAACATAATCAAACTCGTTAAGGCCCTTTACGAGATTTATAACCAACTCAAAGACCTTGTGGGCGAAATAAGCCTGCCGCACGAACACTTCCCGAAACTATACCGGAACACGTTCTCGCGAGGGCGACTTGCGATTAATCGAACGGCGAACAACGTTCTCGGACTTGCGCTGACGGTGCCGTCGGGTAAGAGTACGGCGGTTAAGGCGTATATAGAAGACTCTACGCTGCTTCTAGACATGTCGCTCGACTTCTCGATAGACCTGCTCGGTCTGGTCAAACTCGATATGAGCACGGTTATCGACACTGCACTCGGGTTTATCAGCGGACCTATGGGCAACGACGGCGGATTCGAAACCACCGGAGCCGTACCGCTCAAGATGCTCGCCATCTGCCCCGAGTGGATAATGACTCTCATCGACGACAAGAGCGTGGAAAACACCTCCGGGTACTATGGACGTATCTACGGCAGGCTGACCGACCAGTATGGTCAACCAGTTAAGGACGCGACGGTTACTTACGTTACCGACAGCGCCGAATACTCGGTTAAATCCGACAAAGACGGATACTACTACTTCGTTGAAATCCCGATGACGAAGCACGTCAACCCGATGAACAACCCGTACGTTCTCAGCAAAGTCAAAGAAGCGATGAAAGCGGCGAACGGCAGCGAAGCGCCGGAAATGGGCAAAGCGTGGTACGAAGGCGTCGAGTACATCTATCACGACGGATACTATTACGTCAACAGCGACAGAGGAACGTTGAGTTTCTACGCCGAAGGCTATGCGTCGCCGGCAAACGAAACCGGACTGTTCATTCAGCCCGCTCAGACGAGAAAGGCTCTCGTGTTCAATCAGGAAGGCACGATGTACCGTACGTCGGGTATAAACAGTTCTCTCGTCAAGATGAAGGGTTATGCGTCGCTTGCTACGCTTACGAGCGGAACGAGTGCGGAAACCGCGGACGCTTACCTTGCAGGAATGACCAAAGACGACCTTATCGGCGGCGTAACCGTCAAGTACAACGGCGGACTTAAGTCCGGCACGACGAATATGATACGCGAAGACGACACGTACGGAACGTTCAATATGTCGTACGAAGTTTATCCCGACCTGCGCAGTCTTGGCGGCGGCAAACAGTTCTTCGACGTTACGCTCGGCGGATACAAGTGGACGGGTGCGGCGGTAGCGAGAAGAGTGGTAATGAACTCGGACGGTACGAGCGGCGGATATTCCGGACTCAAGTACCTTGCTGACGAAACCGCGATCGACGAATGGATCGAAAACGTCGCTTCCGAAGCGGCGGATCCGGGTACGGAATCGAAAAAGACCTATAACGTGGAAATCTACTTCCTTATGGAATACGAAGAGAGAAACACGGTTACTTTCGTCGGTTCGCTCTGCGAATACGTCGAAGCGGCGGACTTCTTCGTAGGCAACCCGATAATCGGCGAGTTCTACGAATTCGATTCTTCAACCAACGGATACAAACTCACCGCGGACGAAACGTATCAAGCCAACAAGAAGTATTACACCAAACAGATACCGCTTGCCGACGACTACACGATATGGGTAGCGGTGGCGGATCGCGGCGGCAGCAACTGGCAGACCGTGGGCGTACACGACTATTACGAACTCGAACCCGACAACTTCAGCACGTCGGTCGATAAAGAAAACGGTACGTTCAGCATTACCACGAGCGCGCTTGCCAAAGGCAAGGATTACAAACTTAAAATTCGTTCCAAGAAGTACCAGAACATCGATCTGCGTATGGCGGGAACGGAAAAATACGTCACCTACACCGACGGTAAGAACAGAAGCGCGGCGACGACGTTCGCTTACGCAAACGGCAGCGACGAGTATATCAACGCTCAGTTCTTCCTCGAACGCAGAGCGGCGCACTGGTCGGACACCTACGTAAGCGAAGACGCATCCTTGCTCGAAGGTATGAGAATAAGAATAGGTACGGACGTTCTCGACAAAGACTATATTTCTACCCGTGCGGACAGCGACACCTACGTATACGACGAACTCGAGTACCAGACCGGCGGCGAGATCATCTACAACAACTATTCTTACGTTGAAGTATGGCTTAACAGCGGTAAGTTCAACAAGATAATAATGATGGTCAACAATCTCCTGTGGGGCATGGACGGAACGATGGAAGTCAATCCCGACGCGTCCCTTACGCCTAAGGATATCAGTATCTCCAACCGTACGAGCGAAAGCGACTTCGACGCGTCGCAGTACAAAGAAAAAGACCTCGCGAAGAACGGCGAAGATTACTACATCGACAGATTCATAAATCTTTACAGAGGGCAATACAACGAAGACGACTTCAAAGTAGGCGACAAGATTTATCAGAGCGAAGGCGCATACCTGCAGGCGATTATCAGCGCAAGCCAGAAGACGGGTTCGGGTCTTATCCACTACCTCCTTATGATGGTGCTTATAGATATGGCGGGACTCGGCAAGTATTCGTACGACTTCAGTTGGCTGACCAACCTGTTCGGCGGCGATTACGACGAGTCGTATATCGGACTTATAGACCTTCTTGCGTTTGCGGTTGCCAGCCCGAAATCCTTCGAGGCGATACCCAAACTCTGGATTCTCGACATCGGCGGAATACTTTCCAAGATCGGTACGATGATCGGCGACCTGCTCGCGATGGTTTCCAGGACGATAAGCGGATTGTTGCCGCTGTACACTTCGTACAATATGTTCGAAACGTCCGACCTTGATCAGAGTCCGCTTAACGCGGCGACGTACGCGCTCAGCATGAAGGACGAAACGGGCAACGTTATCGAAGAAGAAACGGGCAGCATACACGACCTGTTCTTAGGCAGCAACTCCAAGAAGACGATAGAAGGCGCGTACACCGTACAACGCAACGACGAAATAGTCGAAGGCGCGAAACTTTATCGCGAAACCGTAGAACACGACAGAAGCGTGTACGCCAAGGTTTCTCTCGAAGAAGGCGGCGAAAACGGTTCGATCGACAATATCAGACTGGTGCTTAACGGCGCGACTTATTCGAAAAACGCGGAATACGGCGGTTCGTCCGTAGAGAGCAAGAACGTCGACTCCGACGTTACGCCCGACAAGTCGAAAGAGTGGAACTACGACTTCCCGTATTACAGCGGACAAAACGGCAAGTTCTTCTCCAAGAGTTCGAAGCAGATAAACGAAAGTTATTACGTCAAGACGTCCACTCAGGTTTCCGCAGGCGGCGGCGCGGGACTTTACGTCAGAGTAAAGGGTACGGACAGGTATATCGCGGCTGCGGAAGCGGGAAGCGACCTTGCTCAGTACGAAGACTACTACTACGCGAAGGTTGAAAAGACGGAAAAAACCAACGTTTCCAAGTCTTACACGTTCAGAAACGACACCGGAGCGATTTACGAAATCAAAGCGTCCGATATCCGCACGATGATGGTTATCGAAAAAGGTAAAGAAGTAGACTTTACCGGCGCGTATTACGGAAAGAACGGCTCCACGTCGGGTTACGCAAGTTACGTAAGCAAGTTCGAACACGTTTCCGACTTTATGGAAGACTGGATTTCTTCGAGCAATCACAACAGTTATTCGACGACGGACGTTTACTTCGTAGACGAACTCACCGGCGAAAAGGTAGTTTATTACCGTTACTTCGTATTCGACGCTTACGGCGACAAGTACGATATGAAAGATAACGGAAACAGCATTAAAGACGACCGTTATCAGGAAGTCGACATCGACTTTAACGGACTCGGTATCCGCAACGTAATCACGACGGACTTCTCCGACGCTAGATTCTATCGCTACGAATATTCCGAGGAAGAAGGATACAAAGCGGTAGGCGAAGACGACGGAACGGGAGCAAGACTGTGGACGAACCCGACAAAGATAATCATTTACGACCCGTACGACCTTACGGACTTCAGAGCGATCGGCGGTACCTGGTCGATGATGGGTACGTCTTCGGGCGAAGTCGGCAGAAGAAACTACGACGCGCAGGTCACCGTTAAAGACATTTTGGCAAACCGCGTCAACGTAAGGTTCAACACCGGTACGAGCAGAGGCAGCAACGGCGTAGGCATCGCCTGGAACCTCGACGCGATCAAAGGGTTCAAACCTATGGACGGCGAGAAGTACTATCTCGAAGGTTACGTCGGCAACGTAGTGTTTGCGGAAATCGAAATCGAAGTCGTCAACGCTTCTCTCGAGGGAGCGGACGGAGCGACCGACACGGCGAACACGATTAAGACCGAACTGCTCAAACTCGCTCAGAGAATCAAGTTCGACCCGTACAAAGAATCGGTGGAAAACTTCATCGACAAGTTCTACGACGTGTTTATGGCGGAATACAGTTCCACCGAAAAGGTAAACGACAATCCGCTCAGAGAAAAGACGTATATCTACAACGACCTCGTATGGACGTTGGACTACACCTACACGACCTACAAAGACAAGGACGGCAACAGGATTAAAGCGTACGATTCTCTCACCGATTACGACAACGCGTACATTAACCTTAAGTACAGAACGTACGGCAAAGACGCAAACGGCGAAAACTACAAGTCGAATACTGCGTGGAACTCGCTTAAGATAAGCCTGCTCGAAGTCAAGAATTACACCATCGATACGGTTTCTGCCGCAATCGAAGGCGAAGGCGTGGTAGGCAGCGGCGTCGTACGCGCGGACAGAGAACTCATCAAAGCAAGACTTATGTCGCTCTATCCGAGTATGAAAGAAAGCGACGCGACGACGAGAGCGAATACTTACAGCGGTATGATCGACATCAACCCGCTCAACAACTCCAACCCGTACGAAACGATGGAGAAGATAAGTTCGTTCGACGTATTGCTTGCCCGTCTTACCGCGGAAGGCAACGAAGAAGTGATCGACGGCTGGGAAATCATACCGAATTCCTTCGAAGTCGAACGCAACAAACTCGGAAGAACGCTTGCCGAATACGACAGCCTCGACACGAGCGAACAGAACTACACCGTAAGTTACAAAATAACCGACGCTACCGGTAACGTACAGACCGTCAAAGTTTGGGTGCACATTCAGGCGTCCGGCATCACCGGCACGAGCGACGGACTCGAAGGCGAACTTTACGACGCCGTTACTCCGTACGAACAATCGACCACCGGTGACAAAGTGACCGACGTGCTCAACGCGCTTAACCTTAAGAGAGAAACGGGTATCGTGTACGAAAACACTTCGGAAGCGGAAAGCGCGATAGGCGAAAAAGTTTCGCTCGGAGCGAACCCGACGGTAGAATACGTTGCGCTCGTCGTACCGACCGAAGACGGATACGAAGTTAAACCTTATATCTACGTCAAGGGCGAAAACGGACTTTCTTACTCCATACCGATTAAGAAGTACGACGATTCGAGCCTCGTGGATTACTCGTTAGGTTCGAGAACGGGCAAAGCAAGTTTCGTCATCGACCTCGAAGTAGGCAAACAAGGTTTCGCCCGCACTGAAATGAACGAGATTATCACGAAAGTGCTTCTCGAAAGCGCGAAGACGAACTCGTCCTACACTTCCGACAAAGCGAAAGCGAAAGCGTACGACGTATTGTACGAACAGAGCGACAGACTTACCCGTAACGAGATGACCGCTTCTTACAACGATTACAGAAGCAGATTCCCGCTTATCGGAGAAACGAGCGCGAAAGCGTACGTTTGGGAAAAAGTTTACGATTCTTATGTGGAAGAAACGAGCGACCTTTACAGCCCCGTAGACGCGCTTATGCTCGACGTGATCCTGCTCAAACAGCAACTCACCTGGGCGTCCCTTACCTACGAAGGCGCGAAGAGCAACGGTTACGACCTTATCTACGCGTCCGGCACGGTATCTACGAGAAAACTCTCCGAACTCGTCGACGAAGCGCAGTCGAAGACGCCTTCTTCCACGACGACGGAAAGAAAAGCGTACGCGTGGGATAAGTGGTATGACGAATACACCAGAGCGGTAATCGGATTGCCGAGAACGATCGATACGAGAACGGTAAGCAAAGTCGCGGCGGTTATCGTCACCGAAACCGTACCCGAAAACATAACCGAACTCGGCAACGCGAACGTTTCGTTCAAGGGCGTAGTCGACAAGAACGGTCAGGCGGAATTCTTCTCCAAAGCCGTTACCTGGCTCGACGAAGACAAGATAATCGCTTCGCTCAGAGAAAACGTGGGCATCGCCGGATACCTTGCTTACGCCGAACTCGTACTCAAAGACAATGTGTTCGGCAGCCAGATAGTACGCGGCATACCCGTTCAACTCAGCATAATCAAAGTCGAACGCCTTATCTACAACACGATCGGCAACGAACTCAGCGAAAGAACGTCTTACAGACCGGAATGGAGCGATGAGTTTATCAGACTCGGAGTAGACCCGTACGACGAAGAATCCATAGACATCACGCTCGGTTGGTACTTCACGCAAACGAGCGCGACCAGCGACAACGACGCGATACTGCTCCGGACGAGTACCGAAGCGGGCGCGACGCAAAGCGTAATATCTTACTTCAACCGCGTGTGGGAACTCGCCACCTACTTTGACGAAAACGGCAGAGAAAAGGTACTGTGGCGTTACAAGAACGACAGCAACAACAACGGCGACCGCACGGACGACGGAGTAGGGTTCGACGGCAAGACGAACACGGAAATCGAAGTTCTCGTTCGTTCTTACGGATATTCGGAAAACAGCGCGTCCAACAAGTGGCAGACTTGGGTAACCTTCGATTTGGCTAACGTAGTCAACGCGAAAGACGGCGTCGTTCTCACCGAACCTTCGGGCGAGTACAGAACGTACAACTTCATCTCCGACGCAACGATATCGAGTATCGACGGCGAAGCGGAATTCAACGGCGAAAAAGTGGCGATCAGCAAAGCGTACGGAAAAGAATACGACTACGAAATGAGCATTGATCCGTACAAAGTAGACCTTTCGGGCGAAGGAACGTTCAGCGTGGTTTACACGAGAAACGCGTCCAAACCGGTCAACGATCCCGAACGTTACAGCGAACTCAAAGGCACGATAGACCTGAGCGTTGCGGAAATGAAAAACTTCTACAACCGCAGTTACGTCGATACCGAAATCGTCTTCGGCACGACCTACAACAACAAACAAACCGTTAAAGTAAGAATTTACAATTCTACGATAAGACGCTTTACCGAAATAACGGGTATCGAGTACTACAACGGCGACAAACTCGTCGACTTCGACAAAGTTATCGCGTCGGCGTACGACGATCTTACTTCGATAATGCCCGACAAGGCGGTCGTTACGGTCGTAGTAGACGAAAGCGTAACCGAAAAAGTAACGCTCGACGTCGTATGGAGCAACATCGACGAATACGACTACACCGGACTTGCGGCAAACGGCAAGAGACCTACCGCGCTCGCACTTATCGGCAACAGAACCTTCGGTTACAGAACGGACGAAGTTACCCTTAAGATAGCGCAGGAAATCATCACGTCGATAGACGAAAAAGACGGCGTTAAACTAGGCGACCTTCCCGACGCGGTTACCGTAGACCCGTACAATTCGAACGGCAACGCGGAACAGGCGAGCGGAATGAGTATGGACGCTATCAAGGCGAAGTACACCGAAGTGCTTATCACGAGCGACGTAATCTTCGACGGCGAAGTAATTCAGGCAGGCAAGCAGAGAAAAGTAAGCATTAAGATAGACGACGGCAATATCGACTACGACGCTTACAACGCAAGCGGATTTGCCGAAGCGACGCACGAAATCTACTTCAACGTGGGTAGCACGGTGGTTTACGGAGCAAACGGACAAAACAGTTTCGAAGTTCGTACGGCTTACCCCGTAAGCGCGACCTTGCTTTCGAGAAAGATCGTATCCGTCGTGTTCAAAGAAAGAACGGTAGTCGACGGTAAAGAAGTTATCGGCGACGAAACGGAACTTTCGGGCGATATCTACAAAGAAGTATATCTCGGCGACTTTGCGTCGGACGACAGCCCGTACGCGGTATACGCTCAGTACGGTAGCGGTAACCAACCCGTTCGTCTTGCCGACGGCATAACGATCGACGAACTCTCCAGGCGCAGCGTCGAATACACGCCCGGCGGCGGAGAATACACCGTTAAAGCGTACATCGGCGCAGGCAGTTTAAGACAGGAATTCGACGTTGTCGTAAGAATAGAAAAAGCAATGCTTCTCGGCATCGTCAACACCGACGAAGCGGGCATATCCGCCGCAGGCACGTACCACGGCAACGAAATGCTCGTTTACGAACGCAACGCCGGACTCGACGTTTACGAATTGAAGAATCTGGTAATCGAGCCGTTCGTCGGATTCGTAAATATGGGAGAGTTCAAAACGAACGCTTACGTCGACTACAACGGCAGAAAAGACTACTCTTCGTACGGTTTACCGAGCGAAATCGAAGTACTTCTCGACAGAAAGAACGGTACGGAAACGACCAAACTTTCGGTAATATGGGATTACTCGGCGGTACTTAGCGTAATGAGCATAAACGGCGGCGAATACGACGAAAAAGAAACGAACACCATCGTTCTCGCCAAAGTTTATAAAGACGTCGACGAAGACGGCAACCCCGTCAACGTACAGACGGCGAGAGTAAGCGTGTCCGTAACCAACAGAGCGATCAAGCACTACGAAGTAAGTTACGACCCGAAAGGCGCGAAAGGAACGTACGCGGCTATAGACGACCTTATCTATACCAAGTTCAACGGCGGCGCGACCAGCACGTACGAACTCCTTCTCGATCCGTACAATCTCAAGAACGCGATGTTCGAATCGAACAACCGTATCAACGCGACGAGCGCGACGTACAGCGAAGAAATCACCGACGAAAGCGGCAACGCCAACGCGACGTTCACATACTTCAGATACGCGAAAGCGATATGCGAAGGCGGATACGAAATAACCTATATGCTCACGAGCGACAACTACAAGATTTACGACGCGAGAACGGGTTATGCGACGGTTAAGAGCAATCTGTACACCGGAAGAAACGTTACGGTAGAACTTACCGTCGGAGCGGACGTAACCGATTCCGAAGCGGCGAGAAAGGGCGCGTCCGACGCATACGGACTCAGAGTCGCTCCTAAGACGAACGGCAAAGACTACGTTCCTTCTTCGACGAGCGAAAAAGTGTTCCGCGACGCGATCGACGTAAGAATACTCGATATGACGTACGAAACGGGCAAGGGTCTTGACAAAGACGCTTACTATATCGACGTTTACGGAATAATCGAATCCTTCGACAAGACGGTCAACTACGACGAAACGGTTTCCGGCAAGACGATAATCGGTAAAGACAACTCGAAATACGCTTGGGGCGAAGGTTATAACGGAACGATAAGCAACATCGTAAGTCACACCTTCGACACGATTAGTTACGACGGAGCGGACGCAAACGTAAACCGCTATGCGATAGAAACCGTTAAAGGCAACGGCGCGGGCGGAGTTGCGGTTACGCTCAAGAAAGCGACCGGCAGCGGCGCGGGCAGACAGATCGGTTACGGCGGCGGCGTAGGCAGACTTATCGTAACCTTCGGTTCGGCAAGCGAACAGGCGACAGGCGGCGTTCAGACGTTCGACGTACCCGTAATCTACGTTGAAAGAACGGTAGAAAGCGTACTGTTCGTCACGAGCGCGGCGGAAGGCACGACCGCACCGTTCTACAACTCTTCGACCAACACGTTCGAGTTCGACCCGTTCGTAAGATACGTCAACAATCCGGACGGATTCGCGCAGGACGAAGCGACGGGCAATTACGAACAAGGATACCTTAAGTACGGTCAGTACGGAGCGACGCTCAGATTTAAGGAAACGGCTATCGACAAAGCGCTCAACGTGACGCTTAAGACGAGCAGTTACGACCTGAGCGAACAAGTTAACACGCAGTACGTCGGACTTACGTTCAGCGACAGCAGTATCACGATCAAGACGAGCGGCGGTACGTTCGACGTTTACGGTATCGTATCCAACAGCGGAAAAGACTCCGAACTCAGCAGACAAAGAATTCCGTTCAAAGCGAAGTTCAAGTCGAGAATAGCGGGAGTCAATACCGCGGTTCCGCACGGCACTACCGCAGACGGCGAAGTCGTTTATTACCATAAACTCGCCGAAGAAAGCAACGAATACTACGAAATAGTAAACGGATTTACGGCAAACCTGTTCGTCGACGGCGTACTTACAGACAAGACCGTTACGCTCGACAACGGCGATATACTTACCGTTAAGTGCCTTGACAAAGACAAACTCGAAAAAGCGCTTAAAGTTTACGACTACATCGGTAAGTTCAATATCGGCGAAGAAATAAGCAGGGGCGTGTTCAAGAACAGAGCGGGTCAGGTCTACTACGTTTACGGCAAAGGTACGACCACTCCCGTAAGGTTCGTATACGGCAAGAACGCGACCGACTATATCGGCGAAGTCGTCGTAAACGGCAAGAAGAACAAAGTCACGTTCATTCTGACGAGCGAAGAAATAAGCGGCGAAGTGGACGGAGAACTGTACAACAACGGCGTTCAGATGATATTCAAGATGGACGCTACCTACGGTATCAACTACCGCGGTACGGGCGTTAAGTTCTTAATGAAAGTTCCCGGATTTGCCGCAGGCAGAAACGAACGGCAAGAAATCGTCGTTAAGGTAAGCACGAAAGAACAGTACATTCCGTTCGCGATACCGACGATGAAGTACGGATTTAACGGTAAATCGGCGCAGGCGGACGCGTACAGAATCGATATGACGAATACGGTAATCGAAGGCGTGACCGTCGATATCTACGGATACGCGTGGCTTAAGTACTTCGAAAGTCTTATTGACGCGAAGAGCGACGGACATCACGACTATCTCGTTTCGAACGGTAAGATTTATCTCCGCGACACGACTTGGGGCAGCAACGCCGATACGTCGTACGGAACGATGCATATGATAAGTTATGACACCGTTACCGGCAGATTTACCATAGAAAGCCCGTACTACTTCATCGAAGACGGCGGAATCAAGATGCCCGACTACGTAATGATTTACGCAGGAAGCAAAGCGCTTAAAGACGAGTTCACGGCGGCGCTAAGCCACTTCGGCGGAAACGTTTCGGACGAATTCACCGCTTACGGGTCGTTCTCCGAATGGTTGAACGCGTGGATGGAGAACGGCGAAAAGGGCGGAAGTCTCGATTCGTACTATCACTACTACCGCGGAGCGCAAACAGCGGAATACGAGAAGTATCTTGTGGCGCTTTGGAGCGGCGGCAACGAAAACAAGATAACGGTAAACTTCAACGACGAAGAAAGAGCGACGACGTTCAAGATGAGTATCGACGATCAGTCGGTAAGCCTTAACTTCAAAGTCGTTCCGTGGCTGATTGCCGGCACGGCAAACTCCGTGGTACTCTTCCGTTCGACCGAACAGTACGGACCCGAAGATATCATAATGTTCCCGCTGACCGCGATTACCGAATCTGACGGCACGAAGAACGCCGACATACTCGCGAAGAACTTCTACAACGGCAACTCCGCGCTTACTTCCGTGGTTTACGACGAAGCAAGCAATCTGCAACCGAAGTTCGACAAATACTACGGTTATCGCATTTACTACAACGTAAACGGCGTAAACTACTATATTAACGTACTCGACATCTACGGTGGCGGAACGTACAGAAACAACTACAATAAGTGGTATTTCGGGGAAGTCAGATTCGGAGAAAGAGACCAGTACGCAAAGATGACCCTTGCCGGAAAAGGCGGACAAAAGGTAGCATGGGAATTCACGCAATTAAGCGACAGAAAACAAATTTCTACCAACGTTCCTTCGCTTATCTCGGTAAGCAGAACGAAGTCGTATCAACTCCCCGAAAACCTCGTGGTTCGTTACGGCGGCGGAGCGACGACTCCTGCAAATATCTATATCCCGATCGAGTACGGCGACGCGGAAAGCACCAACGTTTCCAGCACGATAGCCAACGATATGACCTACGTGTTCTACGAACGGGAAAACGGAACGGTAAGAGAAGCAAGACTGAACTCGAACCAGGCGGACGGCATGAGAGCGGCTAACGGCACGGGAGTGCTTTCGACCAGCGTATATCGCGACGGACGTTACGTAAAGACGAACACGAGCACGAGCAGTACCAGCGTGGCGCAAAGTGCGGTTTATAAACTCGGAACCGTCACCGAAGGCGAAGAAGGCAGCGAAGTCGACAAAGAACAGTACGCCGTGAACGACGACCAACTCGCTAAGATAACCTGGTCGGTAAGCGGACGCGCGGCATACCCGGCAACGCTCGATGGTATCGGCGGAAAGATCATCGTCGCAACTTACGGACAGAACGCGCCGTTCTACTTCGAAAAATCGAAATATCAGCAGTATAAGAGCAGCATTAAGGATTATCTGAAACTGTATCTTAACGAGAAGAGCGACTGGAAGATCAATTCGAGCAATCTCAAACTTATCAGACCGGATAACTCGATGTCCGAAGACGACATGCTCTATTCGTTCTCCAACACCGAAGTAAGCGCAGTACCCACCGGATACACTTACAACAGAACCGCCGATAAGTTGTGGAATCTGAAGAACACGAGCGGAAACGTTTACGAAAACTGGTACGGTACGACGGGCAACGAAAGCGGCGAAAAAGTATTGCTCAGAATCAAGAAGGGTTCGGAATTCGATATAAGATACCTGCCCTTGCTTACGGTAGCGTACGACTGGGACGTAGAATACTTCATGAATAACCCGTGGTACAAGAACAAAGACGATAAGATTTTGGGAATACCTACGCCGAATGCGATATTCTACTTAATCTTCAAGTCGCTATTCGGTGACGGCGGACACGTTACGGGAACGCAAAAAGCGTCGATCGTACTGCCGTGGCAAGACGCGTACCTTACCGACGAACTCGGCAATTTGATAAGCGTCGGCGACGGAAACGGATTTACTTATATCGATACGTCGAGTACGGCGAATAAGTACATTCTGTGTCTGGACAACGTTGCGGTTGGCGACTCGGTGTTGAATCTGAAAGTTCATATCAACATCGTTGCATAAGAGAGAACCGACCAAACGTTATGCGGAAATTTACTCGCGGTCGGCGTAAAGCCGACGCGCGGATAAATTTTTAATCCGCATAAGTCGGACTACCAAGGAAGCGGAATGACACATTCCGCTTTCTATATAGTTTGGCGTGGGAGATTCCCCCACCATCCCCCTATTCGGGCAAAAATTACGGTACACGCCCGTAATTTTTGGGAGTAAAGAGTCGTATATATCGTGCCTCTTTACGTCCGCAAAAATGAAACAGACTAAGCCTTCCCCCACGGGGGAAGGTGACAACAAAGTTGACAGCAACGAAAAGCCTTCCCCTTGGGGGGAAGGTGTCAACAGAGTTGACAGCAGGGGTGATAACGGAATACGCTTTTTTCGTGCGATGTACCTATAAATGTAATACGCCTAATGCGTAAAGGGATGCAACGTCCCACGTTGCTTGCCGTTATTTTTTTAATTTTACCCCCTTGAAAAGTTATCGGAAATAAGTTAAAATAATAACATAAAATTATTTCGGAGGTAAAAAATGGGAGAATACAGTAAGTTTATATCCGACAAGAGAAGAGCGGTTGCTACGCCTAAAGATATGGTTAAAGACGGAAAATGTGTTTTCGGCACGTTTGACAAAGAGTTTGAGACTATGGATTTGATGGGAATTAAGAACCCGACGCACGCGCCCGATTGTCTTAAGAAGTACAAACTCACGTTATGGGAAGCCACCGAAGTTAATATGAAACAAGGCGTTTTGCTTGCCGTCGTTTGCGATATGGGCATTTTCGGTCTTACGCTCAACGTTTACTACGACAAGGCGAAGAAAAAGGTTTATAGTTGGAGCACCAACCTTAAATCCAAAGACACGGTTATCGCGCCCAACCTTATCAACGGCTCGGTAGCGAAAGCGGTTACTAAAAACTCGCACGTAAAATACGTCAACAATTTCCAGGACGGCAGATGCGATCTCGAAGGTCACCACGACGACGGAACGAATTCCATCGAGTACAAGTTCTCGCTCAAGAGAATTTCCAAGCCGTGCGTAGTCAGCATACCTTTTGCGCCGATCGAAGAACGCCATCGTCCGCTTTATTCGCAAAAAGACTTCTTCCACGCGGAAGGAACGCTCACCTTTAACGGCGAAACCTACCACACCGACGAAGAAAGCACGGCGATAGTAGACGACCACAGAGGTTACTACCCCAGAAGAGCGCACTACGACTGGGTTACCACGATGGGCATAAACGAAACCAACGGCGAAAAGAAATGGTTTGCGTTTAACCTTACCCGCAATCAGTCGATAGACCAAGAAAAATACAACGAAAACCTTATCTGGTTCGAAAACGAAACGAGCATACTGCCGCCCGTAACCTTTACCCGCGACGTGGAAACGAAAAACTTCGACGGCAGCGCGAACTGGATTATTAAAGACGAACACGGAATGGTAGACGTTCACTTCAAAGTTTACGACATCTTCCGTATGATCACCCACGCAAAACCTATCGTAAACATCGACTACTTCGTAGCGTTCGGCGAACTCACCGGTTACGTTATGGACGAAGACGGAAATAAATACGTTCTCGACGGAATGATGGGTATGGGGGAAGATAAAACGCTATTGTTATAAAAACCGACCAAACGTTATGCGGAAATTTACTCGCAGTCGGCAAGAATTGCCGACGTGCGGATAAATTTTTAATCCGCATAAGTCGGACTTCCAAGGAAGCAAAATGACACATTTTGCTTAGGAAGCGAAGTTCGCAGGGGCGCTGCCCCTTGCTCGATCCCCATAAGGGCGAAAAGCGAGAAGTGAATTCCCGCTTTTCGGGAATTTTTACCGTGAGATAAAGTGCGTATGCCCACCCGCCCACCCTATAGAGTGAAGGGTGAAAAGCGAACAGGCAAATTGCAACCACCGCATAAAGCCTTCCCCTTGGGGGAAGGTGTCAACGGAGTTGACAGCAGGGGGATAACGGAATTCGCTTTTGTCGTGCGATGTACCTATAAATGTAATACACCTAATGCGTAAAGGTGTGCAACGTCCTACGTTGCTGTCGTGTGATAGACCTATATAAGCAATATACTTATTGCGTAATGAGATGCAACGCTCGGCGTTGCAAGAAGAACGGAGAAAAAAAGATGGACGATATTAAATACGTAGAGATTTTAAGACAGATGACGTTGGAAGAGAAAGCGTCGCTTTGTTCGGGGCTTACTTTTTGGCTGACGAAACCCGTTGAGCGGCTCGGAGTACCTTCGGTATGGATGAGCGACGGTCCGCACGGACTGCGCAAAGAAAAGCAGAGTGCCGGGACCAACGTTATGCGCCCTGCGGAAACGGCTACTTGTTTTCCGCCGGAAAGCACGATTGCGTGCAGTTGGGACGAAGACCTGATTAAAGAAGTCGGCAAGGCGATAGCGGAAGAAGCGAAAGCGTTGCAGGTAGCGACCGTTCTCGGACCGGGGATAAACGTTAAAAGGAGTCCGCTTTGCGGAAGAAACTTCGAATATTTATCCGAAGACCCTTATCTTACCGGCAGAATGGCGGCGGCGTACGTTGACGGCGTACAGGGCGAAGACGTAGGCGTCAGCCTTAAGCACTTCTGCGCCAACAATCAGGAACATCTTCGTATGAGTATCGACACTCGTCTTGACGAAAGAACGTTCAGAGAAATCTATCTGAGCGCGTTCGAACACGTCGTAAAGTGCGCCAAACCGCAGACGGTAATGAGTTCTTACAACCGTGTAAACGGCACTTATATGTCGGAGAACAAGCGTATGCTTACCGACGTATTGCGCAACGAGTGGGGTTTTGACGGTATCGTCGTGAGCGACTGGGGCGCAATCAACGACCGCGTGGAAGCGGTTAAAGCCGGCAACGATCTCGAAATGCCGGGGAACAAAGGATTTAACGACCGCAACATAATAAAAGCGGTACAAAACGGAGAACTCGACGAGAGCGAACTCGACGTCGTGGTTCTGCGTATGATAAAATACGCGTTTGAAAGCAAGTCGAAAATCGTCGAAAACGCGCCGCAAAAACTTGACGAACACCACGAAGTCGCGCGCAAAGCGGCGGCGGAGAGCGCGGTTCTTCTTAAAAACGTCGACAAGGCTTTGCCGCTCGACAAAACCAAAAAAATTGCGGTAATCGGCGCGCTTGCGAAGAATTTACGTTATCAGGGGGCAGGTTCCAGCCATATCAATCCGCCCAAGACGGTTTCTTTCGTGCAAGCGCTCGACGAAGAAGGCATACAATACGAATATGCGCCCGGATACACGCTTAAAGGCAACGGATACAACGAAAGGCTTATGCTCGAAGCGAAAAAGGTGTCCGCATACAAAGACGCCGTACTCGTGTTTATCGGACTTACCGACGCATACGAAAGCGAAGGGTTCGACCGTGAACATATGGAGATACCGTCTTCGCACAACACGCTCGTAAAAGAACTCGCAAAAATAAACAAGAATATAATCGTAGTTCTTGCTGGCGGTTCTCCGATAAAGACGGACGGATTTATAGACGAAGCCAAAGCGGTACTCAACGTCTATCTCGGCGGACAAGCGGGCGGCGAAGCGGCGCGCGACGTTATTTTCGGCAAAGTAAACCCGAGCGGAAAACTTCCCGAAACGTACGCGTTCGACAACGACGCGCTCAGCGCGAAATACTTCCCGATGGGACCGAGAACGGTGGAATACAGAGAAAGCGTTTACGTCGGTTACCGTTACTACGACGCGGCGAAAAAAGCCGTTCGTTTCCCGTTCGGGTACGGACTGAGTTATACTTCGTTCGAGTATTCGGATATGAAACTAAGCGCGGACAGAATAAAGGAAGGAGAACCGCTTACTGCGTCGGTTACCGTAACCAACACGGGCGACCGCGACGGCGCGGAAATCGTTCAACTTTACGTTAAGGACGAAGAAAGCACGATTTTCCGTCCGGAAAAAGAACTCAAAGGGTTCAAAAAAGTGTTCCTTAAAGCAGGCGAGAGCAAGGAAGTCACGTTCTCTCTCGACGCAAGAAGTTTTGCTTACTACAACGTAAAAATATGCGACTGGCACGTCGAAAGCGGCGAGTTTTCCGTAATGATAGGCGCGTCGAGCAGGGATATAAAGTTTACCGAAAAGGTTTACGTCGAGTCTGCTCTTCCGACGGCGGAAATACCCGATTACAGACAAACCGCGCCGAGTTATTACGATATTGCGTCGGTAAAAGAAATCCCCGACAACGAGTTTGCGGCGTTAGGTGTGGAAATCGTGAACAACGACCCGTTCAAGGTAGGGGAACTCACGATAAACAACAGCGTCGGACAGGTTGCGGTTTCGCCGTTCGGCAAATTCCTTTGCGGAGTGCTTAAATTCGGCAGTAAAATCGTCGCCATCGGCACGGAGAACCCGGAAATGATAACGCAGTCGGTAGTCGATATGCCGCTCAGAAGTTTCAGCGGATTTACCGGCGGACTGTTCAGTCAGATGTCCGTGGAAGGAATGGTTGATATGTGCAATCGTAAGAAAGGCGGGTTCCGTAAACTCATAGCCGGATTTAAGAAAAAGAACAGATAAACGATAGCAAAAGGGGCGGAAGAAACCGCCCCTTTTCTTCGTGGGCAGAAAGCGTGCCGCGGCAAAGCGAACGCAAACGAAACGCTTGCGTTCGCAAATGAAAAAAGATAGACGTTTGCCCGTTATGAATACGATTTATTCGTTGACAACGGGAATAATAAAATATAAAATTAACAACGATATTCCTAATACGGAGATTAACAAAAAAGCAATGAAAACAAAAGGCCTTACCGACGCGCAGGTTGCGGCGTCGAGAGAGAAGTACGGTAGCAACGCGCTTACCGAGATAAAGGGCGACGGGTTTTGGAAAAAGTTATGGAAAAACTTCGGCGATCCGATGATAAGAATACTTTGCGTTGCGCTCGCGATAAATATAGTTTTTGCCGCGCTGGGAAAAACCGAGTGGTTCGAACCCGTGGGAATAGCGGTTGCGGTTTTGCTCGCTACGCTGGTATCCACGTTTTCCGAATACAAGAACGAGAACTCGTTCCGTAAACTTCAGGACGAAGCGTCGAAAATAAAGTGCAAGGTTTATCGTAACGGCACTATGGAAGAAATATCCGTAGACGACGTCGTGGTTGGCGATTACGTTATGTTGCAGATGGGCGACAAAGTTCCTGCAGACGGTTTTCTTGCGGACGGAACGGTTAAAGTCGATCAGTCCGTGCTTAACGGAGAAGCCAAAGAAGCGCCGAAGATACCCGTTCCGGAAAACTACGTCGACACCGATACCGGGGTTGACTTTTTCAGCGAGTATAAACTTTACCGCGGTTCGGTCGTTTGCAACGGCAGCGCGACGCTTTGCGTCGAATCCGTCGGGGACAAGACGGTTTACGGCAGAATAGCGAGCGAACTTCAAGCCGACGACGGCAGAGACAGTCCGCTTAAAGTTAAACTCAAAAAATTAGCGAAAAAAATTAGCACGTTCGGATATATCGGCGGTATCGTCATCGCTCTTGCGTTTATATTCCAAAAATTCTTTATGAACAACGGTTTCGACGCGGCGAGAATTGCCGAATATTTCAGCAACTGGGAAACTCCGGTACAGGACGCGATAACCGCCGTAGAACTTGCGGTCGTTATTATGGTTATGGCAATCCCCGAAGGGCTTCCCCTTATGATAGCCATAGTTTCCGCGCAGAATATGGGCAAGATGCTTAAAGACAACGTTCTCGTCCGTAAAGTCGAGGGGATAGAAACCGCAGGCAGTATCAACCTTTTGTTCAGTGACAAAACGGGAACGATCACCAAAGGCAACCTTGAGGCGGTGCTTTTCGTGGACGGTAAAGGCAACGAGTACAAAGAGGCGGACAACGTTATCGGCGGTTTGGGCAAACTTCTTTCGCTCAGTATAAGGAACAACACCAACGCGGTGGTTACGGGCAGCGGAAACGACGTCAGAGTGCTCGGCGGCAACGCCACCGAAAGGGCGGTTCTCGGTTTTGCGGCAAGGGGGCACGGCTCGGCGGCGGAAAAGGTTGCGGTTATCGATACCATACCGTTTAACAGTACCAACAAGTATTCCGCAACTTCGATAAGTTCGGACAACGGCGGAATGACGCTTATTAAGGGCGCGCCCGAAAAAATTCTCGTTAAATGCACGGGTTACTTCGACGAAGAAGGAAACGAAGTTAAATGCGGAGATTTTTCCGTGCTTAACGCTAAGATAGACGCGCTTGCGGACAGAGCGATAAGAGTTCTCGCACTTGCCGTCAGCAAAGGAAAAATCAGCGACGAGAGTTTGCCGGAAGACGACTGGACGCTCGTAGGCGTACTGGGAATAAGGGACGAAATCAGACCGGAATCGGTGGCGGCGATTGAAGAAGTTCACAACGCCGGAGTACAGGTCGTAATGATTACCGGCGACAGGAAAGAAACGGCGGTAGCGATTGCGAGAGAGTCGGGAGTTATTGCCGCGGAAACGGACGTCGTGCTTACGAGTACGGAACTCAGGGAGATGAGCGACGAAGAGATAGGACGGATTTTGCCCGATTTAAGAGTTATCGCAAGGGCGTTGCCGAGCGACAAATCAAGGCTTGTGGGCATAGCGCAAAGCAAGGGAATGGTCGTCGGAATGACAGGCGACGGAGTAAACGATTCGCCTGCGCTTAAGAAAGCGGACGTCGGGTTCGCTATGGGTAGCGGAACAGAAGTCGCGAAAGAGGCGAGCGGAATAGTTATTATGAACGACAATTTTAAGTCGATAGAAAAGGCTATTCTGTACGGCAGAACGATTTTCAATAACATAAGAAAGTTTATCGTGTTCCAACTTACGATAAACGTTGCGGCGGTGCTGATTTCTCTTATTACGCCTTTGCTCGGACAGGAAAGTCCGCTGTCGATCACGCAGATACTTTGGGTTAACCTTATAATGGACACGCTTGCCGCGCTTGCGTTCGGCGGAGAGCCTGCGCTTGACAAGTATATGAGAGAGAAACCGAAGAAACGCGACGAAGACATCGCGAGCAAGAGAATGTGGAGCGCGATACTTACGGGCGGATTGTACCTTTTCGGTATCGGAATGATATTCCTTAACGTTCCGTGGTTCAAAACTTTCTTCGGCGAGAACACGATTTTGGGAGTAACGGGAGAAACGCTGCATACCGGGTTCTTTACGATGTTCATTCTGACCGCGGTGTTTAATATGTTCAATGCGAGAACGGAAGAATTCAACCTTTTCTCGAATATTAAGAAGAACAAAGGGTTTATAAGGATAGTCGCGCTTATCGTTGCGGTTCAGATAATAATGGTTTATCTCGGCAGTACGGTGTTCAACTGTTACGGACTGGGAATATTGCAGTGGTTGCTCGTCGTGGCGATGGCGGTTACGATAATCCCCGTCGACCTTGCGAGAAAGGCGATAGCCGACAAGGTTAAAGAGAAGAGAGAATCCGCGATATAATTTACTGTTTTAATAAGGATAAGAACGAGGACTGCCGGGAAGAGTGATTTTCGGCAGTTTCGTTTTTTTTTCGTGAGAAGCCCACCCGCTCGCCCGTCGAACGGATATGGGGAGAAGTTTTGTTGTTCGTGTTTTTTTCGAAAAGATGCGCCAAATCCTTGCGGATACGGAATAAGGGGTATATAATAGGTAACAATAAACGGCGTGGGGTATTATAATTATCATGCGGTTTGTAAGAACCTTATCAAGAAAGGGCATCTTGTCAGGAGAGAGTACGTAGCGGTATGGAACGAAGTCAGTCCTGCGCTCGTGTTGTTTTTTGACAATCATCCGCCGATGCCGATCAGGAAAGAGCGGTGGGCGGAATACGAATCGATAATTGCGGAAGAAGAAGATTGAATTCGCCGTGCGAAGGATATTAAGCGCTTAGAAAAAAAGTTTTTTTATTTCCTAAAAATGTTGGTTCATTTCGTTGACAAGTGCCTTAATAAATGGTATTATATTCAAGCATTATAAGTTGGCGACCTTTTACGGGGGTATAGCTCAGCTGGGAGAGCACCTGCCTTGCAAGCAGGGGGTCAGCGGTT